>DWYD01000141.1 GCA_019118865.1 Candidatus Coprenecus merdipullorum | reverse complement strand
CCCTCGATGATGGCAGACGAGTCCAGGCCCTTGACCTCAGCGTACGTGTCCAGCTCATTGAAATAGCTCACGCGGAGGGCCAGGTAAGTGTTCGCGAACAATTTCACGGCCTCCGCCTCCTTAAGGCCCATGTACAGCGTGGGGATATCCTGCTTCACAGCGCCATCCTGAAGCAGCTCAGCGAATGTATGCGCGGCCTTCTCTAGGAACGGCATGTCGGCCAGAGCGCCGATGGCCTCGTTCTCCTCCGCAAACTCCGGATGCCCGATTATCTTGGGTATGCCCACGATGATGCGGCTCGGATAGAGGTTGTCGTAGAGGGCCTTGCTCTCCCGCAGGAACTCGGGGGCGAATATCAGGTTCAGACGCCTCAGGCCCTGCCTCCAGTACTTCACGTAGAGACTGCGGCAGTAGCCCACGGGGATGGTCGACTTAATGACCATCACGGCGGAGGGGTTCACCTCCAGCACCAGGTCGATGACCTCCTCCACGTGCGAGGTGTCGAAGTAGTTCCTGACCGGGTCGTAGTTCGTCGGGGCAGCGATGATGATGAACTCCGCGTCAGAGTAGGCCTTGCGCCCGTCCATGGTGGCGGTCAGGTCCAGCGGCTTCTCCGCCAGGTACTTCTCGATGTACTCGTCCTGGATCGGGGACTTGCGGCGGTTGATTAGGTCCACCTTCTCCGGGATCACGTCCACGGCGGTGACGTGGTTGTGCTGGGCCAGCAGGGTGGCGAGGCTCAGACCTACGTAGCCAGTGCCGGCTACGGCGATGCGGTGTGATTTCATATATTTTATGAAACTAAAATGTAATCATTTAAAGATGTCGCGGGCCATCCTAAGCAGTGGCTCCGAAAACCTCATCCTGCATCCGCCCCATGATGCTACGGCAAAGGTCCGCGATGCGGTAGGAGGTGCAGTACAGGCGGGTGTCGCTGCCGGGGGCGCTGGCCGACTCCAGACGGCTGAGGCCTGCTGCGGCGGTGCGTGCGGCTTCCTGCTCTCCGGGCAGGCTGTCTCCTCCTGTTGCGAGGTCATAGAGACGGCCCAGTGCGGTGTAGGGAAGGGCAGGGGAGGCTGCGGCTTTCCGGGAGTAGTGGAGGAATGCTGCGCGGACGGTGCCGTCGTGGGAGGGGTCCAGGAGCATGTAGGAGTTGCGGCTGAGCACTTCTATGCGTTCCAGGGCGGTCTCTGTCGGGGTGTCCTTCCATCCTTCCTCCGGGGTGAATGAGGCGGCCCAGGTGTTGACGGTCATTTTGAGGTATTGCATCCACGGCTCATCCTCCACGTCTTCCATGAAGTAGAACCAGTCGAGCAGGCACAGGCACGCAGCTGTCTGCTCCCGTGCAGCTGGCATTGCTGCTCTGTCTCTGAAATATGCTTCGAGGGCATCGGCGGCCGCCTCGTCCCAGAGCCTGGATCTGGACTGGTCGGGACAGGGGGAGATGCCGTTCAGGAGCCCGTACATTTCTGAGATGAGCTCGAGTTTGTCCGCGGTCGGGCAGTTCTGTCCGGTCTTGCGGAGCATGAGGTCGAAAAGGCCGTGGCCTGTCCTTACGCAGGTTGCGGCGGAGGCCCCTTCCCATTCCGGGTATCCGGTCTGCAGGAGGGCGCTTACTGAGCGGCATGCGCGGGAGAGCGACATCAGCCTTTGGGGACTGTCGGACATGTCCGCTCCAGGCAGGACGGTCTCCTGCCAGAGCTTTCTCAGCTGCTGTCCTTCGTATTGATTGTTACTGGTCATGGTCATCTATTTTTTCCAGGTAGCACTGAGGGATGTATGAGGTGGCCACCGCGCATAGGCCCTGTATGGAGACGATCAGCCTGCGGTCTCCCTTGATGCGGCAGATGTGTCCCTCTGCTCCCTTGAACTGTCCGCCGGTCACCCTGACTTTTTCTCCCTTCCTGAAGCGGGGGCTGTCTTCGCCCAGATACTCCAGTCCTGCCTTGCCGGCGGAGGTTACCAGCATGAATATTTCCATTTCCCTGTCCGGGATGGCCGAGGGTATTTTTTTGCCGTTCTTTTCCCTGGTGTAGAGCAGTACCCGTCCTTCCAGTCCGCCCCGAAGCTCTTCGGCAAGTCTTTCCCCGCACTGAAAAAATATCAGCGACGGGACAAGAGGCCTGCGCTCTTTTTTCCTGACTCCCCCGCGTTCGACAGTTATCGTCTCTGAGGGCAGGTAGCTGCGTATGCCAGTCTTAAGAAGATGGGATTCGATGTCGAATACCTTGTTGTAGAAGACCTTGAATGCATACCAGCGGGCTGCGTCCCTGTCATTGGGGCTGGACGTGGTCGTGTTCTGCTTGTCTGTTTCCTGTGACATGGCTTGCGGTGATGATACACCTCTCACTCCCCCGCATTAGGCTAAAACGCCTGTAATGCGAAGTAATTCAAGTCGGTCCACTTGCCGGCTTTCTGTGCGGCCGGTTCGGATCCCAGAGCCTTCTCCGACCCGGAGCGGTGTCTCTGCGACCTGTCTGCGGCTGGCGTGAAGGGGGACGTCACGCTGCCGGAGAGGGTGTTGTACTGTTTCTTCGTAAGAGACGGTATCGAAGGCCAATTTGTTGTAAATAAGCAATGTGATAAGCTGAAGAGGTCATATTCCGCAAACGCATGCAACAGTCTGGATACAAGAGTCCGGTATGGCTCCGGTGCCTTTCCTGATATGGAAGGCCTCAGTATCAGGGGCGTTTTACAAATGTGAAGCAATGCTGCCGCTGCACCTATTTATATTAAACGGCCATGCGGCCGCCCACAGACAGGGATACAGGGACAGGGATAATGTCAATGCCGCTATGCCGGAAGTAAAGGTACTGGCCGTAAATGATTTGCTGATAGTGACTCTAACAGAAACAGAACATTTTCTCAAAAAAGTATTTCACCATTGGTAAATTTGCCTATCTTTGTACAGTGTTTGTACCGTCTCTTACGAAGAAACAGTACTGTCATGCAGTAGTTTTCCTATGATTTTCCGGTTGGCGTCGTCTATTGTGCCGCTGTCTATGGCGGCCAGGTAGATGGCTGTGGTCTTTTCCGAGGTGTGCCCCATGGCCGCGCTGATGACGGGCAGGGCGATTCCATGTGTTCTGGCCGCTGTCGCCCAGCTGTGCCGGGCGGTGTAGGATGTCAGGCGGAGGCCGATGCCGGATATGGCGGAGAGCCGTTTCAGCAGGCTGTTGTAGTATCGCAGCATCGTCCTGTATTTGCGGTATGAGACTGCTTCGTCGCTCCCTTCTCTCAGGATGGGGAAGACGTAGGACGAGCTGACATCACGGTATCTCTGCACTATCTTGTCCATGATGCTCTCCATTCTCACTTCCAGCCGTTGACCGGTCTTGTGGCGGCGGTAGCTGAGGATCCCCCCGCAGATGTCGCTTTTCCGGAGGTAGGCCATATCGACGAATGCCATGCCTCTGGCGCAGTAGCTGAACAGGAACAGGTCGCGTGCCATGGAGAGAGGGGATCTGTCCCGGAGCGGTATCCGGTAGAGGGCGGAGACCGTCTCCTCGCTCACGGCCCGTTTCACTGTCCTTTCGATACCGGTGTAGACGTTGCGGAAAGGGTAGGCCTGCCGGGTAAGTCCTTCGCCTGCGGCCTTATTGTATGCTGCTCGGAGCACTCTCATATAGAATGAAAGAGAATTGCGGCAGACTCCCCTTCCGTTCAGCCAGTGGGCGTAGCTCTCCATGAGGCGGCCGGTGACGGCGCACACCGCGATGTCCCTGCCTCCGAGGAAGGCCGACAGGCTGTTGGCGGCGCTGAGGTAGTTGTGGGCTGTCCCGTGCCGTCCGTCGGCTTTCATTGTCTCGCCGGCACACCGGATATACCGTATGAAATAACAGGGCTTCCCGCTTTCCCTGAACAGCCGTGCCACGTCTTCTGCGGTGTAGCTCCGGCTCTCCCGGTCGAGACCGGCGGCGATGTCCCGGATCAGGTGCTCTCCGTATTCTACCTTCATCCTGATGTCGGTCAGGCCGCTGTCCTCTTTTTCTTCCTGCAGCCGTTCCCATTCGTCTGCGCTGATGTGGACAGCGGATGAGACTGTGCGGACCATGCGGCGGTGGATGATGCGGTAGACGACGGTCCCTTTCTTGCCGGGGACTGATGACGGGCGGAATTTTGTTTTGATTGTAGTCATTTTTTCTGAAAATTTTCGTACCTTAGCAAGGTTTTATCACTAACTGTAATTAGCAAATATATGGATATGAAACGGATTTTTACTGTATTGTCCTGCGTGCTTCTCGCCTCGGCGGCCATGTCGGCCCAGACCTGGAGGCAGTATGAGGCGGCAGCGGCAGGTCAGGCCTATCAGAATGCTGACTGTGTGGTCCTGCTGGACAGCACTTCGGTCAGCGTGGAGCCTACGGGCCAGGGCTCATTTGCAGTGTGCAGGTCTTTCAAGGTACAGACGCCCAAGGGCGCTCTTGCCAACAGGGTCATCAAGTACGATTATGACCCCCTCACTGCTTTCGCCGAGTTCAAGTATGTGACAGTCTACCGTGCCGATGGAGAAGTCGAGCACCTGGATGTCGCCGAAGCCCTGGACTATGCGGCTCCGGCAAGGTCCATCTACTGGGGAGCCCGCCAGATTATGATCGAGGTGGGAGCTCTCGAACCCGGTGACATAGTCGAGTACGAGATAGCCAAGAAGGGCTTCACCTACGCTCTGCTGGCATCTGAGGCCGGCGGAGGTTCCGCTGCATCTGCCGGGGAGGACGATTCCCGTTTCATTCCCCCGATGCGCGGTCAGTTCTACGACATCGTGCCTTTCTGGTGTGCGGATCCTACGGTACGCAAGGTGTACCGGGTGTCTTTCCCGATGGAGAAGGACGTGCAGTTCCAGTTCTATCAGGGCGAGTGCACATCTTCGATGAGGTTCGAGGACGGCCGCAAGGTCTATAAGTTCGCAGTGGATGACGTGATGCCGTTTGACCGCGAGCCCAATATGGTGGATCTCTTCGACGCAGCTCCCAAGCTGATGATGTCCACCACTCCCGAGTGGAAGGACAAGTCTTTATGGTTCAATAAGGTCAACGAGGACTACGGCAGCTTCGAGGCCTACGCTCCCGCCCAGAAGAAGGTGGACGAGCTGATCCGCGGCAAGGAGACCGAGATGGAGAAGATCGCCGTGCTGACCCACTGGGTGGCCGACAACATCCGTTATGCGGGCATCACCATGGGCAAGGGCGAGGGCTATACCCTGCATAACACTGAGATGAACTACACCGACCGCTGCGGTGTCTGCAAGGATATTGCGGGAACTCTGATTTCCTTCCTGCGCATGGCCGGTTTCGAGGCCTATCCGGCTATGACCATGGCCGGCAGCCGTGTCGAGAGTATTCCGGCCGACCATTTCAACCACTGCGTGGCTGTAGTCAAGCTCTCCGACGGCACTTATATCCCTCTCGATCCCACATGGGTGCCCTTCTGCCGCGAGCTCTGGAGCAGTGCCGAGCAGCAGCAGAACTATCTGCCGGGCATCCCCGAGGGATCCGACCTCTGTCTGACTCCCGTCTCCGCTCCGGAGAATCACTATGTGCGTATCAAGGCTGACAACACCCTGGATGAGAACGGAACGCTCAAAGGTTCCTTTACCATCACCGCCGAGGGTCAGAGTGACCTGAATATCCGCCGTATCTTTACCACCGGCTTCCAGAGCGAGTGGCGCAATACTATGGAACGTCAGCTGCTGAACATCTCTCCCAAGGCCAGGCTCGTCAGCGTGGACTACGGCAGGAATCCCAAGGATTACCAGGCAGCTCCTATCAAGATTACATTCCGGTATGAAATTCCGGATTATGCCCTTGTCGGTGAGGACGGTGTCATGCTCTTCCGTCCGCTGGTGATGAACAACCTCTACAACAGTGTCCGCTCCTATCTGAGGATCAATACCTTGATCGAGGAGCGCCGGTACGGTTTCAAGGACGGCTGCTCCCGCCTGATGGAACTCGACGAGAGCATCAGTCTGCCGGAGGGCTATGTCATGGTTACAGCGCCCAAGTCCGATGAGATGCAGGGTAGCGGTGCCGATTTCAGCGGTTCTCTCGTTCAGGACGGCAATGAGGTAGTGCTGCACAACACCTTGGCTCTCAAGAAGAGAGTCTACGAGGCTTCGGACTGGGACAGCTTCCGCAATGCTGTCAATGCCCACAAGGCATACGGTGAATATGTTATAGTCAAAAAATAAATCCGGATTATGAAAAATATTCTGACAAAAACAATAATCTCCGCCGCCCTAGTCTTCTCCGCGGCGCTTGTATCCTTTGCGGCTCCCAAGAGCGAGGCGCAGTTCGACAGACTGATCAAGACCTATACCCTCAATCCCGACGGCAGTCAGGAACTCAGGGTGCAGAAGCAGCTGACTATCTACACTCATGCGGCCATGAACAGCCTCTACGGTGAGACCTTTATCGTCTACGATCCCTCCTATCAGCATCTGACGGTCAATGAGTCCTATACAAGGCAGAAAGACGGCACTGTCGTGACTACCCCCGACAATGCATTTGTAGAAGTGCTGCCTTCCGCAGCGGCCGATGCTCCGGCGTACAACGGCCTGAAGGAGATGGTGGTCGTGCATACCGGCCTGGAGCTGGGCGCCACCATTTATCTGGATTACACGATTACTACCGAGGCGGGAGCCCTGCCTGCTCTGGATATTTTCGAACAGATAGAGGAGCTCTCTCCGATTAAGAATTATGTGCTGAGCGTCAGCGTCCCTGCCGGCACACCGCTGCACTATGAGCTGCTCAACGGCAGGACGGCGCCCAGGATATCCGAGGCTGACGGGATGCAGACTGTTACCTGGACCTTGAAGAATGTCAAGCCCCGTCCCCGTTCCCTGGCCGTTTCAGTCCCCGCCGGGAATGTACAGGCCGTGGCCGTGACTACTTTCCCTTCCCGCGAGGCTGCTTTGGAGGTAATCACCTCCCAGGCCTACAGTCCCGAGGATGAGGCGGTGAGGTCCCTGCTTGACTCTTTCAACGAGGGTAAGGCCGACAGGCGTTCCGTGATGGACAAGATCAACGACTATGTGGTCTCCGAACTCGGCCTGAGCCGTCTCTCTTTTGTCCAGACCGGTTACAGGGTCCGTCCTGCAGCGGATGTGATCGGCAGTGCCTATGCCACCTCTATGGAGAAGGCCCTGCTGGCCGACGCGCTTATGAAGGCGGCCGGACAGGATTCGGAGATAGGTCTGGTATTTCCTCTTACCGAGGACAGGGCAGCTGCCGGACTGTCCTCGCTGATGGCTGTGTCGTCTTTCCCCGTATGCACTGACTGGCACTGCGCTGACCTGATGAGCATAGGGGATTATGTGTCGGTATGCGGACTGGACGGCAAGGAGATGGATAGGGAGCAGGCGCCGGCACTTCTGGAAAATGTGAGCACCATGAGTATCTCGGCTGCCGACGGAGAAGATCTCGGGAACGGATATTACTCCTTCGCCTTCCCTGCCGGGGACTCCCAGTGGCTCAGAAGGGAATATGCATCCACTACAGCCAATACGACCCGCAGCGTCAACCTGCTGCTGTCATATCTCCCCGAGGAGACTCTGACCTATACTCTTGCCGTCGGAGAAGGTCTGGCGCCGGTGGTGATGCCCGAGGACAGGACTGTCTCCAATTCGGTGGGCACAGTGTCCGTAAAGACTGAGCAGAAGGACGGCGCTACTGTGATAACCAAGCATCTGAAGCTCGGCGTCCAGCTCATCACGCCCGCTCTCTATCCCCAGTATTACCGGCTCATGAGCGAGTGGTACACGATATGCACCTCTCCTCTCATCTTCAAGGCCGAGTAGTATGAGACTCAGGGATATAGCCGAGGCCGTGCAGGGCGAGGTGCTCTGCGGTCAGGACCGTCTGGACGAGAATGTGGACTACGCTTTCGCCTCGGACCTGATGAGCGATGTGCTGACCATCAAGACCGATGACTTTCTGCTGATTACCGGACTGGCTAACGTTCAGTCAGTCCGGACGGCGGAAATGTCGGACGTGGAATATATCCTCTTCGTGCGCGGCAAGTCCGTCACGGAGGAGATGACTGCCCTGGCCGAAGACAACGGCATGGTAGTGATACGCACTGACTATTCGATGTTCAAGACTTCCGGCATACTTTACGGTGCCGGGCTCAAACCAGTGTACTGATATGAGGCTGGAGTACGACGTAGCGGCGGGCGACTTTACCCGCGCCGGCAACGCCTCATCGGCCATCAAGAAGGCTCTCAAGCAGCTGGGGGTGGCTCCCGCGGTGGTCAAGAGGGTGGTGGTCGCTGTATACGAGGCGGAGGTCAATATCGTGGCGCACTCCTATGGCGGAACCATTACAGCCGATATAGAGCCGGACGGTATCAATGTTGTGCTCGCCGACACAGGACCGGGTATCCCGGACGTGCAGAAGGCGATGCAGAAGGGTTTCTCGACAGCCTCGAAGGAGGTGAGGGAGATGGGTTTCGGTGCCGGTATGGGACTGCCTAATATTCAGGAGAATGCCGATGACCTTAAGATTGAGACCGAGGTGGGGAAGGGCACGACCCTGAGCATCTACATTAAGTTCTAAATTGTGACTTCTATGGAACACAATACTTTCCATAAGGCACTGGAGATTCAGCCTGAGCTCTGTATCGGATGCTCGCACTGTATTAAGGTCTGTCCGACTGAGGCCCTGAGAGTCTCAGGCGGGAAGGCCTTGCTGTATGCGGACTGGTGTATCGACTGCGGCCGGTGTTTCAGGGTGTGTCCCAGCCGTGCCATCCGGGTGGTGGATGACGATTTCGACAGCATTTATTCCTATAAATACAGGGTGCTGCTGGTGCCGGCTGTCTTCTATGCGCAGTTCGAGAAAAGTATTCCCAGGAGGATTATCAACGATATTCTCGGAGACATGGGCTTTTCCGAGGTGTGTACGGTGGAACAGAGTGTGGATACACTTGTGGACGAGATCAATGATTACGTGCATAAGGCAGAGGACAAGCCGGTGATATCGTCTTTCTGTCCGGCGGTAATCCGTCTGATACAGGTCCGCTTCCCGTCGCTGATAGACCGGATAATGCTTCTGCTGCCTCCTATCGAGGTAACGGCTCAGTACTATGTCCGTAAATGGAAAATGAGCGGGGGTGATCCTTCGGAACTGGGAGTTTTCTATCTGACGCCGTGCATAGCCAAGATTGCGGCAGTCAAGTCGCCGGTGGGCGGCTATAAATCGCCCATCAGCGGCGTCATCAACATGGATTATGTCTACAACAAGATTCTGCATGCCTATAAGAACAGGAAGTTTCCGGAGGAAGGCGGCGGCACCGAGGCTGTAAATGATGCTGTCTCTGCGAAGGGGCTGCTCTGGCCTCTCACTGGAGGCGAGGCTTCGCATATAGAGGGGCGGGCACTCTCAATCGACGGGATGAACAATGTGATAGAATTCCTGGAAAAGCTTGAGGATGAGGAGATAGATGAGCCGATTGACTATCTGGAGCTGCGGGGGTGCCATGAGTCATGCCCAGGAGG
>DWYD01000140.1 GCA_019118865.1 Candidatus Coprenecus merdipullorum | reverse complement strand
GTTGAAAGATACTTATTTAACCGCTCATCCAAGAGCTAAAAACGGAGGTAAACATGAAGATTAACGTTCAATCGATTAAATTCGATGCAGATCAGAAACTGCTCGACTTCATCGACAAGAAAGTCGGCAAGCTGGAAAAGTTTTTTGACAACATAATCAGCTGTGATGTCGCTCTCACGGTTCAGCCTGACCATGGCAAGACAGTGAAGGTGAGACTGGGCATTCCCGGAGATGACCTCATCATCGAGAGGACTGCACCTACATTCGAGGACGCGGTGGTAGACTGCGTCGATGTCCTCCAGGACCAGATTATAAAGATGAAAGAGAAGAGGTTCGGCAAATAGCCCCTCGGATGACATATGACATTTTCAGTGGCTCGGGACTGTCCCATTGCGGGGCGGTCCCGTTTTCTGTTTCTATGTAAATAGTTCAGCCAGTTCATCGGCCGTTGCCGGTCCGAAATAATCAGTCAGTGGCAGTGAGGTCAACGCGCTGACTACTGCGTCGAAGGAGTGGGGCAGTCCGGTCAGGGTATTCTCAACTTCTTCCGTCGGGCGGATGAAGAAGTAGTCACCGCGGATGGAGCAGGAGCGGATGAGGCCGCCGGAGACATCGAGGGAGACTTCGACGAAGCCCCATGGGAAGCGGCGGCTCTGGTTGAGGCCGTAACTGGGAGAACTGCCGAAGTTCCATTGCCAGGTGGAGTATTTTTCCCGACACAGACGGTCTATGGCTGCCTTCTCCTGCGCGGTGTAGCCACGGAAGGTGCCTGTGCTGCCCGCAATATTGCCCTGAAGATAGACAATGAACTCATCCACTGACATATGACGGTGCGCCTGCGGCAGATGCTCCGATATGTTGGTGACCCGCGAGCGATTTGATTGTACGCTCTTGCCGATGAATTTTTCCGGACGTGTGTTGAGCGCTTCCGACAGGTCTGTTACCGAAGAAGAAAAAAGCAGGGTTCCGTGCTGGAGAACCCGTTCGCCGTGGACGCAGACGGCATTGCCGGAGAACTTGCGTCCGTCGATGACCAGATCGTTGCGACCTTCTAGCGAAGCATCCACACCGAGAAGGCGCAGGGCTTTTATGATCGGAGCGGTGAAGCGCCGGAACATGGCCGATGTATCCTCTCCTTCAATTTTCCGGTCGATGAATGTATAATTGACATTTCCCAGGTCATGGAACACTGCGCCTCCGCCTGTAAGACGGCGTACAACTGGAATACTGTGCGCCCGGACATACTCTGAATTGATTTCAGCAGCGGCATTCTGGTAGCGGCCGATGATGACAGATGGTGCGTTCCTCCAAAGACGGAAGACAGGTTCTGATGTGCAGGTGAGGAGGTATTCCTCGGCGGCGAGGTTCCAGTTGGGATTGGTGCGGCTGTCTGTGATGCAGATCATGAGTGGATTTTGATCAGGTGAATCTGCGGGAAGCGAGTGACAGCATCCACCGATAGAGGAAGTGTACAGCAAGCCCTATGAGTATGCCGGCTAAGGCACCGCAGAGCACATCTGTTGTAAAATGCTTTGCAAGGTAGATGCGGCTGAAACTTATCATGGATGCCCAGATCATGATTCCTGCCGTATACCACCTGCGTCTGAAAATCAGAGCGGTAATCATCGCCATGCCGAAAGTATTGGAAGCATGGGCGGAGAAAAAACCGTATCCGCCTCCGGCACCTTCGGGAAGATGCAGAATCCCTTCAAGTATGGGGGTGTTACCGGGACGGGGCCGTTCAACTATATTCTTGACGATGTTTGTTATCTGCTCTGTAAGACCGAAGCAGAGCAGAACTGCGAGAATCCCGATAAGTCCGGTGAGCCATAGGGGGATGTGGCTGCCGTAACGGAAAGCGGACGATTTTTTTCCGTACCATTTTGGAATAAACATCAGGACGGCCAGCAGTACGTAGAGCGGAATCCATACGGTCTTGGCGGAGAGAAACAGCATGATGCTGTCAGCTATAGGAGTATGCATGGCGTTGAGAGCCAATGTGATCTCATTATCGAGTCCTGTCAGCCAGTCTATCATTTTTCTGTACGGTTAAGGGTGTCCCAGAGCAGGTCCTTGAGTCGGGGAATATTTTCCCCGCTGACCGACGAGAAGAATATTGACGGAATGCCTTCAGGGAGTTCTTTCCGTACGCCGGCACGAAGTTCTTCATCCAGGATGTCGGCTTTGGAGATACCTAGAATGCGGTCCTTGTCCAGGAGCTCAGGATTGAATTGCTCCAGCTCGCCCAGGAGGGTGCGGTACTCGGCCCGTACGTCGCTGGTGTCGGCGGGTATGACGAAAAGCAGCATGGAGTTGCGCTCGATGTGCTTGAGGAATCTGAGTCCGAGGCCCTTGCCCTCGTGCGCTCCCTCGATGATGCCGGGAATGTCGGCCATTACGAAGGAGTGGTCGTCGCGGCAGGAAACGATGCCCAGGTTGGGCTCAAGGGTGGTGAATGGATAGTCGGCTATCTTGGGCTTGGCAGCGGACACGGCGGAGAGCAGGGTCGACTTGCCCGCATTTGGAAAGCCCACCAGCCCTACATCGGCCAGTAGCTTGAGCTCGAGGATGAACCAGCCTTCGCGGCCCGGCTCTCCCTCCTGTGCGAAGCGGGGGGTCTGCATGGTGGCCGTCTTGAAGAAGTTGTTGCCTTTGCCTCCGCGGCCGCCGCGCACCAGGATTTCCTGCTGCCCCGGCTCGAGTATCTCGCAGAGCACCTCGCCCGTCTCGGCGTCCTTGGCTACAGTTCCGAGAGGGACATCGAGGATGATGTCCTTGCCGTTGGCTCCGTGCCTGAGGCCTCCGCTGCCAGCTCCACCGTGCTCGGCCTTGATGTGCTTGCGGTATTTGAGGTGAATGAGGGTCCAGTACTGCGGATCGCCCTTGAGTATGATGTGGCCTCCGCGGCCGCCGTCACCTCCATCGGGCCCGCCCTTGGGGATGTACTTCTCGCGCCGCAGGTGGGTGGAGCCGTTGCCGCCGTTTCCCGAGGCGCAGAATATCTTTACGTAGTCTATGAAATTACTGCCTGGCATATCTGTGTATCAATTCCTGCAAAGATAGAGATTCTTTTGATGTCCCGCTATGGTATTGATGAATAATTTGAAATACAGATAGTGTACAAGCATTCTCTTGACTCCGTTTCTATATGTACTGCAACTATTTCTGTTGTTCCCTGCCCGACTCGTCGATGACTTGCATAAATATTTTCTCCAGCAGGTTTTTGTCTAGTTCGGACTGTTTCCCTAGCTCTTTGTAGAGGCTGTTCAGGAAATCTTTTCCTTTAAGTTCCATTACTATATAGTTGGTATATTGTCCGGTGCTGTCGTCTTTAGCCCAGCGGTCGTAGATGACTGTAGCACCAACTAGAGTCTGCTCTACGACTATCGAACTCTTTTCGATCAGCAGCGATTTGGAGTCGGAGCTTATGCTTTCTGACAAAGCTGTAGTGTATTGCTGCACAGTTGAATTGACGGTTCTCGACAGTATAGAGGCAAGTTCTGTTGACGCTTCCATTTTGGCTTTCTTCCTTGCGGCGGATTCGCTGTCCGATTTGCCTACACCCCAGGCGCGGATAAGACCGTCTCCGCTGAGATATTCATGGCCGGGCATGATATAAGTTGTAACCGGCGAGGTTTCGAGTTTGCGTGAAACGCCACAGCTGACTGACGATAGTGCAAGAACTCCGATTAATGTAAATTTTATTAGCTGTTTCATATTCAGATTGGTTTTTAATTGATTTTTATCTTGGTAAGCATCTTGGGCAGCTCTCTGTTCACTCTTTTCATTATTTCCCGTATTCCCTGCGCTACAGTACTTTCGTATGACTTATGTACCGGAGTCAGAACTTTTACCTTGTCGAGGGAATAATCCAGGAGCATATCGGTAGTGTAGTTGTTGTAAATCTTCAGGGTGAGCGAGCAATAGCATGTGTTGAGGTCGTAATTTCCTCCACTGACCGTTTCACCTACTTCAAGAGTAGTCGTCAGGTCTGCGAAGCACTGTGCGGCATCAGGGTCCTCTGTCAGCGTGAAATAGTTGTTTGCCAGCAGGCTGCGTATCTGCTTTTCGCATCCTTCAAGGTCGTTGTTCTCCACATGCAGGTATATTGAAACGGGCGCGCTTTTGAGTACTACCGTAATTTTTGCAGACGGCCATGCCTGCTTTTCCAGCAGTTCCCGGTATTCTTTTGGAAGCATTTCGAGGAAAGAATCGTCTATGGAGATACGTATTTCCTGCACCTCGTCCTTGGCTGTGATGTTGGTGATGTAGAATTCAGCGGTGCCGTTGTAGTCTGTTTCTGCGGGGGGAGTGACTGAACCGCTTCCCAGAGAGAACCATGCTTTCAGCTTGATGCCTGGTACTACATTGCCGTTTTTTGACAGACAGCCGGCAATAGGTTCGCTCACTGACTTGAACGATTCGCCTTCGATCTGTACAGTATTGGTTGTGATCGCCATCCCGCTGAACAAATTGATGTATGAATTGTAAAGCTCAACAGGTATGTTCGTGCCGTTCTTTATCAAGTCCATGAACATCCACGGTTCCACGGCTTTCAGACCCTCTCCGTACAATATGGCAGCTTGTGTTAGGCTCATTGCATTTTCTGCACTTTTGCCTTTGGTCAGATAGTCGAGTCCCGTCGCTATAGCGGTCTCTCTCTTTCTTTCCGCATTGCGCCGGAAAGTATTCTTGTCCAACGTGTAGTATACGTAATAGGTGTCTTCAGACGTGTAGCTGTCTTTCAGCTCCTGGCCTTCTAACCAGGCACTCGCATTACTGTTGATGCGGTCTTCGAACATTTCACGGGCGTGGCCGTCCACATCTACCTGGTGGAAAAAAGAGTTTGACTCCACTTTGGTGGCGATTTGCGAAGCGATGTCAGACAGTGCGTTCCTAGTTGCGATTTGTATGTAATCGCTTTCGGCTAGAGAGGCCTGTCCTATGCCGATATATATGTCATCGGAAACAGGATGCCTGGTAACCCACTCCGGAACCTGGGCTCCGGAGCGGAATACCGTAAACGATATGACCGTTATGATAAAAAATAGTTTTCGCATGACAGCATTCAGTTGTTTTAAAGTTCCAGAATGAGGAAAATAGTATTCCCTTCGATACGTTGGGATGAGTAGAAACCCTGTTTTTCCAATGCAGCCCTGAGGCGTCCGGCGAATTTGTCAGGAGTCATCTTGTATCCGTTTTCATCCTGCAGCGGCAGAATTACATAGTCGAAAATGGCTTTTTCGTCCACTATACCTTGCATGTGGTATTCGCCTTTTTCAGAATTGCGGTCCAGCCAGTCCTGTATTACATCCATTACCCTTCTTCCGTCCTCTCCGCGGGCATCGCTGATCGAGTTGTACGATGTGCCACTGAGCGAAATTTGAAGTGATGCGCGTGTCGGCTTGGTGAAGTTGTTGATAATCTGCTCGAGGAATCCAGGAAGGTTGTCCTTTACCGCATATGAACAGAGTATGTAGGTGTCATCAGTCCGGAAGCGGTTGGTCCATCCGTCCTGTGACGCCCAGATAGTACCGCTTGCCGTTTCGTACGCTCTCATTATGAGTGATACCCTGGCGTCTTCTGCCGTAACATCTTTCAGCAGGTCGACAGTGACATATACATCGGCACCTGATGACTCTAAAAGCTGCTTGTCGTTTGAGTCGGCAGTACCTGCATTTTCCTCATACTGGGCATTGCGTTTTGCCCTGTCGAGTCTTGCCTGCAAGTCAACGGTCTTGATTCCGCAGTCCTCGAATCCGCGCTGCACAGCGCTTACAGCGATACGAACGTCGTAGTTGTTTTCCAGAATGGCCTGGTAGCTTTCGCCTTCCTTCTTGTAGGGAACTACGATTATAGTAGGGTTAGGAAGTCTTACTTCCGGCTGCTCGGCCATGAGTTCATCATAATTAGTGTTTTTTCGCACATCGTTGACGAGCTGTCTGAGGCGTAGTGTAATCTTGAACGTGCCTTGGAAATTGTTCCCAGTCTTCTTGCATTTGACAGTTTCTTCTGTACTGACGACGTATGAGGAATAACGTGCCATATCATTGAAGAACGAGTTGGTATAAGGCAGGTTCGGTTTAGCAACCAACGGCTTTCCGTCTGCAACGCCTTCCACACCCTGGAAAAAAAGAGTGTGAAACAGCGATTTGATGGCATTGATTTCTACGTCTTTCTTTTTCTCTCCTATGCCGGCCGATGTGAATACCCCCTGTGTCCCGTTGTCGGATTCGAGTGATACAATCTGGAGGTATTCCTGGGCGGAGGCAGGGAGTACGATAAGAAGCAGTAACGATGCTGACAGTATGTTAATCAGTTGTTTCATTGTGTAAACAAGGTTTAGAGGCCTAATTTATCCATTTCACCGAGGATGTCGGTCTTTGCGACCGCTTTTATCTTTATCGGCTGTTGGCTCTGTGAGGCTTCATCGAGTGAAGCGAAGTTTTCAATGGCGGAGAAAAGGTCTTTATGGCCTTTAGTCACCTTGCAGAGTGAGATTGCCTCGCTGACTACCGCATCAACTTTCAGACGGCCTATTTCATTGTATGTCACCTGCCCGATTACTACCTTGGGGGCGAGTATGGCGAAGATGTCCCCAGTTTTAATGCCTTGGCTGCTGCCAAGGTTGATGTAGCATGAAATAATCTTGTCTTTCTTGACTTCATAATCCATAGGAATTACGATACCGTCCAACGGAAAATACTCGATAATGAAACCTTCGATATCTTTCTCGATACGCTTTACGGCATTGGCTATAGCTCCTTCAGGAGATGTGGCAGAACTTAATGCTCCGCTGAAAATGCCGTCGTTGCTGTCGAATTTCTGTGTCGCTACGGTTGTGGAAGTGGCGACTTCAGCGACTGTAATCGAATAGCTCATCACGCATGAATAGCTGAGCGAGCCATCGTCGAGCCTTGTCGACTCGACTGAGCACTTAATGATATTGCCGCTCATCACATATTTGCATCCTGCTGACATCAAAATCTCATTACGTGTGGCAGCATCGTGCATGGCTGCCTCTGTAGAACGGCGCTCAATCTCTTGCGAAAGTGCGCTTTCCATATCCGATGTGGCGAGTTCAAAACGCTGAGTCTTGTTGATTGCATCGATTACTGCCTGGCGTATCGATGCTGCATTGGAACTGGAAACACCGCTTGCGGTTTCGAAGTCGTTCACGTACATTCTCGGTTTTTCCTGCGCATTTGAGATAAATACTGTTGCAGCTGCCAATGCTGCTGATAAAATGAATTTCCTTAACATAGTTTTAATATATTAGTTAATAAGTTATAACTTAGCTTTGGCTTTTGCGTTTCCGAGGTCTGCGGCTTTCTTGAAGTTCTGTCGTGCCATCATCGCGTTCTTGCCGACAGAACCGCATCCCTGTTCATAAATCACGCCCAACATATAATAGGCATCAGCGCTTCCGGAAGCTTTGAAATGTTTGATTGCTTCAAGCCCTTCGCCTTTTTCGTATGCGGCCATTCCTGCTTCGTACTCTGAATCAATCTTAGGTTCAGGTGCCGGTTTCTGCGCCTCTTGCGTTTTCTTAGGGACGACTTTTTCAGGTTCAGGCTGTGCCGTGGTTGCGGCCGGTTGCTGAGGGGTCGTTGCAGGTTGCAACTGTTCGGCTCCGACCGGAGCGGAGGTGCTTTCGGTCTGTTTTTCTTTCGGCTTCAGGATCAGGACTAATGCAGCGATGATGACGATGGCGGCCAATACAGGTATCAGCCATTTATTCTTTTTTTCGCCTGTATTCTTGCCATTGTCCCTGTGGCCGCCACGTGGAGGAACGGGTGTCCCGCCGGTGATGGTCCCGATACTTTTCTGGCTTTGGCTTGCGGAAGCTGTATTAGGGGCCGCTGCCTGACGGAATACATGCGTGTTTTGAGGTGCCTCGTGGCTGACGACGGGCTACGTCGGTTTGACAGCAGGCCTGTAAAAGGTCGGTTAGCTCTTTTTCTATGCCGGCCTTTACGTCCTCTACATCCAGTTCCCTTGCTTTGCTGTCCATCATCTGTCTTCCTGCTATGCCAATGTTGCCGTTGGTCGTAAGCAGCAACTGCTGGAATGCCACACGGTATTCGTTTATGGCCTTTTTCTCGCATTCGATGCAGCGGTTCTTGCTTTTTACCTTACAGTCGAAGCAAATCTGTTTGCCGCATTTCGGGCATCTTGCATGCTTGTCTCCGAACGGATTGCCGCACACTTCGCAGTATTCGGATTTATCTTTTCCGCCCATTACGATGGTCGTATTATTATTTACAGTGGAAGAGTTATCCACGCTTTGTGTGTTGACACTTGTGTTTTTGGTCATCGTAGTTGTGGATACCGAATTGGAGGTGTTGCTGATGCCGCCATTGGCGTTTATTCTTGCTCCGGTACCGATGAACCCGCTTTCCTGCCCTTTCGCGGGTGCGCTGCGCTCTATTGCCGGTTTTACAGGTTCCGGCGGTAATGCGGTCGTTTCGATGTCTGCCCCGCAGTCAGGGCAGAAGTGCTCGTTTTCGGCTAATTTGGCTCCGCATTCAGGACAAAATCTTTCTTTGCTCATGGCTGTTATGTTTTTTAGTTTATTTGTTCGTTTTCCTCCTCGTCTCCTTCTGCGGGTATTTCTGTCCCGTCTTCAAGTATTACGGATTCTACGAGAAAATCATCGGTCACTTCTTCGTAGGTTCCCGATAGTCTGAGTTCCTTACCGTCGAAAGGTAGGAAGAACTCGTCCATATAAGCGAGTCTTCCGGCGCGGTAGAGCTTGTATATTTTCCCCTCCATGTCGGTCAGACAGGCTCTGTAACCCTCTGACTTCGAACTGGAGTCGCTCATTCTGTATGATATGATACCTTTTATTATCATAGTTCCCGATGATTATGTGTCATTCTATGCCGCAACCGCAGTTCTGACAGAATTTCGCTCCTGGTTCGAGTTCCTCGCCGCATTCCGGGCAGATGTAGACCGGAGCCTGTTTGGGAATCGGTGACTGCTGTGCCGGGTTTTGTGCAGAAGGCATCTGTCCGGAAGGGGTTGAAGGCACTGGGTTGGCTGGAGTACGTGTGGTGTAATCCAAAGCCCTGTCGTAGGCGGTATCCATCCTGTTCTCTTGGCGGCGGATTCGTTCGTCCCGCTCCCGGAGCTGCCTTTCACGTTCTGCCTCTTTTTGCGCTTGGAGGCCTCCGGTCATGGCTATTACGTCCCGCATCATGTTGTACATCTGTTCCTGATGGAATCTGTTGTCCTGATCGCGTGCGGCACGTTCGGCGGCAAGCCGTTCCTCGTCTTCGCGTTTCTGCTCCGCGAGCATTCTGTGTGCTTCTTTTATGTGGTCCGCATTATATTTGCTTTCAGCGAACGCCTTTGCGTTTTCGCCTCCGGTCAAGGCCCATACCTTTTCTTCAGAAAGATCCTGTGCCTTGTCCCACTTCATTTTTTCAGTATCGGCCTGATGCGCGAGCCTTGTCTTTTCCATCTCAGCTTCATGCCTGCGCTCGTTCTCGCGGCTTTGCTCGGCAGCGTTCTGCATGGCGAGGAACTGCTGGAACTGCGCTTCATCATCTTCACGCTCCATGTCATGGCGGCGTTTATCGTCATAGAAATCCATGTCGCGTCTGCGCTGTTCGATGTCCAAACCGGCTTCGGCTACCTTGCGCTGCTGTTCGAGCTGTTTGTCGAAGCGTCTGTCATCGTACTCATCGCGCATTCCTTTTATTTCAAGTTCTTTTCTTACTATAAGGGCCGCTTTTTCCGCCTCTCCTTCCATACGGATGCGTTCGAATTCTATTCCGTCCTGAAGCTGCATCATGCGCAATGCCATTCCGCGTTTGTATGTCCCCGCGGCTATGTTGTCTTTGAGCTCCTGGAGTTCGTTTTGCCTTATAAGTCCGCTTTTCTCTATTTCCATCAAAGCGGCGTCTCTCTCAGAGTCATTCCGTGCTTCCCGGACGATGCGCTCGTTTCTCAGGAGAGCCTTAAATTTTTCCACCTCGTCCTCATGGAGCAGGCGGTCTTTGTTGATTTCGTCTATGCGTTTGTCGAATTCAAGATCGGACGAGGCCTCGCTGAGGCGCTGGGCGTTCTGTGCGTCGGAAAGCCTGTTTTTGAAATCGTTGGTGCGGCGCAGATAGTCGAGTTCGGTCTCCGACAGATACAATTCCCTGCTGAGTGCCCTGAATCGTTCCATATCTTCATTGGATGACGAAATCTCCACGATTCTCACTGTGGATATCCCGAAAAACATTCCGGGCGCAGCTTCGTTGAGTTTTTCTTTTATCTGTGCACACAGCTCTTTTGGAAGTCTTGTCGTCTTGATCTCGGCATTGTAAAGTACATCCTGCACAATATTGCGGACACTATCGCTGATTTCATCTATGATATGCGTTGTGTTTATCTGTTTTCTGTCTGTAAGGTAATGCAGTATGAAGCGTTCGTTGTCTGTTATCTTGAAATAGGCGTTAATGCCTAAGTCTATGTCTATGTGGGCTGTCTGGATGCGCATCGGGATGAAATTCCTGTAATCGTCAGGATTCTGTTTCTTGGCTCCGATGAGCAGAGGAAAGGCCTTGTCCAGCAGTATTATTACTGAAAATGCAGCTCCCCGTTTCGCGTTTTCCAGTATGGCCTGTTGCTGCTGGAGATAGAGCTGCTCTGCCGGAGACTTGCCCTCTTCTTTCTTGCGGCTGCGGAACAGGTTGATGATGAAGCCCCAGCCTTTTTTGACGGATTCGGATGCAGGCCTGCGCTCGGCGGATTTGGTGAAATCATATGTACCGCCGTTTATAGTGGCTATCGTGCGCCCGTTTGAACGGATGTAGGCAGTCGTGCCTTCGGGTATGATGATGCCGTTGAGTTCGTTGTACGAGTCGAATTCTGTTTCATCTATGACCCGGGCTATCTGCCCAGGCTGTATGTTCCAGTATATCCTGCCTCTTACATTATTTAGGTCAGTAGAAGCATTGTTTTCGTTTGTGTTTTTCGGTTCAGGCTCGTCTTGACGGCCTGTATTCGCAGCAGGGGCGAGTCTATATCCGCAATATGTGCAGAATTTTGCTCCCGGACGGAGGGGACTGTCGCATTTAGGGCAGGTTTGAGGCCGCTCTATCTTTTGTCCGCAGGATGTGCAGAATTTTGCTCCTTCGCGTATTTCAGCATTACATTTAGGACATTTCATAATATTACTGTTTTATTTTGTTGTGAATACGTTTTGAATCTCCCCATCGGCCGTCACGCATACCGTATATTGGGTTTCAATACCCTCCGTGTTTGCCGGGAACTTGTAATTGAACATTATCTCTTCCTTTCCGCTTTCGTATTTGAGTCTGAAGGCACTGTCAAGTTTTCTCGGTTTGACCGAGTAATTTGCATACAGGTACCCGGATATTTTGGCGTGGATGTCCATAATGTTTGTATCGACCTCTCCTCTTACTTGGACGAGTATGGAACCGGGACTTCCGCCGGTGCCTACGTCCTCGATGCGGCATGTGTCTTTTTTTGTCCCTTTGGGGGCTATTGCGCTCTTCTCAGCCATTTTAAAGGCAGTTTTCCCGTTTGTCCTGCCATGTCCGTGCATCAGTACTGCAGGATCTCCAAACAGATTGAATTCGGTGATGGTCAGTGCGGCATACGGATCTCCCCATCCGCATTTCTGGAGCAGTGTGCAGCGTGCTATCTGTAGAGATTGTCCCGCATCGTAACCTTCGAGGGCTGATGAAATGAACACATGGGCTATTACGTCCGCCGCGTTGAGCCGGCAATGGTCAGATGTTGTGGTAGTGTCAACCGCGCCATATGCTATTCGGGAAGAACCTACGAATATCAGAGTGTTGGAGAATATCGACGCAAGCAGCATACTGCGCCTTTTGTCCAGTCCTATGAACTTGCCTCCGTAGCAGGCCTCGCTGATGACGGCATTGTGTTTTTCCAGTGTCATCATATGTTCGGGCAGTATCGCTGTGTAGAATCTCCCTCCGTATTGAGGCGTGGCGGCACCGAAAAATCCCCTCGATTCAGCTCCCGAACCCCCGTGCAGGTTGAAATAATAGAGATCAGCACCGGTGTGCAGTACCTGATTTACAGTGTCTTTTGTTACCATCGGCGATAGAATCAGCCTTGAGAAATAATACTCATCCGAAAGTCGTCCGTCAAGATTCCTCATGAAACCGTTCCCAATAAGTTCGGACGCCACCGATGCGGATACCTTCTTCCAGTTGGGATCGCATTGTCCGTAACTTTCCCCGATGTCTATTGTTCCCGATGAATCCAGAACCCTTTGAAGATATCCTGCAAGGTCTTTGATTATAGCGTCTTCCCCCAGGGGCAGCCTTCCTACATAGAACAGCTGTTCGTATCCGAAGGCTTCCATATCCTCGAGGGCCGAAATCATGGCGTTGTTGTACGGATAAGCGTAAAGAAGATCGGTGTCAATGGTCTTGTCACTGCTGTTTTCAGCGAAGTAGTGTTTTATGTGCGGCATAGGGATGATGTCAGTGCCACCTATGATGAACAGGTAGTCCGACACTGCTCCTCCTTCCTTCTCTTCCATATCGTGTACGTTCATCAGTATCTCCAGGTAGTCGGTGACAGGGCTGGATGCGTTGAGGCTCACAGTCCGGCTCCTGCTGAAAATCCCGCTTTTGGTGAAAGTATAGTTGCCTGCGTCTATGAGTTTGTACCTTACTCCGGAGAGTTCCCTTTGATCTATGAATGTCCAGAGCATTTCCGTTACTGTACGGATGTCGCTTCTCAGCTTTCCGGCCAGCAGGTTCAGGTTAGTGAAAATGATGCCGTATACCGTTTCGGCAGAGTCCTCTTTCTGATCTCCGGCTGAGGACCCTTCGGATTTGCCTTCCGGTATTACGGACTCTTCCAGTTTAGTTCCGCATTCAGGACAGAAGCGCATGGATGTATCTTCTATTTTATGACCGCATTCAGGACAATACATAGCTCAAACGATATTTATTTTAAATATTTTTCTCTTCTCCGGCTTACTCCCGATACATAATTCCGGGCCTCTTCGGTGCTGAGCTTTGTTGTCAAGTGGTCGAAGAGTCCCTTATATCCGTATTTATTGATTAAAGGAAGGGCTTTTTGTAAATTGGTGCTGCCAGTGAAGGCCCGGCTTACGTTTCCAGCTCCGGTATTGTAGCCTGCAATCACACAGAGTCTGCGGCAGTGCGGGTCTTTTACATCAGAAAACTGGTTTTCTAGTATTCTCAGGTATGCAGTGCCGAGTTCGATGTTGTTGCGCGGGTTGAACAGATAGCTTTTGGTCGGAATCCATTCACGACCATAAACGTAGCGGTAAGCATCGAAGCCTCCGGATTTCGGAACTAACTGCATCAGTCCGTATGCCGGCACCCAGCTTTGGGCTTCAGGGTTGAATCTTGATTCCTGTTCCATCACAGCGAATATTAGAGCCTGCTCGATTTGGAATTTTTCGGAAAATTCGGCTATGAGGTCCTTGTAGAGGGCGGCATTTTTCGAAAGATTGTCCGTTACGAGCGACAGGTTAATACTGACTGCACGCCTGGTCTCTGCGCCATTTCCGTATATCCTATATGTCTTGGGACTCTGTTCGGCTATGGCTTTTGCGACTGCTTCCCTTACGACAGGACTCTCAGTGTCTCCGTTATGTGTCGTGTCCTTTCCTGCCAGTACGCGTTCGGACATTGTGGGGCTGTCCTTGATGTCTCTTTTGTCGGATTTTGGAGGAGTGACCGGAGGTTTTGTGCTGTCGCGCTCAGGCAGTTTTCTTCCCCTTACGACAGGTAAGGGGGGAACTGTAGGTTTTAGTCCGGCTGTCGGTGTTTTTCCAGAAGTAGTGTCCAGTGCGGCTGTCAGATTGTACCCTGAAAAATCCACAATCCCTTCGAGTATCGGTCTTGTCGTGAGCGGTTCGGAGATATCGACTGACGAAGCATACGGGCAGGTGCTCCCCCTGCTGGAAAGCAATCTGCTTATGGCAGATGTAAGAAGTTCCTCTTCGGAAGTGTCGCCATCTGGGAGTATGACCTCCACTGTAATCATCCCGCTGTCGAAATCTACTACCGAACGGCTTTTGAAATCTTTTCCGTATTCTACCCATTCAGTAGGAGTGTCATCAAGAATGCCGTTAATTCCCCATATTTCTGCGATGGATTCGAGATAAAGTTCATAGTCCTTGGCAGCCTGCCTTGAGTATTCGTTGAACTGGTCAATGGCTTGCTGGCTGTATTTCCGGAATTCGTCCACGCTTTCACAGACCTGATTTTCGAATACAGACTTCAGGGAGTCAAGGACAGTCTGTGCTGATAATTCGTAGCAGCATAATGCAAAGGCCAGTGTTAATATGGTGACGTGCGTTTTCATAGCGAAGAGTGCGGTCGGTTAGTTAGTATTTTAGCTAGAAACAAAAATAAACATATTATTGCTGAATTCCAAAAAAAAATACAGGCCTGCCCAACTGACTGGCAGGCCCGTAGGTCTGTATGCTGTTTATTCCGAGTACCGGCTTACTCGTCGAGTATCCCGCAGAGGGCTGCAAAGACATTCTCGATGGTGTCGTTGCCCTCGATCTCGCGGTAGTTGCCGTGGCCCTTGTAGTAGGTGATCAGGGGCTCGGTCTTGTCGTGGTAGGTGGCTATGCGGTTCTCGATGATGCTGCGGTCGGTGTCGTCCTTGCGGCCCTCGATCTGGGCGCGGTGCAGGATGCGCTCGTAGACGAGCTCGTCGGGGAGGGTGAGGGAGAGGACTGCGTCGACCTTGCCGCCGAACTCGGTGAGCATGGCGTCGAGGGCCTCGGCCTGGGCGATGGTGCGGGGGAAGCCGTCGAAGAGGAAGCCGGCTACGTCCCGGTTGGAGGCTATCTTGTTGCGGATCATGCCCTCCACTACCTCGTCGGGTACGAGGTCGCCGCGGTTGATGAGCTCAGCGGCCTTCTTGCCTAGCTCGGTGCCGGCGGCCATCTCCTGACGCAGGAGGTCTCCGGTGGAGAGGTGAAGATAATGGTATTTCTCGACGATCTGTTTGGCCTGGGTGCCTTTACCGGCTCCCGGAGGACCGAAAAGAATGTAGTATTTCATGATGTGTATCTGATGTTAAAAGGTTAGTCTATGATGTAGATGTCGGGGTACTGCCGTCCGAGCTGGTCGTAGTCCAGGCCGAAGCCGACAATGAACTCGTTGCCTATCTCCATGGCGTGGTAGTCGATGCTGACGGTACCCTTGTAGGCGGCAGGCTTGAGAAAGAGGGTGCAGACCCGGATGTCCTCCACGCCCATGTCCTTGAGCATGGCGTGCATCTCGGTAATCGTCTTGCCCGAGTCCACGATGTCCTCCACGATGATGACGCGGCGTCCCTTGAGGCTGTCGGACACTCCGATGAGCTGCTTGACCTGGCCGGTGGAGGAGGTGCCGCAGTAGGAGGCAAGCTTGACGAAGGACAGCTCGCACTGGAAGTCGATGTATTTCATGAGGGAGGCGGTGAACATGAAGGAGCCGTTGAGTACGCTCAGGAAGACGGGGGGCTCGGTGCAGCCGCGGAAATCGTTGTTGATGCGTCCGGCGGTCTGACGGATGGCCGCCTCTATCTTCTCATTGGGAATGAAAAGCTTGAAATGCTTGTCGTGAAGTTTTATCCTGTCCATGATGCAAAAGTACGTCAAAAAATGGAGAAATGACGTTTTTTCTGATTAAATTTGCCATCGGACAATCTAACTGAAAAAAGACATGAAACCACTCGTATCAATCATCATGGGAAGCACCTCGGACATGCCGGTGATGAAGGCTGCCGCGGAGTTCCTCGATTCTATGGAAATACCCTTTGAAATAAATGCCCTCTCGGCTCACAGAGTGCCCGTACAGGTTATGCAGTTCGCGACCGCCGCGAAGGAGCGGGGCATCAAGGTCATCATCGCCGGAGCCGGCGGAGCCGCCCATCTCCCGGGTGTCATCGCCGCCTACACACCCGTCCCCGTGATAGGAGTGCCGATCAAGTCCTCCAACTCCATCGACGGCTGGGACTCGATCCTCTCCATCCTGCAGATGCCCTCCGGCATACCAGTGGCGACTGTCGCCCTGGACGGAGCCAAGAACGCCGCCATCCTGGCAGCACAGATTCTGGCCGCCGGTGATCCGGCCGTCATGGAGAAGGTCGTGGCCTTCAAGCAGGACCTGGCCTCGAAGATAGAGAAGGCCAACAAAGAACTGCGGGAGATAAAGTACAAGTTCAAAGTGGACGAATGACCATGTAGACGACAACCTTAAAATCAGATAAACATGTTGTGCAGGAGAAATGAAGGGAAGACAGTGATAAAGTCAGGGGCCGCCCTTCTCGGGGCGGCTTTTTTGTTGCTGTCCGGCAGCCCTCTGGAGGCCCAGGAACTGCCCGGCGGTATAATCCGCCTGATAGAGATGCAGTGCGAGGATGGGGGAGGAGATCCTGAGGCTCTCGCGGAGTATTTTATGAATCTTATGGAAAGACCGCTGAATCTGAACTCAGCGGACCGGGAGGTTCTGGAGTCTTTTCCTCTGCTGACGCCGTTCATGGTGGCCAGTCTGCTGGAGTACCGCAGGGAGTACGGGGCTGTGGCCTCGGCAGGGGAGCTGGCGCTGGTGGACGGCTTCGATGCCGCGGCAGTACAGGAAATACTGCCGTTCGTGACTTTCGGATCAGAGAAAGGAAAGGGAGAAGAATCCCCGGCGGGCAGCAGGAGGCGTATCCGGCTTTCAGGCAGGCTGACAATGCGTTCCAAATATGATATTGAGAGAGAGGGGGAGGTGGCGGACGGTCTCCCGGTTCCCTTGTATGCACGGTTCGGGATAGAACTGAACAGGCGCTGGTCGGCCGGGTTTACCCTGGAAAGTGACAGGGGCGAGAGGGGATTTCCGGATTTCTATTCCTTCCATATCGGAGCCCGTGGCATCTCTCTTTCGGATGACGGGCGCTATACTCTGGAGTCGGCCGTCATAGGGGATTATTCCCTGCGTTTTGGTCAGGGACTGGTATTGTGGAACTCCTTTTCTCTTTCCGGACTTTCATCGCCTTCGGCGGCAATACGGCGTGAAGGAGGAGTGGGGCCCTACACATCTTCGGACGAGAACCGCTACTTTCATGGAGCAGGGGTCACATTCGGGCTCCCGGCCGGGATAAGAGCTTCTTTTTTCTATTCCAACAATGGACAGGATGCAAGGGTCGAAGGAGATTATTTCGTGACAAAGCCGGAAGACGGAATTCATGATTCAGATGCACTGAGGGAGGCTCGTGACGCACTGCGTGAGGAACTGGCAGGTGCCAATTTCTCATGGCGCTGTGACTGGCTGAAAGCCGGACTTACGGCCGCAGCCTACCGCTATGACCGTCTGGACGGACGCCGTACCTCATATTACAATGAGCACCTGCGTTATGACGGTTGGTGGGGCAATGCTTCTCTGGACTGGCTTATTTCCGTGAAGGGGCTGCGGATTTTCGGAGAAGCTGCTCTGGACAGGCACCTGGCATTTGCCGGTATTGCCGGTGCGGTCTGTCCGCTGTCATCATCTATGGAGGTGTCATTGCTGTACAGATATTATTCACCTCGTTACATCGCTTCTCATGCCGGGGCGTATTGCCGGAGCAATGTGAACAACGAGCACGGTGCTTCGGCGGCAGTAAGGTGGTCTCCCCGCCGGGATATCGCCGTCTCCTCATCATTGGAATACACCTATTTCCCAGGAGCTCGCTTCGGTGTGAGAGAACCTTCATCCTCTATTAAAGGATATGTGGACTGTGAATGGGCTGTCTCAGAAAGTCATACACTTTATGCAAAAGTAAGCGGAACGTATGACAGCGGACGCGGCACCCGTCTGCTGCGTCTGCGTCTGGGCTATAGCTGCGGAAGAGAAGCAGGTTTTACCGCTGCTGCAAGGCTGGAGGGAAGCTGTGCCGGAGAAGCCTTGGGAGGGCTGCTCTATCAGGAGGGAGGATACAGGTCTCCGTCCGGTAAATGGAGGCTGTCTGTCAGGGCAACTCTTTTCTGGGCTGAGGACTGGGATGCCAGAATATACTGCTATGAAAGCGATATGCCGGGTACCTTTTCAGTTCCGGCATATTATGGAAAAGGGGCAGGCCTGTATGCCGTGCTGACGTACAGACCTGCCGTATGGTTGAATGTCAATTTCAAATGTTCAGTGACAAAGTATTTCGGCAATCCTGGAAAGGATGAGCTTGGTTTGAGATTACAGGTCAGTTTGCCTTTTTGATTTTCAGTTTCTTGCCTGGATGGATCTTGCTGTTTTTGTTCAATCCGTTCAGTCTCATGAGGTCGTTCATGGTTACTCCGCTGAACTTGCGGGAGATGCTCCAGAGATTGTCTCCGGAGCGGACGGTATAGATGACGTATCCGTTGGATACCGATGTACCTGCATTGTTGCCGCCGGAGGAACCGGTAACGGCCGGACCTTTGCCGTTGGTGTATATAGTCAGGCGCTGTCCGACTCTGATGCGGGTACCGATACCATTCCATCTCTGGATGTTGCGGACAGATACCCCGTAGCGGAGTGCGATGTGGCTGAGGGTCTCTCCGCTCTTGACGCGGTGAACGATACGGGTGGCCTCGGACGATACTCCCTGCTGGATTTTCTTAAGGGCGGCAGGGCTGAAGTATACAGAATCCTTGTATGCGTAGATCTCGTCCTCGTGATCTATGAAGGAGTTGGTGTACTGGTAGGGAAGCTGGAGTATGTATTCGCGCTCTGTGCCGGGAATGATGTCGTGAAGGTACTGTGGATTGTGGGTGCGCAGTTCCTCGAGACTGGCTCCGGTGAAGTGAGCTATCTGTTCGAAATGAAGCATTTTATTGATCCTCAGTGTGTCTGTATGTGGAGGCATGGGGATATAATCAGGCGTCATATTGTATTCCTTGTAGTACTTCATAGCATAGAGGGCTGCAAAGAACGAGGGAACGTATCCGCGGGTTTCCCTAGGCAGGTAGGGATAGATTTCCCAGAAGTCTTTTGATCCTCCGGAACGGCGGATGGCTTTGTTTACGTTGCCGGCCCCGCAGTTGTATGAGGCGATGGCCAGATTCCAGTCTCCGAAAATGAGATATGAGTCACGAAGGTATCTGGCTGCAGCGTCTGCTGATGCTATCGGATCGAAGCGCTCATCGACATACGAGTTGATGGTCAGGCCGTAGCGTTTAGCAGTGGAGTACATGAACTGCCACATACCCTTGGCCCTGGCCCTGGATACGGCTTTGGCGTTGAGTGCGGATTCTATGACAGCCATGGCGGTAAGCTCGAGCGGCAGATCGTATTTGTCGAAGATTTCTTCAAAGATGGGGAGATAATAGGTTGACAGGCCCAGAATACGTTCCATTTTCTCGGGCATGCGTTCGGTATAATATATGATGTGGTTGCGGATGATGCTGTTGTAGGGAACGGAGATAAAGGAGTTAAGTTTCTGGAGCCGCTGGATATACACGGAGTCGGGAATGTTTGAGGTCATCACGAGTGTGTCTATGTCGGAAGGCTCGGTATCCATCAGGTTCAGGTTGCGCCTCTGGTACCACAGGCTCAGCAGTGAGTCAACGGTGACAGGTACGGTATCTGTGGGGGCAAATTGATCCAGACCGGTCATTTCGATGAATCCGGGGTTGATGGAGTCTCTCCCGACAGTGGTTATATCATCCAGAATCAGACTCTCATTGAGTACGGAAAGGCTGTCTATCTGAAGCTGGAGCAGCTCGTTTGCTTTCAGAAGAGAATCTCTTTGTTTCAGCAGTGACTTGCGGTCCGGCTTGGCAAACATGGTTATTTTACGCTTTTCTCTGTCCTTTACAGGCTTGTCGCTGTCTGGAGCTGATACTGCCGGAACGGACAGGGCAAAGACGGCAGCCAGGATCAATATCAGTTTTCTCTTCATCTGATGGTGTTAGAATTTAAAGTTCATCTGTACCCCTATGGCACTGCCTGTGGGCATGGCATAGGTATAGTTTGTCGTAAAATCGTAGTTCAGCGGCTGTATTACGGCAGGCTGGATGTCCATGCTCAGGTTCTGATTGACATCGAATGTGCTCATGGTTGCAAATACATCGGCGTCAATGACCTGGAGGAGATATATCAGGACAGTGGCTACTATGGAGTAGTCCCTGTAACGGCGGTAATAATCCCGATAGTACTGCAGATTGTCTACAGAGATGCTGCCTTCGTAGTTGCCTCCCGGGGTGGTGGCCGCGTTGTAGTCCTTCTGGAATCTTTTGTACTGTATGTCGTTGTAGTACCAGAAGTAGCCGGCTACGGCCAGACCTCCGTAGTATATTGGAAGCTTCCAATATTCCTTGTTGTAAATCTGACCCAGACCGGGACACAGAATCGAGTAAATCGTAGCCCTTCCCGGAAGATGGTCCCGGTAGGACTTGTAGCTTACGGCTCCGTCCAGCATCTGGCCCCAGTAGAAAACTGCGGCACCTATGAAAAACAGGTTGCGCGTTATTTTGTCGGATTCGTTTCCGGTTTTCTTGAACTGGGAATTGTAGTATATGCCGCCTCCTATCATTCCGCCAAGACCTCCGTAAATGATGGGAAGTTTCCAATATTGCTTGTTGTAAATCTGTGCCGTGCCGGGAAGAATGACTGAACCTCCGAAAGCCCATCCCACGGACATCGAGTCCCGGTGAGCCAGAGAACTGAAATATCTTTTCAGGGTGTAGGACTGGATGGTGCTGTCTGTCTGCGAGCCGGATCCGGAAGACGAGGTTCCTCCCCCCATGCCTGTGGCAAATTGCGCCGACAGGTGGCCTGCGGGTATGATAATCAGTAGTAGGGCGATAATTAATGTCTTCCGCACGTTTCAGTACTGTTTTTCAGTTAATGCTTTCTATCGCTTTCAAAAATGATTCCACTTCCTGGTCGGAGGAAAAACGGATGGTGATGCTTCCTTTGCCCTGTTCTGATCTCTTGAGGCTTATGTTGTCTCCGAAATATTTTCCGACGATTTCAAGAACTTTATAGTAGGAGTCGGGAATCTCTGTCTGGGATTTTCTCTCTTCTTCTACGGCCTGTTCTTCCGTATGTGACGAGGTTTTCTGCAGCAGCTGCTGGGCCTTGGCCTCAGCCTGGCGTACTGACATGCCTTTGCGGACTATCTCATCGCACAGGCAGATCTGTGTCTCCGGATCGTTCAGGGAAAGGATGGCCTTTGCGTGCCCCATGGATATCCTGCGGTCCCTGATGCATACCTGAATCTCCGCCGGCAGCTTGAGCAGGCGGAGATAGTTGGCGACGGTCGCCCGTTTCTTGCCGACTTTGTCTGCCATGGAATCCTGCGTGAGGCTGCACTCGTCGATGAGACGTTGGAAACTCAGAGCTATCTCTATGGTGTCAAGG
>DWYD01000139.1 GCA_019118865.1 Candidatus Coprenecus merdipullorum | reverse complement strand
GATGGGAGGAAAGTGCCCTGTGCGGCCTGTGGACGCAGTGGCTTCGGATGCGCCATGCCACAACGGCAGCGAATCACGGGAAACGGTGCCGTTGTGGAATGGGTCGATGGGAGGAAAGTGCCCTGTGCGGCCTGTGGACGCAGTGGCTTCGGGTGCGCCATGTCACAACGGCAGCTAATCGCGGGAAATGGTGCCGTTGTGGATAGGAAGGCGGGAGCGTCAGGCACCGTCAGTCGGTCGTGAGTCGGGGAAGGGATCGGTGTCTAAGGTTCCGGGTCGCAGTCAGGTTCAACGGCCGACGATGAGAGCCTGCTGGGGGCCGACGGTGAGGACGGGTCCGGTGATGGTGCCGAGGCCGTCGACGGAGATGCGGCCGTTCTGGCAGAATATTGTGTACCGATGTGTTGTGGGTGAGGTAGTATCAGAATTCGCAGATGCTGCTGTGGAGTTTCCAGTGGAGGTGCCGTCAGTTGAGGAAGTTCTGTATGAGGACGGGCTTGAGGACAAGTTGCTGCCGGTGTCGGAAGTGCCGGAATTACCGGAAGCGCTGCCCGAAGTGCCTTGCCCCGGAACGGTAACCGACACAGCCTCCTTCCGCGAGTTGATCACCACGACGATCTCCTCGCAGGGGTCTCCGCCGGCATGTCCGGTCAGGCGCCAGGCCACGACTCCGTCAGGTGCATCCAGGAACTCCAAATGCTCCCGTACCTGGTCGGCGTCCCCGAGGCGGAAGGCGGGATGGGCCTTGCGCAGGGCGATGAGTCCGCGGTAGTAGTCGTACAGGTCGGAGTAGCGGGTCTTGAAGGACCAGTCGATGGCGTTGATGGCGTCGGGGCTGTTGTAGCTGTTGTGTACGCCCTGTTTGGTGCGGAAGAGTTCCTCGCCGGCGTAGATGAAGGGTATGCCCTGGGAGGTGAAGACCACGGTCTGGCCCAGTTTGTCCAGGCGCAGCAGCTCTGCCTCGGAGGCGCCGGGCAGGGTCGCGGTAAGGCGGTCGCGCAGGCACATGTCGTCGTGGCAGGAGATGTAGGATATCATCTGTGTAGGCTCAGAAGCCCAGCATGTGTCGGAATAGTTGACCGCTGAGTAGTCCACGCCCGGATGCTGTACAGCTCCTGCTACACCGAACTTGACGCTCTCCTCGAGGTCGGGCACTCCGCCGAGGAATCCGGCCTTGGAGTTGTCGCTGAACGGTCCGCGGAGGGCATCGCGCATCTCGTCGGAGAAGGCCGCGATACCGGGCATCTCCCAGGTATTGGCCTTCATGGCCAGCAGCGGGCCGTCGTAGAGGGGCGCCGAGGCTGCCCAGCCCTCACCGTAGATGAGCACTGAAGGATCTATCTCAGACACAGCCGCCCGTATCGCGTTCATCGTCTCGATGTCGTGTATGCCCATCAGGTCGAAGCGGAAGCCGTCGATGTGGTACTCCTCGACCCACCAGCATACGGACTCGACCATGAAGCGGCGCATCATCCCGCGGTCGGAGGCGGTCTCATTGCCGCAGGCCGAGCCGTCAGCGAAGGAGCCGTCCTCCCTCATGCGGAAGAAGTAGCCGGGTACGGTCCGCTCGAAGGCCTGGGAGGCAGCGTCGGAGACATGGTTGTACACTACGTCGAGCACCACCCTGATGCCGGCCTTGTGCAGGGCCTGGACCATCTCCTTGAATTCCCGGATGCGGCAGGCAGGGTCGTAGGGATCGGTGGAGTAGGAGCCGTCGGGCACGTTGTAGTTCACCGGGTCATAGCCCCAGTTGTAGACATTGTCCTCCAGACGGGTCTCGTCCACGGAGGCATAGTCGAAGGAGGGGAGGATGTGCACATGGGTCACGCCCAGTTCCACGAGGTGGTCCACTCCGGTGCGCACTCCGCGGGGTCCGCGTGTTCCGCTCTCGGTCAGAGCCAGGAACTTGCCGCGGTGCTCAGGGGATATGCCGGAATTGCCGGAGATGGAGAAGTCCCTATGGTGCATCTCATATACCACTGCATCGGCAAATGAGCGGAGCTCCGGGCGACGGTCCTCTGCCCAGCCCTCGGGGTCGGTGCTCCCGAAATCCACGACGGCGGCACGCTGCCCGTTGACTCCCACCGCGGTGGCGAAGATGCCGGGAGTCTCCTCGAGCCACTGTCCTGAGACATTGACCCTGAAGGTGTAGAACCGGCCTGCGAGGTCTCCCTCGGCGACAGCGCTCCATGAGCCGTCAGCGGCATTTTTATTCATCTCGATGACCTCGTAGGGCTGCCCCCCGAGACCCTCCTCATAGAGCAGGACGCGGGCGGAGTCAGCGGTCGGGGCCCATAGGGAAAAATGGGAACTGGCGGGGGTGTAGCGGAGTTCCTGGAGAGTGCCCTCTTTCGGGGGGAATTGGTCGGAGGATACGGTGCAGCCAAGTGTCAGAGGGGCTGCGGCAAAGGCCAGTAGGCAGGGTAGTAAACACTTGTGTTTCATGGCGTGTTAAACTGTTGTATGTCAAAAAGAGAAATGTAGGTGCAAATTTAGGAAATTTCTTGGATTAGGCACAATTATTGCTAGCGCAGTCTCAGAAATTTTTAAAGAGTTATACAATATGCAGTATCTGAAAATAGCGGCTGTAAGCTTTCTGGCTGTTTTGAGCATGGCGTCATGCAAGCAGAAAGCCGAGGGTCAGAAAGAGGCGGTGACATATCCGCTTTTGAAGGTTTCTCCTGAGGACAGGACACTGTCTGTCAGTTATTCGGCGGTAATCGAGGGAAAGCAGGACGTGGAGGTGAGACCTCAGGTGTCCGGCTTCATTACCGATGTTTTGGTCAAAGAAGGAGCCAAGGTGAAAAAGGGACAGACACTGTTCGTCATCGACACCATTCCCTATGCGGCTTCATACAGGCAGGCTAAGGCGGCAGTAGCCACGGCCGAGGCCCAGCTCGCTACAGCGAAGCTCTCGCTGGAGGGCAGCGAGGACCTGTATGCAGAGAAGGTCATCTCCGATTTCGAGCTCCAGACCGCCCGCAACTCGTACAACAGTGCGGTAGCGGCTCTCCGTCAGGCGGAGGCAGCCGAAGCCAGCGCGGCCCAGAACCTGTCCTACGCTATCGTCAAAAGTCCTGTCAACGGCTCGGCCGGCATGACATCCGTCAGGGTAGGCGCCCTTGTGAGCTCATCTATGGCGGAGCCTCTGATCAGCGTGTCCGACAACTCCGAGATGTACGTCTACTTCTCCCTGCCCGAGAAGGAGGTGCTTTCGATGACCCGCCAGTACGGTTCTATCGACAATACCATAGCCTCTTTCCAGCCCGTCTCCCTGACTCTGACCGACGGAACTCTCTATGAGCAGGAGGGACGTATCGACGTGATCAGCCGTATCGTGGACCGCGGTACCGGTACAGTGAGCCTCAGGGCGGTGTTCGATAATGAGGGCGGACGTCTGATGAGCGGCAGCTCGGGACGTGTCAATATTTCCTACGACAGGAACAACTGCATAGTGATTCCCCAGACAGCCACCTACGAGATACAGGACAAGATCTATGTATATAAGGTAGTGGACGGCAAGGCTGTCTCCACGGAGATTAAGGTGTTTAAGATCAATGACGGTAAGGAGTATGTGGTGGAGAGCGGCCTGAATACCGGTGACGTAATCGTCTCCGAGGGTGCCGGTCTGCTCAGGGAGGGCACTCCCATCGCCGGTACACCTGTGGAGGCCGGCTCTAATTCTAATAAAGGAGAATAAGGGATATGAATCTTAAAACGTTTATCGACCGGCCCATCCTGTCGGTCGCTATTTCCATCTTCCTGGTGCTGGTCGGCATCATCGGACTTGCGATGCTGCCTGTGGAGCAGTACCCGGACATAGCACCTCCTACTATCCGCGTATCGACCACCTACAGCGGTGCGAACGCGACGGCCGTGCAGAACGCCGTGATTGCCCCCCTGGAGGAGGCCATCAACGGTGTGGAGAACATGACCTACATGACTTCCGAGGCAAGTAACTCGGGAAGTGCTTCCATCACGGTGTATTTCAAGCAGGGTATTGACCCTGACATGGCGTCTGTGAACGTGCAGAACCGTGTGTCCAGGGCTACCTCCCTCCTTCCGGCCGAGGTTACCAGGGTCGGTGTCGAGGTGTCCAAGCGTCAGAGCAGTACCCTGAAGGTGTTCGCCCTGGTGTCTCCTGACGGCACATATGACGAGACCTTCCTTACCAACTACCTCTCTATCAACGTAAAGCCTCAGATTCAGCGTATCTCCGGCGTCGGTGACTGTAACGTCATGGGCGGTGACTACGCCATGCGTATCTGGATGAAGCCCGACCTGATGGCCCGCTACGAGCTGATGCCCAGCGATGTGAGCGCGGCTCTGTCCAGCCAGAACATCGAGGCATCCACAGGTGCCATCGGCGAGAACTCCGACAATGTTTTCCAGTACACCCTCCGCTACAAGGGCCGTCTGTCTACCGAAGAGGAGTTCGGAGAGATAGTCATCAAGGCCTACGAGGACGGCCGTGTCCTGAGGCTGAAGGATATTGCTGACATAGAGCTGGGTGCCCTCTCCTATAATTTCGAGGGCCGCGTGAAGGGTGCTCCCGGTGTGAGCTGTATGATCAACCAGACCGCCGGCAGCAACGCCAACGAGATCATCAAGGAGATCGACGCTTACCTGGAGACAGTGAAGGCAGACCTGCCTAAGGGAGTGGAGCTCGTGGACATCATGAGTACCAAGGACTTCCTCGATGCCTCCATCAACGAGGTGATCAAGACCCTCTTCGAGACCCTTCTCCTCGTGATTCTGGTGGTGTACGTCTTCCTGCAGAACCCCAGGTCCACCCTCATCCCTACGATATGTATCTTCGTCGCGCTGATTGCCACCTTTGCCTTCCTGATAGTGGCCGGCTTTACGATCAACCTTATCACCCTCTTCGCATTGATATTGGTTATCGGTACGGTAGTCGACGACGCAATCATTGTGGTCGAAGCGGTGCAGGCACGCTTCGACATGGGTTACCGCTCTCCGTACAAGGCCGCAGTTGACGGTGTGGAGGGCGTGTCTGCAGCCGTAATCTCGGCGACACTGGTCTTCATGGCAGTGTTTATTCCCGTATCCTTCCTTGGAGGTACTTCCGGTCTGTTCTACAAGCAGTTCGGTCTTACCATGGCGGCAGCGGTGGGCTTCTCGGCCATCAACGCCCTGACCCTGTCCCCCGCACTCTGCGCCATCATACTCAAACCTAACGAGATCGTCCGTCCCGGCGAGAAACCCAAACAGTTCTCGACCAGGTTCAGAATCGCCTTCGAGACATCTTTCGGACGTCTTATCACCAAGTACAAATACGGCGTCAAGTTCTTCATCAAGCACAAGTGGGTCGGTGTCAGCCTGCTCGTAGCAGCCTGCGGTCTGCTCGTGTACTTCATGGCTACAGCCAAGACTTCCCTGGTGCCCAACGAGGATACCGGTTCCCTCTTCATTAGTGTGGACGCCGCTCCCGGTACTACTCTGGCCGAGACCAACGACATCCTTACCGAGATGCAGAAGAGCATCAGCGGTATTGAGGAGATACAGACCTACAACCAGGTGGCCGGTTTCTCCTTCTCCGGAAGCGGTGCCTCCCATGCCATGATGATGATCCGTCTCAAACCCTGGGACCAGCGTGAGGGCAAGGAGCACAGCAACACTGCCGTCATCGAGAAGATCTACGCCAACACGGCCCACATCACCAACGCGCAGATATTTATCTTCGCACCTCCTATGATTTCGGGTTACGGTACAGGCAACAGCTTCTTCGTAGACCTGCAGGACCGCTCCGGCCGCGGAATCGACGCCCTTGAGACGGTTACCCATCAGTTCATCGATGCCCTCAACCAGAGGCCCGAGGTGCAGCTAGCCTACACCTCCTTCAGCTCCAACTTCCCTCAGTACGAGCTGGATGTGGACGCCGCCAAGTGTATCCGCGCCGGTACTACCACTGACGCCGTGCTCTCGGTCATCTCCGGTTACTACGGCAGTATGTACGTGTCGAACTTCAACCGCTTCACCAAGCTCTACCGTGTCATGCTCCAGGCTCCTGTCGAATACAGGGACAACATGCAGTCCCTCGATGACATCTACGTCAGGACATCCAACGGTATGGCTCCCGTAAGCCAGTTCGTCACCATGAGGAAGATATATGGAGCCGAGGTGCTCAACCGCTTCAATATGTTCACCTCGATTACCGTTCAGGGTATGCCTAATCCCGGCTACAGCTCCGGAGACATCATCCAGGCCATCGAGGAGGTCAGCAAGACAGCCCTGCCTACCGGATTCGGATACGAGTTCTCCGGTATGACCCGTGAGGAGGCCGAGCTGGCCGAGTCCAACACCACGGCCATCGTCTACGTCATCTGCGTGATCTTCATCTACCTCATCCTCGCCGGTCTGTACGAGAGTCTCTTCCTGCCGCTCGCGGTGCTCTGCTCCGTACCTTTCGGTCTGATGGGCAGCTACATGTTTACCAAGATGTGGGGCCTTGAGAGCAACATCTACACTCAGGTCGGAATGATCATGCTGATCGGACTGCTCTCCAAGACGGCGATTCTGATTACCGAGTACGGAACGCAGCGCCGCAAGATGGGCATGAGTCTCAGTGCCGCAGCCCTATCGGCAGCCGGCGTCCGACTCAGGCCCGTGCTCATGACCGTGCTCACCATGGTCATCGGTCTGCTCCCTCTGATCACCGCTTCCGGAGTAGGCGCCAACGGTTACCGCTCCCTCGGTGTGGGCACTGCCGGCGGTATGGTGGTCGGAACCATAGCCCTTATGTTCATAACACCTATGTTCTTCGTCATCTTCCAGTATGTGGAGGAGAAGGTAATGGGTAAAAGAAAGGAGGAAAGAGAAGCACTATGAGAAAGATAATACTTACAATAGCCGCGGTAGCCGTGGTCAGCAGCTGCTCCATCTACCGCAAATACCAGAGACCTGAGGACCTTGTCCCCATGGACAGTCTCTACCGCGCAGAGCTTGTCTCCCCAGAGGAGGATGCTCAGGCTGCTGAGGACAGCACCTCCTTCGGATACATGCCCTGGGAGGAGATGTTCACCGACCCTCACCTGCAGGCTCTCATCCGCACCGCTCTGGACAACAACACCGACCTGCTCAGCGCCGCCCTCAGGGTGGAGCAGGCCCAGCACCGCCTGAGAGCTTCCAAGCTGGCGTACACTCCCACGCTCACTCTCGGTCCCAACATCAATTACAACTACTCCTATTCCAATGACCAGGGTGCCTCGTCATGGAACTACAGCCTGAATCCCACCGTCAGCTGGGACATCGATCTCTTCGGGTCGCTGCTCAACGCCAAGCGGGGAGCCCAGGCTACCCTTCTCCAGCAGGAGGCCTACCGCCAGGCAGTGCGCTCCCAGCTTATAGCAACAGTGGCCAATACCTACTATTCCCTCCTGATGCTCGACGAGCAGGTCCGTATCAGTGAGGAGAATGTGGCCTTGTGGGCAGAGCAGATCAGGTCCATGGAGTCAATGCTCAAGGTCGGCCGTGTCAATGAGAACGCTGTCACGCAGTACCGTGCCCAGCTCTACGGACTGGAGGCCTCCCTCGCAGATATGAAGCGTCAGCGCCAGGAGGCAGAGAACGCTCTCTGCTCCATTCTCGGCTCCGTGTACACTCAGATAGAGAGAGGTACCATCGACGAGCAGACTCTCCCTCAGGATTTCTCCGTAGGGGTGCCTCTTGAACTGCTTTCGAACCGTCCCGACGTGTATCAGGCCGAGATGGCTCTGGCAAGCGCCTATTATTCTACAAATCAGGCCCGTTCGGCGATGTATCCCCAGCTTACCCTTTCCGGTAGCGGAGGATGGACCAACACCCTGGGTCAGGCCGTCAATCCCGGCCAACTCATCGTATCGGCGTTGGCCCAGCTTACAAAACCGATTTTCTACAGAGGACAGCTTACCTCCAACCTCCGCGTCGCCAAGGCTGAGGAGGAGATATCCAGGCTTACCTACAAGCAGACCCTGCTCGATGCCGGTGAAGAGGTCAACAACAACCTCTACGCCCTCGAAATCTACGACGAGATGCTCCGGAAGCACCAGGCTCAGCTCAGCGACCTCCAGCGCACCGTCGAGACTGCGGAGTCCCTTTATCAGTGGAGTACCAAGATGACCTACCTCGAGGTGCTCACTGCCCGCCAGTCCCTGCTCACGGCTCAGCTCAATGTTGTCTCGGACAAGTACAACCTTCTTCAGACTACAGTCAACCTGTACCGTTCTCTGGGAGGAGGCAGACAGTAAGGTAAGAAGAAAATGACAAGATGAGACGTATAAATATTTTCCTGACAGCCGTCGCCGCACTCGCGGTGGCGGCTTCTTGCAATGACAGCACCGTCCCCGCTCCCTACGGTCCCGTACCTACGGAGGCTCAGGTTCAGTGGCAGAGGATGGAGTACTACATGTTCGTGCATTTCGGCCCCAACACGTTTACCGACAGTGAGTGGGGGACAGGGAAGGAGGACCCGGACGTCTTTGCTCCCACTGACCTGGACTGCGAGCAGTGGGCCCGCATCGCCCGGGAGGCCGGGATGAAGGGCATCATCATCACGGCCAAGCACCATGACGGCTTCTGCCTGTGGCCCAGCAAGTACAGCCGGTACACAGTGGCTCAGAGCGCCTGGCGGAACGGTCAGGGTGACGTGCTCCGCGAACTGGCGGATGCCTGTGAGAAATACGGTCTCCGCCTGGGAGTCTACATCTCGCCCTGGGACCGCAATCATCCCGCCTACGGCACGGAGGCCTACAACGAAGTCTTCGCCGGCTGCATCACTGAGGTGCTGACCGAGTACGGCGACATCTTCGAGCTCTGGTTTGACGGGGCGGATGACGGGGAGGGCGACGCTCCGAGCCGTTACCGCTGGGGCTATTTCAACGCCACGGCCCATACCCTCAATCCCGATCTGGTGATATTCAGCGACGTCGGCCCCGGCTGCCGCTGGATAGGCAACGAGCGCGGCTATGCCGGAGAGACCAACTGGTCCCGCCTCGATCCCGCCGGATTTGCCCCTGGCCGTCTGGCCCCTTCCCGCGACACCCTCAACTGCGGCAATGTTCACGGTTCGCGGTGGATACCCGGAGAAGCCGACGTGTCGATCCGTCCCGGATGGTTCTATTCCCCCTCGACCGACAGCCTGGTCAAGAGCGTGGACGAGCTGATGGAAATCTACTACGCTTCGGTGGGCCGCAACGCCAACCTTCTGCTCAACGTGCCCCCGGACCGCCGCGGCCGTATCCATCCCGCCGACTCGGCCCGCCTGATGGAGTTCCGCGATGCCCGCACCGAGGCCTTCCATGCCGACTATGCCAAGATGTCGCGGGCCTATTCCGAGTCAGTCCGTGCCAATTCTCCCAAGTATGCCGCAGCCAATGCGGTGGACGGCCGCTACTCGACCTACTGGGCTACAGACGACAGTGTCACCTCCGCCTCCTTCACTGTGTATTTCCGCAGGGACAGGGAAGTCAGCAAGGTGCTGCTGCAGGAGTATATCCCCTTAGGTCAGAGGGTTAAGGAGTTCAGTGTGGAATGCCGCTTAGGCGATACAGGTGAGTGGAAGGAGGTCTGCCGCGGCACGACCATTGGCTACAAGCGGATCATGCGGTTCGACCCGGTCATGGCATCGGAGGTAAGGTTCAATATCATAGATTCTTACGCCTGCCCGCTGATCAGCAATGTCTCGATATATTGACGCCCTGTCGGTCTTTTGTGACATTGTGGCACTGACGGGCGGGTGTGGTATCGGTTTTGCAGAGGAGTAAGTCAGAAATTGACAATTTAAAACATTACTACCATGATTACCGAAAAATTACAGAATGCGATCAATGATCAGATAATCGCCGAGATGTGGTCGGCCAACCTCTACCTTTCCATGTCTTTCTATCTTGAGAAAGAGGGTTATGACGGATTTGCACACTGGATGAAGAAACAGTCTCAGGAAGAGCTCGAGCATGCCTACGATATGGCATCGTTCCTCCAGAAGAGGGGCGGTACGGCCAAGGTCAGCATGATCGACGTAGTGCCTCAGGGCTGGGGCAGCGTGGAGGCTCTCTTCAAGCATGTCTATGAGCATGAGTGCCATGTGACTGCTCTTATCGACAAGATCGTGGACATCGCCCGCGAGGAGAAGGACAAACCCTCCGAGGACTTCTTCATGGGTTACATCCGCGAGCAGGTCGAGGAGGAGGCTACTGCCCTTTCCATCTACGAGAAGGTTCAGCGTGCCGGTGAGGCCGGTCTCGTAATGCTGGACAGCAAGCTCGGTGAGCGCAAATAGTCCCGGTGGGCTGTAAAGAAATAAGGGCTGACCCTTCGCGGGCCGGCCCTTTTTCGTATCATCAGTCGTGTTTTTTGGCCGGGAGGCGGCCGGAGCGGCGCAGGGCGTCGTCGATGAGCCACTGGAGCTGGCCGTTGATCGAGCGGAACTCGTCGGCTGCCCATTTCTCCAGGGCTTCCATCGTCTCAGCGTCTATGCGGAGTACGAAACTTTTGGTCTTTGACTGCTCTTTTGCCATCTTGTTTCTATTGTTTTACTGGTATAGCGAGCCGGTGTTGAGTACGGGCTGGGCGGACTCGTCGGCGCAGAGGACTACGAGCAGGTTGCTGACCATGGCGGCTTTCTTCGCCTCGTCCAGCTCTACGATGTCCTTGTCGGCTATTTCCTTCAGGGCCATCTGCACCATCGAAACGGCGCCCTCGACTATCTTCTCGCGGGCGGAGATGATGGCCTCGGCCTGCTGGCGGCGCAGCATGACGGCCGCAATCTCGGGTGCGTAGGCGAGGTAGTTGATGCGGGCCTCGAGTACCGAGATGCCGGCCATCTCCAGGCGTTCGTTGAGTTTCTCGACCAATTCGCTGTTGATGGTATCGCCTCCGCTGCGCAGGGTAATGGTGTCGGCCTGCTCTATGCCGAGGTTGTCGTAGGCGTAGTTGCCGGCCACCTGGCGCAGGGCCGCGTCGCTCTGTACGCGGACGAAGGACTCGAGGGCTGTCATTATGCCTTCTTTGTTGATGGCGATGTTCTGGGTGTCTATCTCGAAGATGGCCTTGTAGACGTCCTCGACCTTCCATACGAGGATGAGGCCGACGAGAATGGGGTTGCCGTTGCGGTCATTGACCTTGATGGGGTCCACGTTGATGTTGCGGGCGCGGAGCGAGACTTTCTTCTTGGAGTAGAAGGGATTGACCCAGAAGAAGCCGGTGCGGGTGAAGGTGCCGCGGTATTTGCCGAAGAATACCATGGCCCTGGCCTGGTTCGGCTCAAGGATCATGAGACCTATAAGGAGTACGGGAGAAATGATGAAGAGGAGAATGGCGGCTGTGCAGAGAATGCTGTAAACAGCACTGCCGATGGCGGTTTCATAGGTCTCTGCGATGTAGACGAAAGCGATGCCGGCGGCAATCAGGAGGATGCTGATAAAGATCATTAGAAATCCGTTGCATGCATGTCCCTGGAAGGGGGTGTCCTTTGTGATTTTGGAAGCGGAATGAGTTTTCATGGCTTATACGATATTAAAATGATATCACAAAGATATTGCAAACAGCAGAAAATTCCAAATAATTTTGATAATATCTTGAAATGTAATCAAAATTTAAAATTGCCAATCTGTAAAATATGATATATTTGCGCCTTGAAAAGTTACAGTTTAATCTTAAACAAAATGAATTTCAGAAAAGTACTATTAGCGCTAGTCGCTATCGGAGCATTGCTGGTGTCTTCGTGTAAGAACAATGAGGAGGGAGCCATAATTCCCGTCAATATCGCAGTCTCCCAGGATTATCTGGAGATTGACTCCACGGCCGGTACATACAGTGTCCAGCTGTTCAGCAACACTCCCTGGAAAGGTGAGATAGTGGTAAGCAATCCTTGGATGGACGAGGCCGAGAAGTTCGAGGCCGATCCTTGGATTACAGTGACTTCCCCTGATCCTCTTGAGGGCATGGCTTCCGAGGATTCACTGACAGTGACATTCAGTGTGACAGAAAATACTGCTGCGGCTCTCGCTGAAGGCGATACGCTGTATCAGAGAGAGGTGATAATATATTTCCGGTCAGACCGTCAGATATATGCTACCCTGACAGTACATCAGATGGGAGGTGTGCTCAAGCCCAATGCCGATACAGGTCCTAAGCCCGTGACCGTAGAGGAGTTCCTCGCAGCAGAGGAGTCCAATCAGTGGTACCGTCTGAGCGGTAAGCTGACAGGCCTCTATAATACTGAGTACGGTAACTTCTACCTAGAGGACAAGACCGGAGAGGTACTTGTGTACGGACTAAATCTCAATGCCACCGCCGGTGACAAGACATTCTCCCAGATTGGAGTAGGAGAGGGTGACAATATCACCATCGTAGCCCGTCGAGGCTCCTACAACGGTGAACCTCAGGCAAATGATGCTTACTATGCTCCTCTCAAAGTGACAGTGGCCGAGTTCCTCGCTGCCGAGATAGATGACAATCAGCTCTATGAGCTCACCGGCATCATGGAGGGGCCCGTAAATACAGAGTACGGCAACTTCGATATCACCGATGAATCCGGTTCTGTATATGTCTATGGACTTACATCTACTATTATTCTTGGCGGTAGCAATGACAAGTCTTTCTCGACTCTCGGTTATGAGGAGGGTGATACCCTGACTATCGTCGGAACAAGAGGCGACTACAACGGTAAGCCCGAGGTGATGGGCCCTGCATACGCTATCAGAGCCAAGGGCGGAGCTCCTGCACCCGAACCCGATCCGGAACCGGAACTTACTAAGGCTACTGTTTCAGAAGTAATTGCAGCCGAAGTCAGCGATGATGTGTGGTATGAGCTTACCGGAACCATCACAGATGTTCAGAATACCGAGTTCGGAAACATTGTAATCGAGGACGAAACAGGCTCAATTCTGGTATATGGTCTTACCAAGGAGTGGAACGGAGGCACCAACGACAAGTCCTACTCTGAGATAGGCCTGCGTGAGGGTGACATCGTTACTCTCGGCGGAACCAGGGATGAGTATAACGGTGAACCTCAGGTAGGCGGTACTGCTTTCTACATTTCGCACGTTCAGGGTGAGGCTCCTGAGATTCTCGTCTCCACTATTGAAGACTTCCTTGCAGCCGAGGAGTCGGAGCAGTGGTATCAGCTCAGCGGCAAGATTACAAATCTGCAGGACAGCCCTTACGGTAATTTTGACCTGGTGGATGAAGAAGGAAACAGTGTCTATGTATATGGTCTCAAGGTTGCCTCGGATGCTGGGAACCAGACTTTCGGCGAGACCGGCCTGCAGGAGGGTGACTATGTGACCCTTATCGGTAAGAGAGATTCCTATAACGGCGAGCCTCAGGTGGGCAGTGCGTACTATGCCGCTATGATAGTTACGGTTGAAGAATTCCTGGCTGCTGAGCCTGGTGACGATCAGCTCTATCATCTGGTGGGAACTATTACCAATCTCGCAGCAGGCAATTACGGTAACTTCGATCTCGTGGACGATTCCGGCTCCGTATATGTTTACGGTTTGACATCTACTCCCCGTATCGGAATGAGCAACAACCAGTCTTTCCCTGAGCTTGGTCTTGGAGAGGGTGATACGGTCATCCTGGTGGGAACAAGGGATGAGTACGGCGGTGAACCTCAGGTAGGCGGACCAGCCTATGCTGTAAGGCCCGGCGCCGAGTAATGGAATTCTGTACGGACTGCGTACGGATCAACGGGCTGCACCGATGAGTGCGGCCCTTTGTTGTTTGAGCAGTAAATTAAAAATACTATTGGGATAATGAGAATAATTAACAGTATTGTAAAAACATCAGTATATGCCGTAGCGGCTATTCTCGCCGTGACTTCCTGTCGTACTGATCCTGCGAACCTGCCTGCGGAACTTACGCCTGACAAGAACTCTGTCACTTTTGCACGTGAAGGAGGTGAGGCGGTGATAACCCTTGATGCCACCCGGGACTGGGAGGCGGAGGTCGAGTATGTCAGCGGTGATACTCAGGGCTGGCTGACTCTTGCACCTGCCTCAGGAGCGGCTTCAGCCGAGCCTGTGACTGTGACCCTTTCCACCGGATCCAATGATGATGCGGACCGTGAGGCAGTAATTACCTTCCGGGCCGACTTCCATGAGGCGGAGGTGCGGGTCAGCCAGCCCGGGCTCCATCCTGATTATACTTCCATCGAGGAGTTCCTCGATGCTCCTGTGAGTGATGAGGTCTGGTACGAGATGCGCGGTACTATATTCTTGATAGAGAACACTACTTACGGTAATTTCTGGATAAAGGACGATACCGGAATTCTCTATTTTTACGGTCTTACGGCCACACAGACCGAGAGCAACGACCAGTCCTTCCAGTCCCTCGGTCTGGAGGTTGGAGATGTGGTGGTGCTCAGGACTCTCAGGGCCGAGCATAACGGTGAGCCCCAGGGCGGCGGTGATATTCCCGCCTACTATATCAGTCACAGTCCTGCAGAAGATAATCCTGAGGATGACATCCTTATTTCTGATGATCCGGCCCAGAGCTGGTTGGAGCTCCCGGAGGTAGAGAGTGCAGATGATGAGGTATTCACCTTCCATCATACCGAGATAGACGGAGTACAGGTGCGCAATTTCTCCATGCTCTACAGTACTTCCGAGCGTTTGGCCCTTTGGGTGGCCTATCCTCTCTGCGATGCTTACATGGCTACGGGAAACCGTACAGATGCATGGGGATTCGACCCTAAGATTCCGGATGTCTGGGAGCCGGTGATTCCCAGAAGCTGGGGCGTGGACGGCTATGCCCGCGGACATCAGATTCCGTCCGCTGCCCGCAATGCCAATGAAGAGATGAACCGTCAGACTTTTTATTTTACCAACATGACTGTGCAGGATTACGATTTCAACAGTGGTCTGTGGGCAGAGGTAGAGCAGCTAGAAAGAGATGTGGCAGCCGGGTATGATACCCTCTATGTAGTCACAGGTCCTGTCCTTGATGCTGACGGTGACGGACAGTGGAAACACATCTATGACAATGCCGGAAACACTGTTGCCGTTCCGGAAGGGTATTTCCGTGTTCTGCTGGGAGTCCGTTCCGATGGCAGTGCCTACCATGCGGTAGGATTCTATTATGATAATGAGGATGACGGCCGTACCAGGCCTGAAGCTTCCGATCTGAGAACTGTCTGCGACATAGAGGAGCTTACAGGTATTACGTTTTTCAAGAATCTGGATCCAGAAATTGCGTCAGAAGTGAAGTCTCAGCTGGATCCCGGGCAGTGGGGATTATAGGATAACGAATCTAAACAACAGGAAATGAAAAGAAAAGGACAATTTTTTACCGTTATGACGGCAATCTTTGCCGCTGCAGTTCTCCAAGGATGTTCCGGAGGCAGTGTCAAGGATGCAAGGGAATTGGCAGAAAATTTTGTAAATGCCTTTTATTCGGCAAATTATGAAGCTGCTGCCGGGATGTGCTCGTCAGAGTTGGAACAGATGGTGCTGGATACCCGTTCTGTGATAGACTCGCTGCCTCCGGCAGCTCAGGCAGAGTTTATGGAACTGTCGAACGGTATGCAGGCTCATACCTTAGAGGTCCACGAGTGGACCAGAGATTCAGTGACAGTGGATTTTGACATAATATATCCTGGAGAGATCGAGCCAATGAAGACATCCCTGACAGTGGTATGGGTGCCTGAGACCGATTGCTGGCAGGTAGTGTATGCTCAGGAGAGAATGTGATGGAATGCAGGTATTTTGACAATCATACTCATTCGTATTTCTCCGAGGACTCCCGGATGAATATTGACGATGCTGTAAAGACAGCCTTTGAGCGGGGGCTGCGCGGAATCTGCCTGACCGATCACCTTGATTTCGATGCTCCGGCAGGAGTGACGGAGTTCACATTCGAGGTACCTGCGCAGCAGCAGACGATAGATGAGGAGGTGGATTATCTCGGGCTTAATGGCCGCGGAGGCCGTTTCGGAGATTTCCAGTTGCTCAAAGGTGTGGAGATCGGGCTGCAGGACATAAGCATGCCGAAAATTGTTAAGGTTTTGTCGAACAATAAATTTGACTGTGTTATTGCATCACTGCATCTGATAGACGGTCATGATCCCTATTTCGGAGACTACTACCGGCCTTATAACTACCGTCAGGCTTACGGGCACTACCTGGAAGAGTTCGACCGTCTGATTCGTGTTATGCCGGATTTTGATATTCTCGGGCATTACGATTATATAGCCAGATATCCGGATTATAAGGAGACAACAATATTTTATTCGGAATTCGGAGATGTCCTGGATAAGATTCTGACATTCTTGGCTCAGAACGGCAAGACGATGGAAATCAATACCAAGACATACCAGCTTTTCCGCGGCCGTCGTCCTGAGCTGGATATAGCTGTCCTCAGGAGGTTCAGGGAACTGGGAGGGGAGTTTCTCTCCTTCGGCTCAGACGCTCATGACATTACACGTCTGGGAGACCGTTTTGACTGGTGCCGTGAAATGGCCATTGCTGCCGGTTTCCGGTATGAAGTCTATTTCAGGGACAGAAAGCCTGTGTGCATTGAGCTGTAGTAGGAGGCCGTAGCGGTTTTAGTCCGTGACGGCCTTCCTTTTCTTTTCTTTTGAGGCCGCTCTTGCAGCCTGTTTTTCTGCTCTTTCCTTCACTCTTAGGATTTTGAGGTCCTCTTTGCTGAGTTTCCCGATGGAGCGGCGGTATACCATCCACTGGTCATTGGTAAGTACTCTTCTGTAGGCGGTGTCCATCTGGGCTACCCATTTGTCCCGGACTTGCTTGTATGCTGTGTATTCCTGGGTGCCGGACATCTGCAGCATCTGCAGCTCATTGTACATCGCACGCATGTCGTGCTGGAGGATGGAGTCGATGTAGAATGTCTGATGGGGCTCCAGCTTAAGAAGCTCTTCCAGACGGTCAGCCTCTTCGAGCGCCATTTCCTCGGGTGTTTTCTCTTCTTCCTGATTCTGAGCATAAAGGGCTGAGGCAGAGAAGGTCAATGAGAAAATGAGGGCTAGGATAAAAATAATGTTACGGCTCATCTTGTTGGATATAAAATTAAAATTCACTACTTTTGATTTTATTTTTGCAAAAATACATAAAATCGGACAAGTAATATGAACAAATTCTTCAAATCGGCACTGTGCACCGCTCTGTCGCTGCTTCTCGTGCAGACAGGATTCGCATGTACTAACGTATTGGTAACTAAAGGAGCGTCGAAAGACGGTTCGGTGTTTGTAACCTATTCGGCAGATTCACATCAGCTTTACGGAGAGCTGTACTATACTCCTGCCGGTATTTTCAGGCCCGGTACCATGCTCCCTGTCAATGAGTGGGACAGCGGCCGCTATCTCGGACAGATACCCCAGGTGCTCCGTACCTATCAGACAGTAGGCAATATGAATGAGCATCAGCTCATCATTACCGAGACCACTTACGGCGGACGTTCCGAGCTGTATGACTCTACCGGCGTTATGGATTACGGTTCGCTGATATATATTACATTGCAGAGGGCCAGGACAGCCCGCGAGGCCATTCAGACCATCGTGGAGCTCGCTAATGAGTACGGATACGCTTCCAGCGGAGAGTCTTTCTCCATTGCCGACAAGGACGAGGTGTGGATTATGGAACTCATAGGCAAGGGAACCAAGCTGGACAAGAAGGGCCGCAATATAAACAAAGGTATCGTCTGGGTAGCTGCCCGCGTGCCTGACGGATATATCTGTGCTCATGCCAACCAGTCCCGTATCGATCACATCGTCTTCGATGATCCTGAGAACTGGCTCTACGCTGAGGATGTTGTGGACTTTGCCCGTGAGATGGGGTACTTCGAGGGTACTGATGAGGAGTTCAGTTTCTGTGATGCCTACAATCCCCTCGAATTCGGAGGCATGAGGGGCTGCGAGGCCCGTGTCTGGTCAGCCTTCAATATTCTCGGAGGCGGTATGATAGGTGATAAGAAGGCTGAAGAATATCTGGATTTTGCCATGGGATATAATGCAGACAACAAGATGCCCCTCTTCATCAAGCCGGCAGAGAAGATAGGTCTGAAGGAAGTGGCTGATGTGATGCGCGACCACTATGAGGGTACTCCGATGGATATGACAGTGGATGCCGGAGCCGGCGGACATCACTCACCTTACAGATGGAGACCCATGTACTTCGAGTATGACGGAAAGGAATATCTCAATGAAAGAGCGATAGCTACCCAGCAGACCGGATTCTGGATTGTATGCCAGAGCCGCAGCTGGCTTCCCGACGAGATCGGCGGAGTTCTCTGGTTCGGAGTGGACGATGCCGCCACATCCTGCCTGACTCCCGTCTATACTTCGGTATTCGATGTTCCCAACTGTGTTGAGGTCGGCAACGGAAGCCTTGTGGAGTATTCTCCCACATCCCTGTTCTGGGTGACCAACCGTATCGCCAATTTCGCATACATGCTCTACGACCGTATAGAGCCTGAAGTCCGTGCAGTCATCGATGAGAGAGAGAACGCCGCTCTCGAGCTTCAGCCCGTCATTGACGCCGCTGCCCTTGATCTGCTCGGAGAGAATCCTACAGAAGAGAGCGCGGTGGCAGCCCGCAACTTCCTGACAGAGTATAGCCTGGCTGCCGCCCAGGACCTGTTCGATACCTGGAGTAAACTGGATATCTACTTGCTGGTCAAATATATGGACGGTAATATCAAGAAAGAGACCGCTTATGGTACCTTTATGAATAACGGTCATTCACCCCGTATCCCTGCCTCGCCTGACCAGCCCGGTTACAGCGAGAAGTGGAAAGAGGCAGTGGCCAAGGATGCCGGAGACGTACTCGAGGTTAAATAAACTGCATAGCCATTCCCGATGTTTGATTTCATCAACATATCGGTAATCGACATTATCGACATCATTCTGGTAGGTCTTCTGATCTACCAGATGGTGCGGATAATGCGCGGTACTTCCGTATTCAACATATTCACCGGGATACTCCTGATCTATCTCATGTGGATAGTGGTGAAGGCGTTGAATATGAAGTTGCTGTCGTCTATCCTCGGCCAGATATTGGGAGTGGGTGTGATAGCTCTCATAGTCATATTCCAGCCGGAAATCCGGCGTTTTCTGCTGCACATAGGCAGCCGTTACCTTTCTTCCTCCCGCAACAATTTCCTCACCCGAATTCTTCTGGGCCGCCGGGATAAGGAAATGCAGGCGACGTCACTGGATGAGATTGCTCAGGCCTGCAGGAGGATGGCGGATACCCGTACAGGTGCCCTTATCGTCCTGCAACACAATTCCTCACTGGAATTTGTAACCGAGACAGGAGATAGCATAGACGCCGCCGTCAACAGGCGTCTGATAGAGAATATTTTTTATAAAAATACTCCTCTTCACGACGGGGCGATGGTCATAGATATGGACCGTATAGTGGCAGCCAGATGTACATTGCCTATCGTGGATAATCCCAATATCCCCCCGCAGTACGGAATGCGTCACCGGGCTGCTGTCAGTATCACACAGGACACGGATGCCGATGCGATAGTTGTCTCGGAGGAGACTGGCAACATATCGTTTGTGACTGGGGGAGAGTTGAAAACCATCACCAGCATCAGCGAGCTGAAGCTCTCCATCGAGAACTCCTACCGCAAGGATAATTAACCTTTCATTCCTTCCATGACCAATACCGCAAAAATCGAAAGCAAGCTCGCCTTCGACAAGATACGCGAGTCCATAGCCGCGCGCTGCTCCACTGGATACGGCCGGGACAGGGCAGAGAGCGAGCAGGTTTCGGACGTGCCCTCCGAGATAGAGCGCCGTCTCGGCCTGACCGACGAGATGCGCGTCATTCTGATGTTCGAGGCCTCGTTTCCCACGTCCGGATACCCCGACTGCATTCCTTTCCTGGTACCGCTCCGCAGCCCGTTCTCCCATATTGACCTGCCTTCGCTGGTGCTGCTGCGCGGGGCCTTGGATACCCTCCGGAAGATATTGAGTTTCTTCGCCGGATGCAAGGAAGGACAGTACCCCCTGCTGCGGGACATGGCCTCGGCCGTGCTGTCATTTCCCGAGATCCTCAGGCGCATAGAAGGGATACTGGACCGGTACGGCGAGGTGCGGGACAATGCCTCGGAGCAGCTTTACTCCATCCGCCGCGCCATCCGGGACAAGGAGGGGGCGGTGTCCAGGCGCATCCAGGCCATCCTCCGCAAGGCTCAGGAGGACGGGGTGGCGGACTCTGACGCCTCGGTGTCGGTGCGTGAGGGCAAGATGCTCATCCCGGTCTCTTCGGGCAATAAAAAGAAAGTCCCGGGGATAGTGTTTGACGAGTCGGCTTCGGGCAAGACCTCCTTCATCGAGCCGATGGAAGTCGTGGAACTCAACAACCAGCTGCGGGAGCTGCATTTTGAGGAGCAGAGGGAGATACTCCGGATACTCACGGAGTTTACAGATTTCCTGCGGCCCTATATCGACGATGTCATAGAGTCGCAGAAGTTCATGGGAGAGCTGGATTTCATCCTGGCCAAGGCGGTGGTGTCGTCGCATTACCGGGGCGGCAAGCCGGTGCTCTCTGACCGGGGCGAGGTGCTGCTGCGGCAGGGCCGGCATCCGCTGCTGGAGGAGGCCCTGGCCAAGGAGGGCAAGAAGATAGTGCCTCTGGATGTGGTGCTTACCCCGGCCAGGCGGATTCTGCTGATATCCGGGCCCAATGCGGGCGGTAAGTCGGTCTGCCTGAAAACAGTGGGCCTGCTGCAGTACATGTTCCAGTGGGGCATGCTGGTGCCGGCCTCAGAGAGTTCGGAGCTGACCGTTTTCCACGACATGTTCGTGGATATCGGGGATGACCAGTCGCTGGAGAATGACTTGAGTACCTACAGTTCCCACCTGCTGAACATGAAGGAGGCGGTAGTTCTGGCCGATGACCGGTCACTGGTGCTCATCGACGAGTTCGGTTCGGGTACGGAACCGGCTGCGGGCGGGGCCATCGCCGAGGAGATACTGAGCGAGTTCGAGCGGAAAGGCTGTTACGGGGTTATCACGACGCATTACACCAACCTGAAGTTCTACGCCAGCAACAGCAGCCGGATAGTCAACGGGGCCATGCTCTTCGACGTGCAGAAGATCCAACCGCTGTTCCGTCTGGAGATAGGTCTGCCGGGCAATTCGTTCGCCTTCGAGCTGGCCCGCAAAATAGGTCTGCCGGAAAGTATAGTGCACGGGGCGGAGGAGAGGGCCGGAAAAGATTACGTCGCAGTCGAGCGCAACCTGCGCAAGATAGCCCGCAACAAGCGCGAGCTGGAGGAGCGGCTGGTGCGTGTCAAGGCCGCCGACCGTACTCTGGACTCGATGACGGAGAAGTACGAGAAGGAACTCTCCGAGATAAAGGCCCTGCGCAAGAGCGTACTGGACGAGGCCAGGGCCCAGGCCGCGGAGATAGTTGCCCAGGCCAATAAGCAGATCGAGAGGACTATACGCGAGATACGCGAGTCCCAGGCCGAGAAGGAGCGGACCCAGCTGGTGCGCTCGGAGCTGAGGGACTTCGCGGCTTCGGTGGCTGATGACTCGGCTGCCCGCAGCGAGATGGAGGCCAGGATAGAGCGGAAGATGGCGCAGATCATTGAGCGCAAGAAGAGACAGGAGGAGAGGCGGGCCAGACGGGCTGCGGGAAGTGGCGGGCATGATGGCTCCGGCCGGGACGTTCCGGGACAGGGATATGCTCCGGCTGACGGGACTGGTGCGGGAACTTCAGGCGGGCAGGGAAGCAGGGCTGTGCCGGGAGGCTGTGCCGGTGCGGGGTCAGTCGGTGTCGGTTCGCTCCCGGATAACACTGCGCCGGACCGGATTGCTCCTGGAGTCTATGTCCGCATGGAGGACAGCGGTATGTGCGGCGAGGTGGTGCAGGTCTCCGGCAAGAAGGCCATCGTGGCTGTCGGTGAGATACTATCCCGCGTGGATGTCTCGAAACTTACGCCTCTGTCCGCCAACCAGTACCGATCGTCCGTCAAGTCACCGCGTCCCGCAGCATCATCTGTCAGGCTGTCCGCGTCCATCTCCGACCGCAAGCTCAATTTCAAGCCCTCCATCGACATCCGCGGCATGCATCTGGACGAGGCTATCCCCACCATCACCCGTTATATCGATGACGCCCTCATGGTCGGCATGCCAGAGGTGAGCATCCTGCACGGCAAGGGTGCCGGCGTCCTCAAGGAGGAGATCCGCAAACTTCTCCGCATCACCCCCGGAGTAGTTTCCTTCGCCGACGAACATGTCGAGCGCGGTGGCTCCGGCATCACGGTAGTAAAGCTGTCCTAAGGCGCCCGGCAAGTTGAGTCGTTCATTTGCTCAGTTCGTTGCGCTTGAAAGCACTAATATGTTATCTTTGTACCGGTGAAAGCGAATAAAGTGAAGGTTAAAACGGTCGATATATGGAGCTTGATTGGCGGAAGGACTGGCTGGAACTGGCGGATATGGTGTGGCCGCGGAGGTGCGGGGTGTGCGGAGGATATCTGGACACGGAGGAAATGTATGTCTGCGCGGAGTGCCTGAAGGATATGCCGTTGACTTATTTCTGGAACTGGCGCGGGAATCCTGCCGAGCAGATTCTCTGGGCCAGGACCTATCTTGAGGGGGTGGTTTCCCTTTTCTATTATTCCAGGGACAATGATTATAAGGAACTTCTACATGCAGTCAAGTACAAAGGCAATGTGGCTATGGGCCGCTGGCTTGGCCGTATGCTGGGAGGGAAGATGCGTGGGGCCGCATACCCGATGCCAGATGTGATAGTTCCGGTTCCGCTTCACTGGCGGAGGAAATGGAAACGCGGTTACAATCAGGCGGAGGTCATTGCCCGCGGTATCTCGGAAGGTCTGTCGGGACAATGCTCCTGCGAAAATGCCCGTGCCTCAGTGCGGTATCGGGGTACGGAACCGGTTGTCCACAGGATACCGGTGCTCACCGATATTCTCCACCGTATCCGTTACAGCACCTCTCAGACTAGAACAGGTGTCGGGAGCAAATGGGAGAATGTCTCAGGAGCATTTGTTCTCAGGGATATAAAAACGGCCGCCGAGAGACTCAGCGGCCGTCATGTTCTGCTTGTAGATGACGTTCTCACGACCGGAGCTACTGCGGAGGCATGCTGGGATGCTCTCCGCGGCATTCCGGATGTCAAGGTATCCTATGCCAGTGCGGCATTTGTCCAGAAACCTTGACAGGTAGATTGCAGGACTTCCGGTTTACAGTCCGAATTCCTTGCGGACCAGATCAACCGAGTCGAGGAGTTCCCAGCCGAAGAACTGGACTTCCTCCTCTACGGTGCGGCCGTCGCGTACCAGCTGAACCTTACGCCTGAAGGGGTCGCGGCCGAAGTGGCCGTAGGCGGCGGTAGGAAGATAGATCGGGTTCTTGAGGCCGAAGCGCTTGATGATGGCTGCGGGACGCAGGTCGAAGATGGTACGGATCTTCTCGGCTATCTGGCCGTCGGTCAGGGCTACTCTGGACTTGCCGTAGGTGTTTACGAAGATGCTGACGGGTTCGGCGATGCCTATCGCGTAGGCTATCTGGATCAGTATCTCATCGGCTACGCCGGCAGCTACCAGGTTCTTGGCGATGTAGCGGGCTGCGTATGCCGCCGAGCGGTCCACCTTGCTGGGGTCCTTGCCGGAGAAGGCTCCGCCGCCGTGGGCTCCCTTGCCGCCGTAGGTGTCCACGATGATCTTGCGGCCGGTCAGGCCGGTGTCGCCGTGGGGGCCTCCGATGACGAACTTGCCGGTGGGGTTGACGTGGAGGATGAAGCGGCCGTCGAAGAGCTGACGGGTACGCTCGGGCAGGCGGGCGATGATTTTGGGAATCAGTATTTTCTCAATATCTTCGCGGATACGGGCCTGAATGGCGGCGTCATTCTCCGGAGTGCCGGGAGTCATGCCCTCGGCTGCGGGGAAGTCATCGTGCTGTGTGGATATTACGATGGTGTGCACTCTGAGCGGCCTGTGGTCGTCGCTGTACTCGATGGTGAACTGGGACTTGGCGTCCGGGCGGAGGTAGGGCATGGGGGAGGGTGTCTCCCGGCGGATCTTTGCCAGCTCTATCAAGGCTATGTGGGCCAGGGTGAGGGGCAGGGGCATGTATTCCTCGGTATCGTTGCAGGCGTAGCCGAACA
>DWYD01000138.1 GCA_019118865.1 Candidatus Coprenecus merdipullorum | reverse complement strand
CACGTTTACAAATGACGGACTGGAGGGGGCTTTGGGATTCCGTGTCAGCCGCAGGGCGGTCAAGGCTCTGGATTTGGGAAAGAAGGTGGAGGCAGTAATCGATCTTAAGCCTGCAGTCACGCAGGAGGAACTCAAGGCAAGGGTCGAGCGTGAGTACCGTCATGGAATAGAGCTGGCCCGTTTTCTGGAAAGGTTCTTGCCTCTGCAGGCCGTCAGGCCTTTCCTGGATTCTGATCCTTCGCTTACTGTTCAGAATCTGCCTGTGAGGCTCAAGAGCTGGAGGATGGTGATAAAGGACCATGTAGATTACCGCAGGGCCGTAGTGACTGCGGGGGGCATATCATTAAAGGAGGTTTCCCGCAAGACTATGGAATCAAAACTGGTTCCAGGCCTGTATTTTGTGGGAGAGGTTCTGGATCTGGACGCTGATACCGGCGGGTATAATCTTCAGATAGCATTCTCGACAGCTGCTGCTGCCGTCCGTTCAATTATGGACCGCTCTACCTTACAATGATGCTGATGTTGCCTGAGGTGCCGAATTGTGCCGTGAGATGTCCTTTGCGGCTTACCGGAACGGCTGATGCCAGTTCAAATGCAACAATGTCCCCGGTTCTTACCGAGCAATAGCGGCTGATGGCGGAAAAACGCCTGCACAGTTCCTCCATTCCGGGACACTGCTCTATACGGGCCATTTCCAGGCCGTTGACCTTGATTAGAAATGGTCTGGCAGGGGATATGCAGCCGCAGTACCTGTCTATCGGTATGAGTTCGTAGGGGATTACGGTCGAATAGTCGAGCGCGTTCTGGACGAAAATACGGTCCGCCTCCATTACATTGTCTCCGGATATGACTGCCTGCAGCAGTATGCCGCAGGAGAAAGGACCCAGGTAGCGTGTGGCGAATTGTTCACGGACTGCTTTGCCCGAGCGTTCGGAGCGGAAGCAGAGTACTGGTACTGCTGATACGCTTTCAACGTAATCAGGAATATAAAAATCGGTCAGAGCCCTGATAAGGGTTGAGTCGGATCGGAAGTAGAAACTTCCTCCGGCGAGAGGCGATACCAGGATGTTCACTTACCCGAGGACTTTATCTTAATTTCTGTGAGCACTTTCTTAGTGTCGAGGGTAAAGTCTCCGTTCATCATCCAGGCGTAGTAGCTTGGTTCTGTGCGGAGGACTTCAGCTACCGGTTTGCCCTTGTGCTTTCCGAAGTTGAATACGGGCACGTCCTTGTCGTTGTAGATGATGCGGCCGGCATAGTCGGCAAACTTGGTCTTGGATGAGAAATCTGCCAGAAAGTTGATGTCGTTCTGGAGAGTGTCGGAGTATTTGTCAAGCTGTGCCTGCAGTATCTCATAAGTGGCTACGGTATCGGCCTCGGCGGAATGGGCGTGCTCAAGGTCCTTGTGACAATAGAACTTGTAGGCGGCTGAGAGGGTTCTCTGCTCCATTTTATGGAATATGTTCTGTACGTCCACCAGTTTGCGCTTGCGGAAGTCGAAATCGACTCCTGCCCGCAGGAACTCCTCATAGAGGACAGGAATGTCGAATTTATTGGAGTTGTAGCCGGCGATGTCGCAGCCTTCCATCCAGCGGGCCAGCGATTTGGCTATCTGGTTGAATGTCGGGCAGTCCTTGACGTCCTCATCATGGATGCCGTGAATGCGTGTGGCTTCCTCTGAAATATGGATGGTGGGGTTGATGCGTCTGGTCTTGACTTCGGTACTGCCGTCCGGCATGACCTTGACCATGGAAATCTCCACGATACGGTCAGTGGCCACATTGAGGCCGGTGCTCTCTATATCGAAGAATATAATCGGGTTCTTGAGATTCAGTTTCATGGTTCTGTCTGGAAAAATTAATTGGGGATGCGTATAGGCATCAGCAGTGAGCATATCTCCTCGTCGGGATTGTGGTCCTCGGCTGCTACTATGAGGGCAGCTCTTGCCGGATCGGCCAGCTCGAAACAAATCTCCTCGTATGGCAGGTTTGAAAGTATTTCAATAAGGAATGTTGATTTGAAGCCTATGTCCATGGGCTCTCCGTCGTACTGGCATGGCAGGGTCTCGTGGGCAGAGATGGAAAATCCGGTGTCCTGAGCCGAGATGACCAGGGTGTTGAACGACAGGGAGAACTTCATGCTGGAAGTGGCCTGGTTCGAGCACACGGATACGCGCTTGGCTGCGTTTAGAAGAGTAGTGCGGCTGATGAGCATTTTGTTCTGGTTGTTTTTAGGAATAACTGTCCTGTATGCGGGGTAGGTGCCGTCAACCAGGCGGCCCACCAGCAGGCAGCCGTCGAAGTCGAAATGGGCGTTCTTCCCGTCGAAGGTCACTCTTACATCGCTGTCGGATTTGGACAGCAGGCCGCGGAGTATGGCTGCGGGTTTCTTGGGCAGTATGAAAGACGATTTCTGCTCGGACCGTATGTCGATGCGGGTGTAGCATACAAGCTTATGAGAGTCGGATGCTACGATGGAGGTGGATTCGGGAGAGAGGTCGAAGAGTACACCGTTCATTACGGGTCTCAGTACCTCGTCGGCTGTGGCATACAGAGTATAGCCCAGACCGGCAGCGAGGGTCTCGGCCGGAACTGTTACGGTTACGGCCAGTTCATCAGGAGCAGGAAGCTCGGGGTAATAGTCCGCCGGGAAGAAAGGAATCTTCTGGGCTCCGGTGGCCCAGCTGATCTGCAGGGTATTATTGTCCTCGAGGGTCTTGAACTCAATAGGCATGTCCGGAAATTCCTTGAGAGAGTCGGTGAGAATCTTGGCCGGTACGGCTGCGGCTCCCTCTTCTGCCACCTCGTCTACTGGAACGACCGTCCGCAGGGTGGTTTCTGAATCGGAAGCTGTGACTTCCAGGGAATTCCCCTTGAGAACAAAAAGGAAGTTGTCCAAGATGGGGGTGGTCGTCTTATTGGAGATGACTCTCAGTCCGGAGAGCAGCCCGCGTAAAAGTTCAGTGCTCGATACAGTAAAGTTCATTTTCAGTATTTTTAGCTTTTGAGAAGACAAAAGTACAAAAATTTTGGCATATAATTTGAGTTATTTTATCCACAAATCCGAAAAATTTACAGATTATGAGAAAGAAGAATTGGTTAATAGTTCTGGCAGCAGTCCTTGCGGGCGGTCTTGCCGGGTACATCACCGTCCGGATGACATCGGGCGGCAGCGGAACATATGTATATCAGGATGCGGACCAGAATGCTATGGTACGCAATGTCAGCATATCCGGTGAATTCCCCGATTTCACATATGCGGCGGAGACATCCGTGAAGGCAGTGGTATATGTAAAGGTAGTCAAGAGAAGCGATCAGCCTCAGGGGCCCTCCTCTCTCTTTGAATATTTCTTCGGCTTCGGCAATACTGTTCCGCGTGAGCAGGTCGGAACCGGCTCAGGAGTGATTATTTCCGAGGATGGATACATCGTAACCAACAACCATGTCGTGGCCGGTGCCACGGAAGTCGAGGTGACGGTAGGTGACAACAAGACATTCAAGGCAGACATTGTGGGTACGGACCCTGCCACAGACGTGGCTTTGCTGAAGATAGACGCCAAAGGGCTGCCCACCATCCCTATCGGTGACTCGGACCAGCTCCGTCTGGGAGAGTGGGTGCTGGCTATAGGCAGCCCTTACGGCCTGACATCCACCATCACCGCAGGCATTGTGAGTGCCAAGGGCCGGGCAATGCCAAGCAGCAACCGCGAGTTCAAGATAGAATCGTTTATACAGACTGATGCTGCAGTTAATCCCGGCAACAGTGGAGGCGCTTTGGTGAACATCAAGGGCGAACTTGTGGGTATCAATACTGCGATTATCTCTCAGACAGGATCTTACGCCGGTTATTCCTTTGCAATCCCTGTCAATATGGTCAAGAAAATCACAGATGATTTCCGTGAGTATGGATCTGTCCAGAGGGCAATGCTGGGAGTTACAATGCAAAATAATTCTGAAGATTTGAAGGAAGAATTGAAACTTTCCACCTCCGACGGCGTATATATAGCTGAGGTGGCTAAAGGCGGTGCTGCAGAGGCCGCCGGTGTTAAGAAGGGTGATATCCTGCTGTCTATTGACGGTACACCGGTGTCCAAGGGCACAGCTGTACAGGAGATCATCAACCAGCACAGTCCCGGAGACAAGGTGGAGCTGGAGATATCCCGTGACGGCAAAGCCTTGAAGATGAAGGTGACTCTGATCGGAAAGGACACGCAGGAGATGAATGCCTATAATCAGCAGGGCAATGTCAATCTCTTTGGAGCCCAGCTGGTTCCGGCACCCCGTGCAGAGTTGGAGAAGCTAGGCCTGAAGGCGGGTGTGAAAGTGGCGTCTGTTGACAAGGGAAAGGTACGTGATGCAGGTATCAAGGCAGGATTCATTATTACTTATATCAATAATAATCCGGTCGCATCGCCCCAGGACGTAGCAGCTGAGGTCAAGAAGGCCCGCAGGTCCCTGCTTATCGAAGGATTTGATCCCGCCGGCAACCTCTATTACTATGGAATAGGTTTATAATAGAGATAATGAGACAACTAAAGATTACAAAATCGATTACCAACCGCGAGAGCGCCTCCCTGGACAAGTATCTTCAGGAGATCGGCAGGGAGGAGCTTATCGGGGTGGATGAGGAAGTGGAATTGGCACAGAGAATACGCAAAGGGGACCAGGCGGCCCTCGAAAAGCTGACGAAGGCCAATCTCCGCTTCGTCGTTTCTGTTGCGAAACAGTACCAGAACCAGGGACTCAGCCTTCCTGACCTGATTAATGAAGGTAACCTGGGTCTTATCAAGGCAGCCGAGAAGTTCGACGAGACCCGCGGTTTCAAGTTCATTTCCTATGCGGTCTGGTGGATACGCCAGTCGATACTCCAGGCTCTTGCCGAGCAGTCCAGGATAGTCCGTCTGCCTCTGAACCAGGTAGGCTCCCTGAACAAGATCAACAAGGCTCTTTCCAAGTTCGAACAGGATAACGAGCGTATGCCCTCACCGGACGAGCTGGCGGAGATTCTGGATATTCCCCGCGATAAGATTGCCGACACTCTCAGGGTTTCGGGACGTCACGTGTCGGTGGATGCCCCGTTTGTCGACGGAGAGGACAACAGCCTTCTCGATGTGCTGGTCAACAACGACTCTCCAAATGCCGACAAAGGCCTGGTCAACGAGTCCCTGAACAAGGAGATCGAGCGTGCCCTGTCTACTCTTACCGAGAGAGAAAGGGATATAGTGAAAGACTTTTTCGGCATCGGAACCCAGGAAATGACCCTCGAGGAGATAGGCGAGAAGTTCGGCCTGACCCGTGAGAGGGTGCGTCAGATCAAGGAGAAGGCCATCCGGCGCCTGCGGCACAGCAACCGCAGCAAGCTCCTCAAGAGCTATCTGGGATAAGCCGAGCGGCATCAGACATGAAGAAAACCTCAATACCTACCGCCAAATATGAAAAAGATTTTATTATCCACAGCAACCCTGACACTTGCACTTATGATGACATCATGTGACAACAGGAAGAATCCCCTTCTCGAGGAGTGGGATACTCCTTTCGGCATACCTCCTTTCGAGGAAGTTCAGATAGAAGATTACAAGCCTGCCATTCTGGCAGCTATCGAGGAGCATAATAAAGAAATCGATGCTATTGTCAATAATTCCGCAGCTCCTGATTTCGAGAATACCATAGTAGCCCTGGATAACTCAGGAAGCCTTTTCAGCAGAGTGTATTCGGTATTCGGCAGCGAGACATCCATCAATTCCACTCCGGAGCTGATGGACGTCGAGACGGAGATGGCTCCGGTGGTCAGTGATCATTTTAATGAAATATCCCTCAATGAGAAGCTGTTCGAGCGTGTAAAGGCCGTATATGACAGCCGTGAGAGTCTTGGTCTTGACCCCGACCAGATGAGGCTGCTTACGGAGACTTATAAGGAATACGAGCGCTCAGGCGCAACACTTCCTGCTGAAAAGAAGGAAGCCCTTAAAAAAATAAATTCACGTATCTCGGAACTGCAGCTGAAGTTCGAACAGAACGTGCTGAAGGAAACGGCGGATTTTACGCTGGTGGTTGAGAATGCAGAGGATCTGACAGGACTGCCGCAGGCAGCTGTGGATGCTGCTGCCAAGCGTGCGGAAGAGAAAGGCATGGACGGTATGTGGGCCTTTGGCCTGGATAACGCCAGTGTAATGCCATTCCTTCAGTTTGACGATAACAGGGAACTCCGCACCAGACTGCTCAACGGTTATCTGAATCGCGGCAACAACGATAATGCCAATGACAACAAGGCCATCATCGTGGAGATGGTTAACCTCTATAACCAGAAGGCCAAGCTCATGGGCTACGACAACTACGCCGAGTTCGTTCTTGAGGACCGCATGGCCAAGACCCCCGAGGCTGTCTACAGTCTCCTCGACCAGCTCTGGACTCCTGCCCTGAAGTCCGCAGAGCGTGAGCTGGCCGACATGTATCCCATCGCCAAGGCTCAGGGAGTCAACGGTGAGCTGACTGCAGCCGACTGGAGGTACTACTTCGAGAAGGCCAAGGCCGAGAAGTTCAACCTCTCCGAGGACGAGCTGAAGCCCTACTTCCAGTTTGACAATGTGCGCGAAGGTATCTACTACGTAGCCAACCGTCTGTACGGCATTACCTTCACCCAGCTCCACAATGTACCCGTGCCCCATCCCGAGGCCCTGGCCTTCGAGTGCAAGGACGCTGACGGCTCCACCCTCGGCATCATCTTCATGGATATGTTCGCACGTCCCGGCTTCAAGAGAGGCGGTGCATGGTGCGGCGGCTACCGCGAGCAGTACTACAAGGACGGCGAGAGGGTCATCCCCATCGTGACCATCGTGGGTAACTTTACCCGCGGAACCGGTGACGCTCCGGCCCTCCTGACTCCCGACGAGACCGAGACATACTTCCACGAGTTCGGACATGCCCTGCAGTCCCTGCTCCAGGATGTAAGATATCAGGGCAATGCCTCCATGACCCGCGACTTCGTGGAACTGCCCTCTCAGATCAACGAGCACTGGGCATTCGAGCCCGAGGTGCTGAAAGTATATGCAAAGCACTACGAGACCGGTGAGGTCATCCCTCAGGAACTGGTGGACAAACTCGACAAGTCCGGCAAGTACGGACAGGGCTTCGCCACAGTAGAGTACCTGGCGGCATCCCTGCTCGACATGGATTACTTCATCATGGACGAGATACCAGCTGACCTGGAAGTGAACAAGTTCGAAGCGAAGGTTCTCGGTGACCGCGGACTGCTCTCCCAGATACCTCCCCGATACCGCTCGACCTACTTCACCCACGTCTTCGGCGGCGGCTACACCGTAGGCTACTACAGCTACATCTGGGCCGAGGTTCTGGACGCTGACGCCTACGAGGCATTCAAGGAGACCGGAGACATCTTCAACCAGGAGGTGGCCCGCAAGTTCCGTGAGGAAGTCCTCGAGCGCGGCGGTGAGGACGACGCAATGACCCTTTATGTCAACTTCCGCGGCAAGGAACCCGGCATAGATCCCCTCCTCGTAAACAGAGGCCTCAAATAGTATCAACACCCTATACCCTATATGAATCAGGAACAGTTTATTCAAGATAAGGTGAAGAATGCACTGGAAGCCCTCTACGGGGCTTCCGGCGTTAATTTGCCCATACAGGTCCAGGCGACCAGAAAAGAGTTCGAGGGCGATGCGACCCTCGTCACCTTCCCCCTGCTCAAGACATCCCGCAAGTCTCCCGAGGCCACTGGCCAGGAGATAGGAGAGTGGCTGAAGGCCAATACTCCCGAGATAGAGAGCTTCAATGTGGTGAAGGGTTTCCTCAATATCAAGTTCGCACCCTCTTTCTGGAAGGAGGTCTACGGCTCCATCGCCGCTGACGGCAGCTTCGGACATCTGCCCTCCACCGGAAAGACCGTGATGGTAGAGTATTCCTCCCCCAACACCAACAAGCCCCCGCACCTGGGACACATCCGCAACATCCTGCTGGGCTGGTCCGTATCCCGGCTGCTGGAGGAGAACGGCCACAAGGTCATCAAGACCAATATCGTCAATGACCGCGGCATCCACATCTGCAAGTCCATGGTCGCATGGAAGAAGGCCGGTAACGGCGTCACTCCCGAGTCATCCGGCAAGAAGGGCGACCATCTGGTAGGAGACTTCTACGTGAAGTTCAATGACCTCTACAAGGCCGAGGTGGCGCAGCTGGAGGCTCAGGGCATGAGCAGGGAGGAGGCCGAGGAGAAGGCCCCCATCCTGCAGGAAGCCCGTCAGATGCTCGTGAAATGGGAGCAGGGCGACCCTGAGACTGTGGATCTCTGGAAGATGATGAACTCCTGGGTCTACGCCGGTTTCGACGAGACCTACGCGGCTCTCGGAGTGGGCTTCGACCGGATTTACTACGAGTCCCAGACCTACCTGCACGGCAAGTCGCTGGTGGAGGAGGGACTGCGCAAGGGCGTCTTCGAGCGGATGGAGGACGGTTCGGTATGGTGCGACCTGACCGCCGACGGACTGGACCGCAAGCTGCTCCTGAGAAAGGATGGCACCTCGGTGTACATCACCCAGGACCTGGGCACCGCCGTCGAAAGATTTACCGAATACAGCCTGGACGAGCACGTCTACGTGGTGGGCAACGAGCAGAACTACCACTTCCAGGTGCTCAAGCTCATACTCAAGAAACTGGGCTTCGCCTGGGCCGACAGCATCTACCACCTTTCCTATGGTATGGTGGAGCTGCCGGAGGGCAAGATGAAGTCCCGTGAGGGTACGGTAGTCGATGCCGACGACCTGCTGGAGAAGATGTACAACACCGCTAAGGAGACTTCGCTGGAGCTCGGCAAGCTGGCCGACATGAGCGGGGAGGAGCAGGAAGAGCTTTTCCGCACACTCAGCCTCGGCGCCCTGAAGTACTTCATCATCAAGGTGGATCCCAAGAAGACCATGCTCTTCGACCCGAAGGAGTCTATAGACTTCAACGGCAACACCGGTCCCTTCATCCAGTACACCCACGCCCGTATCCGTTCCATCCTGCGCAAGGCTGCAGAGGCCGGATATACCCCTGCGCTGGCTGAGGACGCTGCCTTCAACGACAAGGAGATCAGCATCATCAAGCTGCTCAACCAGTATCCTCAGAAGGTGGCCGAGGCCGGAGCAGCCCTATCCCCGGCCCTCATCGCCAACTACGCATACGACCTGGCCAAGGAGTTCAACCAGTACTATCACGACGTGTCGATTCTCAAGGAAGAGGATGCCGCTTTGCGCGATGCCAGACTTATGCTGATAGGCACCATTGCGTCCGTGCTGGTCAAGGCCATGGATATCCTCGGAATCCGTCTGCCCGAGAGGATGTAGGCCATGACGGAGCAGACTCAGCCCGCCTATATGTTTCCCACCTCTGTCAAGGAGGTGGAGAGACTCGGGTGGGACTACATCGACATTATACTGTTTTCAGGCGATGCCTTCATCGACCATCCTTCGTCGGGGACGGCGATGATAGCCCGCGTCCTGCAGCGGGAAGGCTGGAGAGTGGCCGTAGTGCCCCAGCCTAACTGGCAGGACGACCTGCGGGACTTCCGGAAACTGGGAGTCCCGCGCCTGTTCTTCGGGGTCAACTCCGGGGCCATGGATTCCATGGTCAACCATTACACCGCCGCCAAGCGTCTGCGCAGCAACGACGCCTATACCCCCGGCGGTCAGGCCGGACACCGCCCCGACTATGCCGTTACCGTCTATACCCGTATCCTCAAGCGTCTGTATCCCGATGTGCCGGTGGTCATAGGAGGCATCGAGGCTTCCCTGCGCCGCCTGACGCACTACGACTACTGGGCGGACCGCCTGTTCCCTTCGGTCCTGGTGGACAGCGGGGCCGACCTTCTCATCTACGGGATGGGGGAGAGGCCAGTGACTGCCGTCGCCCGTGCCATTGCCGCCGGAGAGGACCTGAAAGGTATTCCGCAGACCGCATTTTTCTCTGAGGGGCCATGCCCCCGGGCCGGGGAGGGGACGCTCCTGCTGCACGGCTATGAGCGGGTATGCCGCGACAAGGACGCATTTATCGAGGACTTCAATGTGGAGGAGCGGGAGGCCAACCGTCTGCATGCCGCCACCCTCATTGAACCCTATCCCGGTGGATATGTGCAGGTC
>DWYD01000137.1 GCA_019118865.1 Candidatus Coprenecus merdipullorum | reverse complement strand
TTTCCTGCGTTTTCAAGCGCATCATGCAAGGAGGATGAGATAGAGATATACAGAATAACAGATGCGACCACGCGTTCTTTAACAGCATTGCCTGAGGCGTCCATAGATGCACAGTCCGGGCAGCTCAGCGTGTCGTTTGACAGTGGCGGCACGTGCGCTCTTCTGGTCGAGGACAGCCTCGGCGTCCCCGTCTACACCTCCACCCTGCCGGCCGACGGCATGGGGTACTCCTACGACCTCTCCGGTATCGGTGAGGGTATGTTCCGCCTGGTTATTGAAGGACCCGGCGGGGAATATGAAGGATATTTCAGCATTTATTAATTCTAATTTTTAACTTTATGAAAAAGAACATTTTTCTAATTTCAGCATTATTTATTATTGCCTCGTGCGCACTAGTAGAAAAACCTGCGGAAGTAATCTCCCAAAAATCGTCAGACATTGAGAAAGAACTGGTCGCGGATGCGGCATTGGAACTTCGTCAAAACATATACGGTACGTCTTCCGTAAAGAGTTTAGATGCAGTTACTCTTACGTTGCATCGCATAGATGTTACAGTAAAATCATCGGAAGAGTCCGTACCTTATGTTGTTAACTATCCGGACAATGAAGGTTATGCTATAATGCTGGTGGAAGGTGAGGACGTTATCCCGTTGTTTATGGGTGATATCGGCAGCTTTGACCCTCAGATTCTTCAGGATGCGTTGAATGGAGCCGGAGCTGTGAGCTCCACCTCATCGTTCGCTCCATTTCCAGGAGAAACAGCGCCTGATGAAGACGAGGAGGATTTTGATCCGGAGGACGCTCTTCACGGAGATGAGTCCATCGAGCCTTATCCAATGGATATTCTACCATATGACTATAATGAGCCGATAGGTGGTGCACAGACGCCCCCGGGATATAATAATGATCTTCCTTTTGTCGATTATATAGTCGACTACGTTCATAATGGTGGTAATGGCAATCGTTTGGATACCGCTGAGACAGACATTCCGGGAACTATACCAAATCCTCCCACTCCTTGTCCTGATTCTCTTAAAGGAAAGTGGCTTCAAATGTGGGGTGTCGCACCATTATTGAAAACGGCTTGGAGACAGTCCGAACCTTATAATCAATGTTGCCCGGAAATAGACGGAGAAAATGCATTGGCTGGCTGTGTTCCTGTTGCGGTTTCCCAGATAGGTGCGTATCTTGCTCCTCCGGGCAAGCCTTGGGATTGGGAGCTTATGACCGGAACTGGCAATGACGCAGAAAGAGAGGCTGCGGAATTTATAGCTTTTGCCGGGGATAAAGTTAATGCGGATTATGGCTTGTTGTCAACTTCTGCAACAAATTATCAGGCAAAACGTTTTCTTAAAAATGAGATAGGGTGTGACTATGTCAGTCGGCGTAAATGTAAGGACTTTTCTAAATTTTATGAGCGGGTTACAGGCAGGTTAAAGTATCATCTTCCTGTATATCTCAGCGGTTATAACAGTAATGGTGAAGGACATGCTTATATCATTGACGGTTATGTGGAACAGAAGAAGTATATCGGGGATTATGCAATGGAACGCCGTTCACTGTTTCATGTTAACTGGGGTTGGGGTGACATTTACAATGGCTGGTGCCTGGTAGAATTATTGGATTTCAGGACTTCAAGGAAAGACTATACTTCTGATGATATAGGTACGCCGAAACAATCAGGCTCGGGAGAATCTATATATGATGGGGCAATGGAAACAATGACTTATGCTATACCCGATTGGATGCAATGAATGTGTATGTTAACGTGAGATATCAGCAAAAGAGATATTAGACGATGAAAATTCCCTGCCGTATTCATCGGCCATGTAGAAAATTTCAATAACTTTGTCCTCTGTGATCATAGCGGTAAGAGTTTAATGTTTGTTTTTTTGATACTTGAAATTTAATACTTTTGCCGCTATTTTCTAAATAATTAATAACTTAGATTTAATTTTGTTTCGAACTCATGTTAAAATAATCATTAAAATTTAAGCTACTATGAAACAAAACATTATTATCGGAATCTCAATGTCTTTAGCTGCTGTCCTGATACTTTTTGGATGTGAAAGGTCGATAGGGGACGGAGCGCGGTTCGTCGAATGTGACTCATTCGTTTTCGGTTATTGGTCTACAGATGAGAATATGATTGCCGTGGGGCGGGAGATGGGCCTTATCTCAGTGGGGTTTGACAAGGGCAACGGCAATAACAAGGACACATTCGGCGCGTATTCTGAGGAAGAGTCCGGTCTGCAGAGGTACCGTGAGAAGTCAGGCGGATACGGTGATGCAGGTTATGATACGGTGTATTGCACGAAGTGGGCGGCTCCGCGGAATTCATATCATTATTTTGCGGAGGAAATCAGGGATGTCGCTATAAGCTATAGCCTTGACTGGTCTCCGTCGTTGCCGGCGGGCTCGGATCTTGGAGAGGAGTTTACACTTTATGCAATATCTCCGCTGGAATATATCCGGCGCGGCTACACAGGCAAGATATACTGCGGGAAGGATCGGGCGGCGGATACGCTGGCTGTGATTCAGCGTCTCAACGGATGCGATGAGGTGGTCGGCCTCTGTGATCCGCAGGACGGAAGCTGTAAACTGATTGAGGGAAATCTGTTCGACAATTTTTACGGAGAGCCTGTCATCCGCAAAGTGTCGGAACTTACGGAAGACGACCTACGGCTTGTGGGCGGTGCGGAAATCTACTCCGAGTGTATACTTTTCCTGCTTCATCCAGAGAGTCTTCCAGATGACTTGAGTGGAGAGCTCACTATTACAGTGACTACTGAAGTCCGGACTTATACCGTACCGTTTGCAGATCTGGAGGAACTAGTCCGGTGAGGGTATGTTCCGCCTGGTTATTGAAGGACCCGGTGGGGAATATGGTGTATGAAGCATTGACAATGTACGGCCAGTCCGCGTCCGATGGCTTAGAGGACTACACTGGCACTGGATGTACGACTTGTCGGCTTGACAGTAGGCTGTAGGCTTTATGGCCGTTTTGAGGCAGGGGCTCTCGGCTCCGGTCTTTGTATTTTGTCAGTCTTCCTGCTTTCAGGGTAGGGCGGCAGTCCGAGTATGAACATCTCGCATCGGGTGCAGTCGAAGACAGCCCGGAGGCGGCGGCCGTTGTTTATCAGCAACAGCGGAGTGGCACGTTCTCCGGGCTTCTGTCTTGGACAGCGGCCGGTCTGCCACCGTATGCAGTACTTGCATCGCATCAGTTCCACTTGTGCTTCCGGATCTGTCTCGAAGGCGGCTTCGGGGTCTATGCCGGCTGCGCGGTAGATGTTTCGGGACAGGGAATTGGCGCAGTTTAGCTGATGCAGCTGGACCGGAGGCACGAGGCCTGTCCGGGCACGACTGTCAAATGGGATATGCTCGGTCATGTCGGGGGCAGAAGGTACCGGTTCAAGTTTGACGGCCAGTTCCCGGCGCAGGGAGTTGGCAGCCGAGGCCGGCAGGAAGGGCAGGGGGCCGTTTTCAGGGATGCCGGTCAGGGAGAATGCGAATATGCCGCTGCGCTTGGAAAGTGAGGCTTTCAGTCCGGCGGCAGCCTTATCCCGGTTCAATGCCTCTCCGGCGGTGAAGGTGAGTGATGCCGTGGCCCCGCTGCCGGAAGCCTGGGCTGTCAGGATATAGTAAGAGCCGTCCTTGTGCTCCAGGTGGACTGTGGCGGGGATGAGGCGGACGGGAGGGTTGTTCCCGATGGCTTTTTCCAGAGTGTGGTTGAAGCTGCGGTAGACTTTGGTGCCGGGGGTGGGAGCGGTCTCTGTGTTTTGGCTGTAGGTGACGGTGCTGCCTGAGACGGTGTCGGCCCTGATGCCTGTGATTCTTCCTTCCCCGGAGATGCAGCAGAGGCCGTCCCCATTGACCAGTGGCGTGCTGATGTCCTGACGGACTTTCAGTTCCATGATGCCGGGACGGATGACTCTGATGACTTCCCCGACCGGCTCTCCGATGCCTTTGGAGTAATCTCCAGAGTTCCATTGTCCTCTGGTGCCGTCAATGAAGTAGTGGGTGTAGCCCCGGTTGAAGGTGGCTTCCGGATGGGGAGTGAATCCTCCGGTGGGGGACCCCCAGGAACTTCTCGTGTACCTGCCGGAGCTACTGGAGATGAGACTGTCCAGGGTGTCGCTGTATGCCCGTACGGTATTTCTTACGTAGGAAATGTTTTTCAGCCTGCCTTCTATCTTGAATGAGGTGGCTCCGGCTTCGGCCAGTTGCTCCAGCCTGTCCTGAAGCGAGAGGTCCTTGAGCGAGAGTATGGCCTTGTCCTTGAGAAGCACCTGTCCGTCAGCGTCCTGCAGGTCGTAGCGGGAGCGGCAGGCCTGGATGCAGCAGCCCCGGTTGGCGCTCCGCCCGGTCAGCCACTGGCTCAGGTAGCACTGGCCGCTGTAGCTCACGCAGAGGGCTCCGTGGACGAAGCATTCTATCTCGCAGCCAGGTACGGCCGAGGCTATCTCTCTGATCTGCTTCAGGCTCAACTCGCGGGCCAGGACCAGCTTGCGGAATCCCAGCGAGGCCAGCCAGCGGGCCTGTTCAGGGGTACGGATGTTGCACTGAGTGGAGGCGTGGAGCTCTATCCGGGGAATGCTCATCGCCAGCAGGCCGAGGTCCTGTATGATAAGGGCGTCGCATCCTGCCTCCACAGCACGGAACACGCAGCGGCGGGCCTCCTCCAGCTCGTGCTCGAAGATGATGGTGTTGAGGGTAAGGTATACCCGCACTCCGAAACGGTGGGCGTAGGCGGTCAGGGTGGCGATGTCTTCGAAGGAGTTGCCCGCTGCCTCCCGCGCCCCGAAAGCCGGTCCGGCGATATATACAGCATCGGCACCGCAGTCGATGGCTGCGATGCCGATATCTTTGTTTTTAGCCGGGGCTAGGAGCTCGAGGGCTACTGGCATTTGAGCTCTACGTTGACTTTATGCTTGGCGTACTCTGCGAACTGGGGGTTGGCGAGGATGGCCTTGTAGTTGATGCAGGCGTTCTCCTTATCTCCCTTGGCCTCGTATGCGGTGGCCAGCTGGTAGCGGATCTGGTCGATGCTCCTGGCATTGGGGGAAGCTGTCACAAAACCCTCAAAATTAGCAATGGCTTTGTCGTAGTCCTTCAGCGCGAGGGCGGCCGTACCGGCTATCTGCATGGCTGTGGGGTTGGCCATGATGGAAAGGGATTTTTCGGCGTTGTCAAGCGCTCCCTGATAGTCTTTTGCTTTCAGGGAGTTGTTGGAAACAGTCAGGTAGAGTGCGGCCAATTCTTTGTCTGCCGCTTTGCTCTGTCCGAGTTCTGAAGCTTTTGCCAGGGCAGCAGTGGCGGCCTCGATATTGCCGGCGCGTGATGCTGCCTGTCCCAGGCGGAGGTAGCCGTTGGCATCATTGGGGTTGAAGGTTACCACCTCCTGGTATTTGGCCATGGCTCCTGTATAATCTTTCTGGTTCAGCAGGATGTTTCCCTGCTGCATGTAAAGCTGGGGAATGAGAGTCTCTGCTTCGACAACGATATCTTCCTGCCCGTACTCATTGGCTTTCTCCATGGCGCGGGTGAGGACCACGATGGCTGAATCAATTTCGTTTGCGGCTGCAAGCTCCTTGCCTATGGCACTGATGAGTGTGGGGATGTTTCTCTTGCAGTTGTAGGCAAGCTCCTCAGCTTCGGCTCCTATGAGCTCTGCCTGTTCCAGGGCTTCTTCAAAATAGCCGAGTGCAGTTTCTTTGTCCCCGGCGTTGAGTGCCGTGGCGCCTTCGTTGTACAGCGATGTCGCAGACTCCATGTCCTGTGCGGACAGTGCTGCTGCAGAAAGTGTTGCGATGATCAGAATTGTGAATATTTTCTTCATTTTAGTTGGTTTTGTTATGTTCAAAATAGGAATGGAACTGACAAATATAGACATATTTTTATATTTTTGTCTTATGAAACGGAAAATTTTAACAATTATTCTTCTGATGCTGCAGGCGGTGACAGCCTTTTCACAGATGGTGGGAGAGCTTGGGGATGATGAGCGGATAGTACGGGGAGCACTGCCCAACGGTCTGACCTATTATCTTGTGAACAACTCGTCAATAGCCGGGTACGCGGATTTTACATTCATACAGAAGACCGGTATTGCCATGGAAGACAGTGCGTCCCGGGGTATGACATATCTGATGGAGTGCATGGCTCTGACTGAGACTGTCAACTTCCCGGACGGCGAGATATTTACATTCATCGACAATATGGGACTGGACAGGACTGACGGCCTGGTCATAGATGCGGGAGATTATTATACTACATATACTTTCAGCGATGTTCCGCTCAAGAAGAATGATTCGATGGTCGATTCCATGCTCCTGGCCATATACAATATGTCATCGGCCCTGATAGTGGATGACCGTTCGGTGACCCGCGGCAAGAATTTTTTCAGGAATGTGTTTTCTGCATCCGAGACATTGGAGCAGAGGGTTAAGGATTCGCTGGCCAGATATTATTTCGTGGGAACATCCCTTGCTCCTGTCTCCCAGAAAGAGCTTTTCGGTCGAATAGACGGATATTCAACGGAGGATGTCCGCAGCTTTTACCGCAACCGCTGCCGCCCTGACATGCAGGCGCTGGTTATAGCTGGTGATATAGATCCCGGTGCGGTGGAGTCCAAGATACGTGCTTTGTTCCAGGTAGTGCCGCGTCCGTCTGCTCCGCTTTCCGAGTTCCCGGATTCTCTCAGGGATGCCGCCGGCGGAGGTTATTTTTACTTTCAGGATACAGAGGCGGACTGTGCCCGTGTGACGTTTGATTATATCGTCCGGCCGGTGGATGCCGGGCTGCGCAGGACAGCCATACCGTTTATATATGATTATCTTTCATATATTGGAATTGATATCATGCAGAGGCGGCTTCAGGATGCGCTGGGGGATGCACCTTTTTATGCAAGGAGCGTCAGTGCGGAGATGGTGCCTTTCCTGAACAATATATCGTACCGCTTCTCTGTCGAGTGTGCTCCGGAGGACTACGTCAGGGCATATGAGTTTATACTCACTGAAGTGGAACGGCTTCTGAAATACGGAGTCTCAGGTTATGAATACCGCCGCAGCAGCCGTGACTACATGATGACTCTGGATGAAACTTACCGCAAGCGTTCCTCATTGGACAATAAGTACTATTCATCCCTTTGCCGGAATCATTTTCTGGACGGATACGTGATGGCCGGTGTGGAACTGAGGAAGAGCTATCTGGAGATGGCGATGGAGGGGATGGACAGTACGGATATTTACAGGTTCCTGTATTCTGTGCTGGCCGATGCTGATTCCCGCACAGTGGTGTGTACGTCTCCTTTGAAGACGGACGGCCTGGAGTATTTTGCCGTTGACCCGGGGCCTGTAGCAGTAGATACTCTTGTCTACGGGATGACTGAGGTGCTTTCTCCCAAGCAGGTGCAGAAAGAACTTTCCCGCCAGAAATTTGTGAACCCGTCTACAGGTGTAGTCTCACGCCGTCTCCCTAACGGTGCTACCCTTGCCTACCGGAGGATAACCCGTGAGCCTGGCCGTGTCTATTTCGAGGCGGTGGCCAGGGGCGGTGTGTCCCTGGCGGACGAGCATCTGGGCCTGTTGCGGAGGTATATCAATGATGTTGCGCGTATGTCCGTAATAGGGGGAATGAATATGTTCGAGAGAAATAAACTGATGGATATTCTCCAGTTGAGTCTTTCCAGGCAGATAACTGTAAGTGAGAGGCGTATAAGCGGTTCGTTCAGTACCGGCTCCGAGGCCAGTTTCCTTGAGCTGGTATCATTGTATTTTCAAGGTGCTGATCCTGACATGGAGACTTTCGGGAAGTACTGCAGGATGATAAAAGGATGCGAGCCTTACGCCATGCGTTCTCCCGAAAGGGTATTTGAGAATCTGCATGCCAGGGATGTGCGTTCTGGATTTGGCCTGGAGACCGAGATTCCTTCGGTGGACTCGCTGGATTATGGAGAGACTTTGGATTTTATCAACTCTCTCTTTTCCAATGCGGCGGACTTCTCGTTTATTTTTGTCGGAGATTTCGACGAGCAGCAGCTTCTCAGTTCGGTATACAGTACTGTCGCTAAACTTCCCGGCCGCAGTGCCGGCAGTGTCCGCCGCGAGGAAAACAGCTCGTTCTTCATTGCCTCCTACGACGACGAGGAGGAGGTGCGCGTGCCCATGGAGTTTCCCAGAAGGCTGCACAGCTGTAAGGTTACCTTCCCCTCCGACCTGAATGTGGAGGACCGGGCTCTGTCCGAGGTCACGGCGAGGGTCATAGAGCGGGAGGTGATCAGGCAGCTCTCCCTGAGGGGTATTCTGGCTGATGCGAGCCAGAGATTCTACCGGTACCCAGAGGAGGTGCTGACTATTGACTTCCAGTTCTCTTCTTACGGGGATATCCCCGATATGGGCGGGATATTCGCAGAGATAATAGAGGCTATTGCCTTCCGGGGAGTAAGTTCCGGTGAGGTGGAAGGAGTGCGCCGCAACATTATTCTCAAGGATGAGCTTCGCGAGAGGGTGGACCTTGACTGGTGGAGGAGCCTCATGCGCAACCGCTATGTTGACCGCAAGGATTTTTATACCAGACGGGAGGCGGCTCTGAATGCTGTTACTGCTGAGCAGGTGAACGAAGTCCTGCTCAGAATCATGGACGAGGGCAGGATATCCCTGCTCTCAGTAGTCCCGGAAGGGGAAAATGAATAACAGAAAAGCAGATATGGATACAATGGTAGTTATCGGGGATAAGATTATTTCCCCTGAGATATTCACCGAACACTTCGCCTGCGACTACGGAGTCTGCGGCGGGGTATGCTGCGTCATCGGGGACAGCGGAGCTCCGATGGAGGAGGACGAGCCGGAGCGTATAGAGGCCAATTACGGCAGGTTCTCCCCGCTGATGTCGCCCGAGGGCCGGGCGGTGGTGGCGGAGAAGGGATTTTTCGAGATAGACTCGGACGGGGACATGGTCACTCCGCTGGTCCCGGGCCGGGAGGAATGCGCATACGCGGCCTGCGATGAGGACGGCAGCTGGTTCTGCACCATCGAGCGGTCCTGGTGCCGCGGCGGATCGGACTTTGTCAAGCCTATCTCCTGCCGTCTCTACCCGATCCGGGTCTCCAGGCTCTCCAACGGCATGACCGCCCTCAATCTCCACCGCTGGAATATCTGCTCCTGCGCCTTCGCCAAGGGCAAAAAGGAAGGCATCCCGGTCTTCCGCTTCCTGCAGAAGCCTCTGACGGATGCCTTCGGAGAAGAGTTCTATGCAGCACTGGAGGCTGCGTATGAGCAGTTTAGAAAGCCCAGAAGCCGACAGTAAAGTTGAACAGGAGTTTCTGGGTCATGTCCGGGTTGTAGGGACTGAGGTAGCGGAGGCCCAGGCCGATGTACATGTTGTAGGCTCCGAGGTGCTTGGAGCCGAACTTCAGGTTCAGGTCGGCGTAGGCGAACCGGTAGGGGGTCTTGAGGTAGGTGGAGCCTCCGGAGGCATTGAGCTCCAGGCGCATCCTGTCATTCTTGTTGAGGAAGTCGTAACCCAGGTTGAGACCGAGTGTTCCGTTGGAACTGTAATATCCGTCATAGTCATTGTAGCTTTCTTTTGTCATGCCGAAGACGGCCTCGACCGGAATCCTGAGGGAGAGACCGTTCCGGAAAGATACTCCCGGGGCGATGTTCCAGTCGTATGTCATGAACTTAGGGTAGTCGAGTATGTCGCTCCCCATTCTGATCTCGGTCAGGAATGAGAACCAGACTTTCGGAGCCTCTGTGGCTGCAGCGGTCTGTGCGCCTGTAGTGCCGTTCTGCGCTGAAGCCTTGACGGCGGTGCAGGTGAGGAAAAGGAGGGCGAGGGTGGCGGTAAGAATTGTTGCTCTTTTCATTGTCTTTATGTTTTTGGGGTTAGTATTCAAGGTAAAAATCGCGTGTGAGCCGGATGTGCTCCGGGCTGCGGATGCCGTCGGTGCCGGTCAGTGTGAGGGTGTCCTCCACCGGAGAGGAAACGGGGTGTCTGCCGAATGAGGCCAGGATGCGCCGGGGCCGGGAGGACGGTTTGGAATAGACCCGGGTGAGCCGGTGCAGATGGAGTCTGCTTCTGTCCGCCAGCCGCAGGATGGATTTCTCTGACTCGGAGGGAACGATCAGACTGAAGACCCCCGTGTCGGAAAGGAGGCCGGCGGAGAGCAGCAGCAGTTCTTCGTGGGTGAGACCGCCGGTGTGGCGGGCGGCGCTCCGGAGCGGGTCCGGGCTGGTGAGGGTGGTGTCGTAGAACGGCGGGTTGGAGACTATCAGGTCGAAGCGGCGGGTGACCGCAGCGGCAGCGGTACCGCGGCAGAATTCCTGGAGCGAGATGTGAGCAGCCCTGAGCCTCTGCTGCCATGGGGAGCCTGCGAAATTTTCCCGGGCCTGGGCCGCTGCCTCCGCATCGCTGTCGATGCCCGTCACCTGCGCTTCGGGAAAACGCTGTGCCAGCATCAGGGCGACCAGGCCGCTGCCGGTGCCTATGTCCAGAATTGTCTGCGGGCTTTCTTTGGACATTTCTCCCGGACGGCCAGGACCGGCCCACGCTCCCAGCAGGACCCCGTCGGTTCCCACTTTCATCGCGCACCGGTCGTGCCATACTGTGAACTGTTTGAATCTGAAATACGGACTTCCCATAGCTTATGAAGGATTATCTGCCTATTCCACCGCCGCTCTGTCCCGTGCTGATGCCGCCTGAGCCGCCTACGCGTGAGGATTCCTCCACATTGCCGACGTTGCGTCTGCGGACGTTGGATGCGGTACCGAAGCGGTAGCTGAACGAGATGGTGATTTTCTGCATGTTGATGCGCTGGTCGATGCTGTAGGTCAGCACGTCGCCGGTGTAGGAGGTGATGCTGGTCCGGAAGGAGCGGAGCAGGTCCTGGACGTTGAGGGCGATGGTGCCGCGGCCGTCCCAGAGGTTCTTCTTGATGCCGCCGAAGAGCATGTACATCGGGCGGATGTCCATGTAGCCCATGGTCATGTTGCCGGAGCCGAAGCCTCCGATCTCTATTTTCCATTCCTTGGGCAGCAGGAAGTTGAGGCTGCCGTAGAAGCTCTGGAGGAAGGAACCGTCGGAGTAGCTGTCGTCGGAGGTGCTGATGTTGCTGTTGTAGGCGGCGAAGTAGTTGGCCGAGAGGTTGAGCCACTTGGTTATGGGCAGCTCGGATACTGACAGGGCAGCGCCGGCCAGGGACTGGGTTCCGAAGTTCTCCCAGATGAGGCGCTGCTCACCGTTGTCGGGGTTGACTTCGGGGTGCTGCATTATCAGGTTGGAGTTGTGCTGGTAGAGCAGGCTCAGGTTGAGGTGCTGGCCGTAGCCGACGGTCAGGGATACCTGGTCGGAGAACTGGGGGTTGAGGTCCGGATCGCCCTCGGTGTAGGAGTTGGCCGACATGTAGGTGCGGAAGGGGTTGAGCTGGCTGTATCCGGGACGGCTGATACGGCGGGTGTAGGAGGCGGCCAGGCGCCATTTCTCTGTGGGCATGTAGCTGACGAAGGCGGTGGGGAAGATGTTGAAGTAGCTCTTGGTGCTCTTCTCCCCGGCGCTGCGCCAGTCTCCGCGGGCCCAGGTGTACTCGCCGCGCAGGCCTATCTTGACGGACCATTTGGTGCCGAAGCTCTTGGCTGCGGAGATGTAGGCGGCGGCTATCTGCTCGTCGTAGAGGAAGATGTTGGAGAGGTTGGAGTTGTAGTTCCAGATGTTGTTGTAGAAGTCCTCGCGGACGGAGTTGTTGTCGGTGACGGTGCGGGACCACTTGAGGCCGGCCTCGAGCAGTCCGGTCTGCCAGAAGAGCTGCTGGTAGTCGGCCTTGGCGGACCAGATCTGGAGATTCTGGGCGGCGTCCTGGCGGAATATAGTGGTGTCGAGCGGGATGAGAGCGGTGATCATCGGGTCGGG
>DWYD01000136.1 GCA_019118865.1 Candidatus Coprenecus merdipullorum | reverse complement strand
GCCTTTCTCACGACACCCCTGCTGCAGGCCTTCTGGACGGCATTGCCATCCTGTTCCTCTTCCACAACGGCAGCATTTCCCGCATTTCTCTGCCGTTGCGGCAGCTCACCCCGGAAGGTGCCAAGGTGCCGACGAAAGTTGTTTTTCACCGTCATCTTCCAGAACCAGCCGGAGCTGTCAGCCTGTCTGTGAACAGGATGCCGTCGAGGTGGTCGACTTCGTGCTGGAAGATAACTGCCGTGTAGCCGTCCACGGTATCGCGGACCTGCGACAGAGTCTCCGGGTCAGTGTAGCGGATAACTACCTGCTGAGAGCGCTCGACGTCACCTGCGATCTCGGGAATGGAGAGACAGCCTTCCGGACCAGTCTGCTTCTGATCGGAAAAATGCTCGATATGAATGTTGGGATAGACTTCGAACGGATATCCGGGCTTGTCATAGCGCATTACGGCCACTACCCGACGGTTCAGGCCGACCTGGGGAGCAGCCAGCCCTACCCCGTCCTGCGTGGAATCCGTTACCGTAGCTATCATCCTGCGTGCCAGACGTTCATAGACCTCCGACTGCAGATCCTCCTCCGCCAGGTCCACGCACGGTGTCCGCAGCACCAGCGAATCCTCCGGCGAAGTCACCAGCAGCACCCGCATCACTCCGTCCGAAGACATTACCAGATCCGTTTCCTCCGCCGTAAGCCGGGGCACCCTGTCACCGCATCCGGCAGTCAGCAGCGCCAACCATATCACGGCCGGCAACATAAATACATTCAAGAATCTCATTTTCATCGTGCATCAAAAGATTTATGCAAATGTAGAAAAAGTTCCCCGTTCCGTGAGGAGTAGATGTTTCTAAAAAAAATATTAGTGAGTGCTGAGGATTTCCAAATTTTTTTTCCTACATTTGAGACAACTTTGATTTTATCCACAGCAAACAACACCTATTATGAAAAAGAACCTCATCAAAACAGGAGCTATAGCGGCAGCAATCGTTTTAGCCGCATCCTGCGGTTCCGGCAACGGAGACGGGAACCTCATCAGCGTCAACTTCAACCGTGTTGACAAAGCACCGGCGACGAACATCTCTGAGCTGGTCGGAGAACCTGAGTTCATCGCCTTAGACAGCAGGGTCGAGGCATTCGCCACCGGCTACACCTACGCATTCAGCGATCACTACATCTGTATCGGTGCATCCATGCGCGGTCCGGCCAAGCTCTACGACCGTGCGACAGGCAAGTTCCTCTGCGACGTAGGTACCATCGGCCGTGGTCCGGGCGAATACCTCAACACCTACGGAGCTCCTAGGATAGACGAGGAGGACGGCACGATATGGCTCCTGCCCTGGCAGACCAAGACTCTGCTGGGCTTCGACATCACCACCGGAAAGTTCAAAAAGGAGGTTCCTCTGAAATACGGCGTGCCCAAGGGACAGTTCCAGGTGGACTCAAAAGCCGGCACAGTAACAGTCGCCGCCCTGCCGTTCAGGGACCTGGTTCCGATGATTGCATGGCAGCAGGACATGCAGGGCAATTTAATCTGGGAAATACCGTCAGGTCATCTGTCCATCACCCCCGACTTCAGCAATGAGATCGAGAGCAACGGCAACGTGGAAGGTGCCTTCGACCTGTCGCTCATCACATGGGGCGGAGGCAGGGACTCACTCTATGTCATCAACGAGGGCAGCCTCTCTCCTGTCTACACCATCGACTTCAACACCAAGGAGGTGGAATCCGAGGACTATAATCTCAATGTCAACGAAGACGCCCCCATCCACTCCTATATCATGCTGCCCGACCGCTTCATCACCAGCGTAAGCTACCCCGTACAGACTGAATGGGGATTCACCGCCGGGAAGCCCGAATACGTCATCACCGACCGGCGCACAGGAGAAAGCATCAGGACGACTTTCTTCAATGACTACCTGGCCAAGGAGACAGACTACGCCTCATTCGCAGGTGGCTACTGGCACACTGTCCTCGACCCGGAGACCTTTACCGAAGATGCTGAAAAGGCCCTGAAGGAAGGCAACCTCTCCGACGAGAACAAGGCCCGCATCCAGGAAATCCTCAAGGACCTCACTCCCGAGAGCAACAACATCGTAATACTCGCTCCTCTGAAATAACCCACCCATATTATTCCGCATCATAACCGGACCTGCCGCTCATCTTTTCAGCAGGTCCGGTTTATTTTATAGTATATTATCTTAAAATAGAGATGGACTATTCACAAGCCCTGGAACATTTCATAAAGAATTACGAATACAGCAAGACCCTCCAAGACACTGCAGGTACCATACAGCCTGGCAGACAATGACAATGTGGCCCCGTTTCTCAAATGCCACACAGCACTTATGATGGGAGAGATGACCTGTCTCAATCAGGATTATGATAATGCTTCCGTATACACCCGGTCTATCCGCACAGGATTGGAAACCGTGATGCTCTCCGGCCCAGCACCACCGACACATTCATCGGATTGCGGACTGATATGACATTGTGCTTGGTGACATTCTCCACCAGCAGCTGCAGGGTGAACTCCCGCGACTTGTCCCGGTCAATGGCTATCAGCGAGTACAGGATATTGAGGGAGTTGAAGAGAAAATGCGGGTTGACCTGCGCCTTCAGCACCTCTTTGGACAAATAAAATATGAGATTACTGCGGTCTTGCACATTTCAAATTTTGAGATTTGTGCGTTTTTTCATAGAAAACATTTTGAGATTCGTGCAACACACATTATTTTTGTCTCCGGAAAAGTTGATTTATGATATTCAAAAGAAAAATTTACGATGAACTTCTGCAGTGGAAACGAACTGATGAAGGCCGAACAGCCGTACTGATACAGGGCGCAAGACGTGTCGGGAAGTCCACCGTCGCAGAAGAATTTGCGACACGCGAATACGACACCCATATATTGGTGGATTTTGCCGCGTGCTCCTCTGAAATCCGGGATCTGTTCAATGACATTTCCGACCTTAACCGTATCTTCATGAGGCTGCAACTGGAGTACGGTGTAGAGCTGAAAGAACGGAAGTCCGCCATTATTTTCGATGAAGTCCAGCTCGCGCCCAAAGCTAGGCAGGCGATAAAGTACCTTGTAAAAGACGGAAGATACGACTACATAGAAACAGGTTCGCTGATTTCAATCCGCAAGAACGTCAAGGATATTCTTATTCCAAGCGAGGAAGTCAAACTCCATATGTATCCGATGGATTATGAGGAGTTTAAATGGGCATTGGGAGATACTGCTACGATAAAGTTGCTTCAAGGCTGTTTCCACGACAAGACTCCACTAGGAGACGCCACGAACCGCAAGCTGATGCGTGATTTCCGCTTGTACATGCTTATAGGCGGTATGCCGCAGGCTGTGGCTTCGTATCTTGACACCAACAATCTGGAAAAAATTGACAGCGTTAAACGTTCCATCATAACACTGTATGAGGATGATTTCAATAAAATAGACCCGACAGGCAACGCCTCCAGGATGTTCCATCAGATTCCGGCACAACTGACAGGCAACGCCAACAGGTATCTGGCATGGAGCGCGACAGACGGCACTCGCAATTCGGAATTAGCGGAAATTATTTCAGAAATCAAGGAATCAATGGTTGTCAACCTGGCTTATCATGCAAATGATCCAAATGCAGGAATGGCATTGCATCAGAGCCTCGGCAAATACAAGATGTTCGCAGGAGACACAGGATTGTTCGTCACTCTCGCGTTTTGGGACAGGAAATTTACCGACAACACTATTTATCATAAGCTTCTCAGCGACAAACTGAGTGCCGATCTGGGATATGTCTATGAAAATGTCATCGCCCAGATGTTAAAAGCAGCCGGGCACGAGTTGTACTACTACACATTTCCGACAGAAAGCGGAAAACATAACTATGAAGTGGATTTTCTGATTGCTGAGGCCGACAAGATAAGTCCCATTGAGGTAAAATCATCCGGATACAAGGCACATGCTTCTTTGGATGCCTTTTACCGAAAATTTTCAACACGGATAAAAAACAAATATCTGATCTATACGAAAGACCTGCGCAAGGAAGATGATGTGCTGTATCTTCCGGTCTATATGACTATGTTTCTTTGACTCCCCATCGGTTTGTAAAGAAGAAGGCCGGAGGGAGACGATGTCCTTCCGGCCTTTCTATACGGTTACCCTTGCGGGGTAAATTAGTCTACGAGGGAGATACGCTTGAATACGGTCACCTTGGCCTCTTTGTCTACGGCTGCGATGGCGGCCTTGACGGAGGTCTTGCCGTCGCCCATCTGGTACTCCTGCTCCTCGAGGGTATTCTCCTTGAAGAACTTGTTCAGACGGCCGTTGGCGATGTTGTTGACCATGGCTTCCTGGAGATTGGCGGCCTTCTCAGCGGAGACGGTCTTGATAATCTCGCGGGCCTGGTCAGCCTGCTCGGGGGTGAGCCAGCCTTTGGCGGTGTTGGACTGGATGTGGTCCTCGCTGTCGACGTGGGCGGGGTTGATGCCGGCCTTGTTGAGGGCGGCGTCAACGGCCTTCTTCACGAGCTCCTCCTTGGTCTTCTCCACTGCCACCTTGAGCTCCTCGTCGATAACGTTCTGAGGCACAGCCTCTTTGTTGACTGCGACGGGGTTCATGGAAGCAACCTGCATGGCCACGCCCTTGGCGAGGTCGAGGGGAACTTCCTTGTTGAAGCCGACGATAGCGCCGAGCTTTCCGTTGATGGTGTGGATGTAGGAGATGATGTAGGGAGCCTCTATCTTCTCGTAAGCTACGAGGGAGTGCTTCTCACCGGTCTTGCCGATCTGCTCGGTGATGGCGGCCTCTACTGTACGGCCGTCGGCGATGGTGCAGGCCTTGAGGGCCTCCATGTCGGCGGGCATAGCCTTGATGGCTGCATCGGCGATGGCATTGGCAAGAGCCTGGAACTCCTCGTTCTTGGCCACGAAGTCAGTCTCGCAGCCGAGGCACAGGAGGATACCCTTGCTGCCGTCCACCTTGGCTACGACGGCACCCTCGGAAGTCTCGCGGTCAGCTCTCTTGGCAGCCACGAGCTTGCCTTTCTCACGGATGATCTCCTTAGCTCTCTCATAGTCACCGTTAGCCTCGATGAGGGCCTTCTTGCAGTCCATCATTCCGGCTCCGGTCATCTTGCGGAGCTTCTGAACGTCTATTGCTTTAATTTCCATTGTCTTCCTTTCTTTAAAATTATTCCTTTACTTCAGCGGGCTCGGCTGCGGGAGCTGCCTCTGCGGCAGGAGCGGCCTCGGCCTTGGGAGCGGCACCCTTGCGGGGACGCATCTTCTTGCCGGAAGCGGCGTTGTCAGCCTCGCGGGCCTCTTCCTCTTTGTCCTTCTCGAGCTTCCTCTCTTCCAGACCCTCCTTGATGGCTCCGCACAGAGCATCGAGGATGACCGAAACAGACTTGGCGGCATCGTCATTACCGGGAATCACATAATCAACGGGGGTAGGATCGCAACATGTATCAACAACTGCGATAACCGGGATATTGAGACGGTTTGCCTCCTTCACGGCGT
>DWYD01000135.1 GCA_019118865.1 Candidatus Coprenecus merdipullorum | reverse complement strand
CGGTCAGGACTTCATGTCCGGAGGATTCGCGATATACGGAGACGGCAAAACGCCAGCCTCTCCATCGTCTTTGAAGGCAGTTGACTCAGTCCTGCTGGACACGGCTCTCCTGACAGTACGGTACAGGGCATCGTATCTGATGTATTCCGGAGCCTCGTCAAGCTGGCATGTCACCATGCTGCATGTGGGGGCCTCACACTCATTGTTCTATGATTTCTCCGCGCATATCCATAACAGGTACAGTTACATTCAAAAGGCCAAAGTGGAAAACCTGCATTGGAGTGACGAAGAAGGGGTTGAAGAATCGATAAGAGAACTTCACGAGAGTGTGGACGCTCACGGAGACTTGGGCATGAGAGGATCATACTTCTACCGCTCCGTGATGCATGACCACAGGATGGGAAAGTCCAAAGTGGTGGTTCCGGACATCTGGGTTCCGACACAGCCATACTACACTTACAGTTTGGCGCATATCTACGAGGAGGATGTCCCGGTGCTGGAGTGGGAGATTACCGGGGAGCACGGCACGGTGGCATCCTTTGACTGCCAGAAGGCCGAGTGCGACTTCCGGGGGCGCAGGTGGGAGGCGTGGTTCACCACGGAGATACCCGTTGGCGAAGGGCCATGGAAGCTCAGGGGACTGCCGGGTCTGATACTCTACGCCCGTGACACCACGGGCCAGTACAGCTTCGAGGCAACATCCGTGACCGATGAGCCGGTGCCTTTCTACGACTACGTCTACGAGCACGAGAAGAGGACTACCTACCGCAAGTTCAAGCGCTACGAGCGCAGCTGCTTCCGCTGGCCCAAGTCCTTCAAAGAGAACACCTCGGTGTTCATCGTGACCGGCAACGGCATCGAGGAGGCCGACTATCAGAACTGGCGGATGCCCTACTACCCCATGGAGTGGCAGCACAAATCATCAAACAGACCTAACAGACAAAAACACAGAGAGCAATGAAAACCAGAACACTTTTATCATGGTCCGCACCAGTCACCGCGCTGCTCTGCGCCATTGCCGCCTCCGGCCAGGACCTTCCGGAGAGATTCGCCCTTATCGGCGACGGCACCCACCCATACAGCAACCTCGTGATGACCTCCGACTCCGCCGCCGTTGACAGCTCCCTGCTGACGGTGGACTACCGGGCGGATTTCAGCACCAGCCCTGGAGGAGCGCAGATGACGCACAGGACGCGTCTGTATGTCGGGGATGAGCGCGTGCTGTTCGACGACATTACGCACCGCGCCAGAAGCACCGGCAAGGCGGCGCTCGGGGATGCGGGGACACCGTCCTATTACTACATCTCCGTCCTCACGGACCGTGCCGCCGGCGAGCGGAAAGTCACCGTGCCCGACATCTGGGCCGGACTGAACGGGAGTCCCGGCGGGAGTGCCGGGCTGGCCCATGTCTACACCGAGCGGGCGCCGCGTCAGGAATGGACCGTGACGGACATGTACGCCGACATTGCCGGCTACCGGTGCCAGAGGGCCGAGTGCGACTTCCGTGGGCGCAGGTGGGAGGCCTGGTTCACCACGGAGATACCCGTGGGCGAGGGGCCATGGAAGCTCAGGGGACTGCCGGGCCTGATACTCTACGCCCGTGACACCACGGGCCAGTACAGCTTCGAGGCTGTATCCGTGACTGACAAGTCAGTGCCTGTCAATGACTACGTCTACGAGCACGAGAAGAGGACGACCTACCGCAAGTTCAAGCGTTACGAGCGCAGCTGCTGGCAGATGCCCATGTCGTTCACAGGAGGCACGGCCCTGTTCATCCGCGACGGGAAAGGGGCGCGCCAGGCCGGTGAGGACTGGGAACTGCCGTATTATCCGATGGAGTGGTGACATGACAGGAGGCGTGTTATGGGACTCAGAATTACGATATTGCTGTCTCTGGCGCTCCTGACGCGGATATGCGCCGCGCAGGAGGCTGTGACCGTGCGCGGACGTGTCACCCGCAGTGACAGCGGTGCCCCCGTGGAGGACGCCAACGTGATGCTCTGCCGCAGCGACGGACGCTCGGTGTACCGCTTCGCCGTGACCTCCGCTGACGGCACGTACTCCGTAGCCTACACCGGAGACGACGACAGCCTGGCCGTCAGGGTCACGGGGTTCAACCTCAGGCCGCGGACCGTGGTCATTCCGGCCCGGAGCATGACAGTGGACCTCTCCGTGGAGTGGATTCCGATGGAGCTGCGCGAGGTGACTGTCAGGGCCGAGCCCGTGGAGAGGAGGGCCGACACGGTGATCTACCACGTGTCGGACTTCAGGGAGGACGGCGACCGCACCATAGGCGAGGTGATGCGCAAGATGCCGGGCATCGAGGTGACGGGCTCCGGCAGGCTGAGGTACAACGGCAGGGAGATAGGCCGGATGTATGTGGAGGGCCTCGACATGCTCGAGTCGCGCTACGGCCTCGCCACGAACACCATCCGGGCGGAGGACATAGAGTCCGTGGAGGTCATGGAGGACCACCAGCACATTAAGATCTACGAGGAGCAGGGCCTGCCCGGCGCCCCCGCCGTCAACCTGCGCCTGAAGGAGGGCGCGAAGGGCACATGGGGCGGGTACCTGGCCGCGGGCGGGGGCTACAGGCCCGCCATGTGGTACGGCGAGGCCGCCGCCATGTATTTCGGCCGCAGGTTCCAGACCATGGACACTTACAAGACCAACAACACCGGCGATGACGTGTCCGAGGAGATTTTCGGGAGCATCCCCGGCTTTTCCGACGGCTCGTCCTCAGTGCTCGGGGTCAGGCGTCCCAGCGTCCCCCCGTTCGGGAAAGTCCGCTACCTGGACAATCAGACCCACATGGTCTCGGCCAACAGCATCGTGCGTCTCCGCGAGGATCTCAACATGAGGGCCAACGTGCAGTACCAGCACGACCTGCGCGAGGATGAGGGCGCCTCGGTGACGACGTACCATCTCGCCGGCCAGGGTCAGGAGTTCTCCGTCAGCGAGGGCATCCTCTCCAGCTCGCTTCTGGACCGCCTCACCGCCGACATTGACGTGGAGAGCAACACTAAGGAGCGCTACATCACCGACAAGCTGTCCTTCAGCGGCTCGTGGCGGACGGACCGGGGCGGGGTGGACAACGACGGCGCCCGCATGGAGCAGTCCCTGCGTCATCCGGCACTCAGCCTGGACAACCGTTTCCACTACATGCGCGGCAGGGGCCCGCTGACATGGGACGTCTCCTCCGACATCTCGTACAGCGACAGGCCGGAGACCCTCAGGGTGACTCCCCTGCTCTATGACGGCATCTTCGGGGAGGGTGCGTCGGCCTCCGGGGCGGAGCAGTCCCTCTCCTCGCGTAGGCTCACCGCGTACAACAGGGCCGGGCTGACATTCAACCGCAACGGCTGGTTCGTTTCGCTGACCCTGCGTGCCGACGCCGCGGTGGACATGATGCGCTCGGAGCTGTCCCCGCTCAGTCTGGACGGGATGCCGGCTCAGGCCGCGGACTCCATGCGCAACGACATCCTGAGGCAGGAGTACACTCTGGCGCTCCAGCCCTCCGTCTCGTACCGCATCGGCAAGCGCTTCAGCGTATCCGCCTACGCCAGCCTCGGGTACAAGGGCATCCGGCAGGAGGACAGGGTGCGCGGCGGCACGGCAGTCCTCGACCGTCCGCTCGTCTCCCCGGCCCTGAGCATGCAGCTGGCCGTCACCCCGGAGCTCAGGCTCTCAGCCTCGGCTGCCTATGACGAGAGCTACGGAGGGCTGTACAGCGACTACGGGGGATACATCATGAGCAACTACCGCCACATCTCCCGTACCGGAGGGGAGATTCCCCGGAACAGGAACCAGAACTACAGCCTCGGGCTCTCCTACGCCGCCACCCATATCGCCACCTTCGCCAAGCTCTCCGGGGGCTACTGGAGAAGCTGGAGGAGCCACACCTACGGCACGGTCTACGACGGCACCCTCACCAGGATGGAGACGGTGGACAGCCCTGCTCTGTCCCACGGGGTCAACGTGGCCGCGAACGCCAGCAAGCTCTTCTTCGCCATCAGCACCACCGTGAAGCTGTCGGCGTCATGGTCCCGCACGTGGAGCGCCCTCCACAGGCAGTACGAGCTGTACCGGAGCGAGATGGACAATGTCTCCGGCGCCCTGTCGTTCAACACCCGCTTCTGCGACTGGGCCGCTCTGGACTACGGGATATCCGCCTCCCGGAGCCGCAGCGTGACAGACCTCGGAGGGGCGCAGCCGCCGATACACTCGCTCAGGCAGAACGCCGCCCTGAACCTCTCGTTCGCGAAAAGCGTCTTCCTGAGGGTCGGCGGAGAGCACTACTACAACGACGCCGTCCGGGGCGACAGGTCCATGTTCTTCCTGGACGCCTCGCTCTCATGGCGCATGAAGCGGCTGGAGCTGGCCCTTGAGTGCCGCAACCTCCTCGGCACGGAGACCTACAGCTCGGCATCCTACAGCGACATCACCACGTACGTCTACACCTACCGCCTCAGGCCGCTGACGGCGCTGCTGAAGATCCGCTTCACACTATGATATACTCAAGGTCATAGAATGTATAGGCATCGGGAAGCCGCCTGTTGTCTACAAATACAGCCGGAGTGCCTGTTATCCCTATACGATGGCAGAACATGCATTGTGCATGCAGAGTATCTTCGCAATCTTTGTCTGTCTCATTATATGGTTGGATATTCTTGTCATACCACTGGCACAATGCCGACAATATCTCCCGAAAATCAGATTTCTCTCTCATGGACAGGATTCCGGACGCAACACTGACAGATATGTGGTCCTCCTCATCCACAAGAAAGAGTATTTTTATTCCGACATGATCTGTCAGCCTCATCAAAATATGAGCAAGCTCCCTGCAGTATCCGCACTTAGGACTCATTATCGCCAGAAGTTCATGCTCTCCTGTAGTTTCATTGACCAGAGGAGATAAGTTGTTTATTGTCTCTTTCGGCAGTCGGGGCTGGCTGCTCAGCATACTGAAGAAAGCTTCTTCCGATGTGACAAACTTACCCAGTCTGTCTTTCATTTCGTTGCTGTCTTGTCCGGCTTTCAGTAATGAGACAATTGCTCGTGTTCCGAACAGGCATGCTGTAAATAAAAAGGAATATCCGACAGCATCAATGAGCAAACGCGTTCCTGGCAGATTGTGCTGTCCCATGCATTCCGCCAGCAGATAAAAAACAAGAACGGCATCTATCAACAGACATAGACCACAGCGTTTCTTCCGGACAATCTGCCATATGACTGAATACAAAACGGCGGTCATTGACAATAGAGAGACTATCATCTGCAGTTCTGATGCCGGATTAAAGATGTCAATAACAAGAAGCGCTGAGAAATAGGCCAAGGACAGCTCTCCCAATGAAATCCAGCCCATAAGGTATGCTCCCCTGTCAGAGAAAACGGATTTGCACATATCCTCATTCCGTACACTGCACAGACGCTTGGAGGTGTCCACGCCAAGCCTTCCTTTAACAACTGCCATGTACGACAGAATGACACCGCACACCCCCAAGACTATACTGATTAGCTGCGATAGTCCATAATTGTATCCTGCCGCCATGTTAAGCGGGACAGTCAGGAGAATGATAATCAGAAGAACTGTATGAAGTCTCTTTTCCGCCGTCCATATAAGTCTTTTAAAGCGGCTTTTTAATCTCTTATAATGACCAGGTTTCTTTTCTGCAGGTTCAGCCAGTAGGATGATGCCGCTCCATACGTTAAGGAAAAAATGCAGCGGAACAGTCATTCTCTTATTCCCGACACCGACAAGGCGCACTGTGCCGGATTTGAAATCAATAGATTCCACTATGAGAAACGGATTCTTTCCCAAGTTCTCCGCATGGATAACTGCGGGTAAAGGAATCTCATGAAGCTGTTCCCTGTCAATACTGCACACGATATTGTAAATTCCGTTTCTTTCCAGTATGTCGCTGATACCTCTCATGCTGTTGGCCAGTGGATGTGTTTTCAACTGCCGCTCAATCTTGAAGATATCGGGGCATGCATTAAGTTCTGTCAAAAATCTATATAAGAGATACGTAATCATTTCAAACAGTCTAAAGATATTCTTTTTATTGTCTGCTCTCGTAGAACTCAAGCACCTTGAGCTTGAACAGATACTCGTACTTGGCCGACAAGTGTTGGGTCTGCGCCTCGACCAGCGTGGACATGGCCGTGTTGTACTCCACGACAGTGGCCGCGCCGGCCTCGTATTTGACGCCTATCTGCCGCGCCGCCTCCCGGGCGGAGCTGAGATAGCTGACGGAGCCTGTGTATTTCTTCCATGCGGCCTCGGTGTCCATGGCCGCCTGCAGTATGTCCTTCCTCACGCTCTTTCTGGCCGTTTCCAGCGCCAGCTCGCTGCGCTGAAGCTGCACCTTGGCTCTCCTCACGCCGTTACGCGCCGACATGCCGTTGAGTATCGGCACGCTCAGGCCGAAAGAGACATACGCGCTGGCATTGTCCCTGTACTGCTCGATGAACGGATACGGGCTGTATGTATAGGTGCCGTCTCCATTCGGGATGATCTTCTGCCTGACATTGGAGTAGCTGCTGCCGTATCCGGCGCTGAGGGTCAGGGACGGGTAGTATGAGGAGCGTGCCAGCTGGACGTTCTTCCGGGCCAGCTCCACCTCCTTACGCGCGAGGCCGATTTCCGGCAGACGCTCCGCCCCGTCGAGTATGGCGGCGTAGTCCTTGGGGACATACTCCAGGCTGTCCCCGCTATCGAAGGACGGGATGAACGAGCTGTAGTCCTCTATCTCCAGAAGCTGGCACAGATTGAGCCTGGACATCCCGTATGAGTGCTCCGCGACGATGAGGCTGTTCTCCGCCTCGGACAGCTGCGACTGTATCTGCATAAGGTCGGCGCGGGTCACTTTGCCCGCCCTGACTTTCTCCGATGTATGCTCCTCCTGCTTTCTCAGCGAGGCGGCCACGGCCTCGCAGTCACGTATGTTCTCCCACGCGCAGAGCACCTCAAGAAAATAGGCCGTGACGTTGAGCCGCAGGTCATCCGCGGCTTTCTCCACCTGCAGTGCGGCGGCCTCGCGGTCAAGCCTGGAGTACTGCAGCTGGCGGAGGTTGCGCAGGCCGTTGAAGAGCAGCACGCTTCCGGACACGGACGCGCTGGAGCTCCCCACGGTCTCGTTTGTAATGAAATCGTATGTGGTTTCGTCTAGGACGCGGCCTATGGACAGGTTGTATCCGGCCGACGCCGAGAGGCCCGGAGCGAATGCCCACCGGCTGTCGGACAGGGATATGTCACGCTCCTCCACCGACAGGCACTCGGATCTCAACTCGATGTTGTGCTCCAGGGCATGGTCTATGCACTCATCCAGAGTCCACCGTCTCAGGCTGTCGGCCTCCTGCGCCGCCATAAGGCACGGAGACAGCAGGACTGATATGACGGCTATGGTTCTCAGTGTCATCCTCATGGTCATATTCCGTTCTTGAAGAGTGCGGCGATGGGGTCGAGGAACCTCATTATGAGCCTGCGGTCCTTCGTTATTATCTCGGCGGTGCCGTCCATCTTCTGTATCAGGCGCAGCTCCCTGCCGTAGGTCGTCACCATGCCGTCCGGGAAGACTATCTCAGCCGTGTACTGCGGCTCCGTCTGTAGATCCGCCGCAGCCTCGGGCACGGAGGACAGGTATCCTATCTCGCCCACGAGTAGGCCGTATTCCATGTACGGGTAGCCGCTGAGGCGGACATTGACCCTCTGTCCCGTGCACACCTTGCCGAAGCTGGCCTGCGGCACCTTGACTATGCCCACGGGCATCCGTTCCTCCGAGGGGACGACGGTCACGAAGGACTCGCCCGCGCTGATGAACTGACCCGCGTCCCATTTTCTCACGAACGACACCCTGCCGTCCATGGGCGAGGTGAGAAGGCTGCTCAGGCTCCAGCTGCGTATCCGGGCTGTCAGACGCTCGCGGCAGGCGGCCATCTCCCGTTCGAGCGACAGTATCTCGTCATCGCGCTGGATGGACAGCTCCACCAGCTGCTGCTCCAGCTGGAGCACAGCGAGTTCAGTGGAGGTCATCTGCGAGCGGAAGGATATCATGCCGTTGCGCGCCTGCAGCAGACTGCGGACGGACTCCTCGTATTCGGTCTCGGAGATGACATCATGAGCATAGAGGGAGGAGTCCCTGCGGAAACCGCGCTCCTCATATGCGAGGTCTTCGCGCATGACGGTCTCCTGGGCCTGCATCCGGGAGTAGTATTCCCTCTGCTTGGATATCTGGTCCCTCACAAGCTCCATCCTGCGGCTGATGACGTCCCTCTCAATGTACTCGCGCAGCTGGCGGCAGGCGGTGGAGAACGCGGACCACTCGCTCTGGATGTCCCCCATGCCCCAGTCGGCATAAACCCAATTCTGCAACGCGAGGGAGTCCGGCGGCATCCCGTCCGTCTCTTTCAGACGTCGTTCCACCTCCAGCACGTCCTCCCAGCGGGCGCTTGAGCGGATGACTCCGAGGATGCCCCCGGCGCTGACGGAATCTCCGCTGGAGACGAGTATCCGCTCCAGATTGCCGCCGCCCCCTGCCACCACGTCCACGGGTGAGTTGCCGGTGGTGATGGTGACGGTCGCAGTGACCCTCTCGGGGTACTTGATGATGCAGCAGCCGATGAGTATGAGGGCGAAGACCGCGAATATCACGGTCACACCCCACCTTACAATCCACGACGGGATGCGCCCCAGTATCTGCTGCGCCTCCTCGGTGTGCTCCGTAATTATATGTCTTCTGTTGTCCGGCATAGCTTTGTCAGTTTCCGAGTTCCAGCTGGTTTTTCACCAGCCTGTAATAGTATCCTCTCCTTTCCGTCAGCTCCACGTGGGTGCCCTGCTCCACGACACGGCCCCTGTCCAGCACTATGATGTTGTCGGCGTTCCTGACCGTGCTCAGACGGTGGGCCACGATGACCACTGTCCTGCCACGGAACAGGGTGTCGAGCCTCTCCATGATGACTTTCTCGTTGTTCGCGTCAAGGGAGTTGGTGGCCTCGTCCAGGAAGAGGTAGCGGGCGTCGCGGTATGCGGCACGGGCTATGAGAAGACGCTGCTTCTGTCCGGTGCTGACACCGTTGCCCTCGGCCCCTATCTTCGTGTTGTACCTCAGGGGCAGGCCGTCTATGAACTCCCCTATGTTGGCCGTCTCCACGGCCTGACGCACCCGCTCCATGTCAGGGCTCTCATCGGACACGCCGATGTTGTCGGCTATGGTGTCGGAGAACACGAAGCCCTCCTGCATCACAGTGCCGCACTGCTCCCTCCACACCGAGGGACTGTAGTCCCCGATGCGGCGTCCGCCCAGCAGCACCTCTCCCGAGACGGGCTCGTAGAAGCCCAGCATCATCTTCACCATGGTGGTCTTGCCGCTGCCCGAGGCCCCGACGATGGCCGTGACCTTGTCATGCGGTATGGTCACGCTTACCCCGTCCAGCACCTTCTCCGAGTGCGGGCCGTTGTACTGAAAATCCACATCCCTGAACTCGATGTCCGCACCGATGGGTATCTCGCGGATATAGTCCCTCTCCGCGTCCTCCTCGTCCCTGCGCCCATGTATCTCGCCCAGGCGCTCAAGCGATATCTTCGCGTCCTGCGCCTCCTGCACGAAGCCGATGAACTGCGATATGGGGGCGTTGAGCTGGCCGATGATGTACTGCATGGCTGTCATCATACCGAGGGTCATGTCCCCGTCGATGACAGCCTTGGCTGCGAGGAACGAGATAAAGACGTTCTTGATCTGGTCTATGAAGGTGCCGCCCACCTGCTGCGTCTGCCCGAGGGCGAGGCCCTTCACGCTGACGTTGAACAGGCGCGCCTGGATGCGCTCCCACTCCCAGCGCTTCTGCCTCTCGCAGCCGTTGAGCTTTATGTCCTGCATCCCCGCGATGAGCTGCACGATGCTGCTCTGGTTGGCCGCCGCCTCCTGGAAGCGCATGTAGTCCAGCTTGCGCCTGCGCCTGAGGAAGAGCAGCACCCAGCCGATGTAGAGGGCGCTGCCGAGGATGAAGATGCCGAGGATCCTCAGGTCGTAGCCGCCCATGACCGCGGAGTAGACAACGAACGTCACGGCCGCCATGACGATGCTCAGCAGAGAGCCCGTCAGGAAGGTCTGGATGCGGCTGTGGTCCCCGATGCGCTGCATGATGTCGCCGGTCATCTTCGAGTCGAAGAACGAGATGGGAAGACGCATCAGCTTGGCCAGGAAGTCGGAGATAAGGGAGATGCTCACGCGGGTGGTCATGTGCAGCATCAGCCAGCTGCGGATCAGCTCGTTGGCCGTCTGGCCCAGGACGAGCACCACCTGTGCGACGAGGAGCACCACGACGAAATGGAGGTCCCCGGTGCCGATACCGGTGTCAATGACGGACTGGGTCAGGAAAGGCAGGATTAGGCTGATGATACTGCCCGTGAGCATGGCCAGCAGGAGCTGGACGATGAACTGCCTGTAGGGGCGGAGATACTCCATCATGCCCCGGAATCCCAATCGCCTCTCCTCCTCCCCCTTCTCCTCGTAGAACTTCGGGGTCGGCTCCAGCAGCAGGGCGATGCCCAGGCCTTCGGCGGGGCTGTCTCCGGTTTCCGTCCCGCGGATGGATATCCACGACTTGCAGAACTGTTCCCGGGTGTAGCGGAGCAGTCCGGAGGCGGGGTCAGAGACATGTACCCAGGTCCTGCCGCGCCGGTGCTCTATGCGGTAGACCACGACGAAGTGGTTCTGGTTCCAGTGCACGATGCACGGCAGCACGGCCTCCTCACATAGTTGTCCGAACGTCAGCTTCACGCCCATTGTGCGGAACCCCACCGCCTCCGCCGCGTCGCTGATGCCAAGCAGCGAGACGCCCTCACGGGAGATATGGCACCTCTCGCGCAGGGTCTGCAGCGACCAGCTGCGCCCGTAATGCGAGGCGATGATACGCAGGCAGGTCGGGCCGCAGTCCATCGTGTCAAGCTGGCGGTAGGAAGGAAACTTTTTCATTGGCATCAGTTGGTTCAATAATTATACAATCCGGCCTTTTTCCGCTCAATGTGGATTTTCATAAAGTCCTTGATGTTCCCTTTGTAGCAGGTACATAAGTCGTTGTGCTTTCCTTCAAACTGGTTTTCTATTCGTTGCAACGGACATCCTCCGCCGCAAATCGGGAGATATTTGCACTTTGCGCATACCGGGTCGTCAAACGGATCCGCTCCGTACATATGGCGGTTCAGTAATTTTACATTGACATTTACCGGGATGCCGTCTTCATTTAACTTCCACACGGCGTAATCCTTATTTCCTATGTTCTCCCAGCATTTGTATGCATAGCCTTCCGGGTCAAACGATACGGCATTGGCATTACGGATGGCGCATTCTGTAAAAAACGGTTTGGGATAACGGATAAACGGAGAGTCGATATTCAGTGAGGTCAGCTTGAATATGTACTCGGCCATGGTTTCGCGTGTGAAAAGCGGACATTTGACTGGTTCGGAATTCCTGTCAAGCACAAATGCCGGGACTATGGATACATTTTTTCTGCCTTTGAACCTCTGCAGAATATTCTTGTAAAGTTCTGGATACTCATGCGCGTTATCCAATGTCAGATTAACCCGAATCACAATGTTCATATCCGGTTCACTGGCACTGGCATTGTCAATGTTGTCAATCACCCTTCCGAACACATCGTCGCATTCAGGCAGGAACTTCACTTTGTTGTGAGTTTCCTTCAATCCGTCAATAGTTACCTGAATAGAGGAGACCTTGACTTTTTTCAGAATACCAATTGCCTTGTTGTCAAGGTGATAGCCTGAAGTTATAATATTAGAACTATATTTGATACTGTCAGGAAGAGCGCTTACAAGTTTTTCATACATTGTCTCGATACCGTCGACTGCCATCAGCGGTTCTCCCCCGAACCAAGTCACGCGTAAAGACTGCAAGTCCTTATGGGCTGATACATATTTCACTATAGCGTCCATTACTGTTTCAGGCATGGGTTCACCGCCCTTGACTTTCTCAAAGCAGTAATGGCAGTGGAAGCAGCAGTCCATCGTGGGAGCCAGGGTCAGGTGCATACTTTCGCGCTGGGCACGCAACTGCATTATGTTGGATTTGAAAAGCAGATAATCGTCCTCGTCATTTTCTGTCAGGATTCTGTTCTCAATCATAACCCTGCGGAACGGCTCCTCCAATGAGTCCGGATCCGGCAGCTCCCCTTTGCAGTCCTGTAAATTCTTCAAAAAGGAATATGCCTCACTGTCAATCTCCAGAAGTGAGTTCGACAAGGTACTGTAGGCATAATAACCGTCTCGATCCTCTATCAGAAATGCGTATCTGGATATTCTCATGGCTCCTGTGTCTCTTTTTTCTTGTTGTATATAATCTGAAAGTCGTATGCCATGCCGTATGTATATTTCGCACCTACGAAGAAATCTTTGTTGAGTGTGATTACATATGTGGTGTCCTTAATCACGGCATCTTCCAGCAGCGGTAGGACATATGTCACGCTGTCCTCCCAGTATGACTCAGGTCCGTTGAATATATTGCCTCCTATCGGAAGAACTCCCTTGATTCCGTGCGCGTTCATCATCGGCTGCGAGAATGTAACCCTCACCGCGTCCACTTTCTTGTAGTCAATAAGGCAGCTTCCGTCCACCGGGTAGATGTTTGTTATATAGGGCCTGTGAGGCTTGGTCTCCTCCAGCACCTTTAACCAGTTCTCTGTTATCACGATGTTGTTCATGAACTCGCATATCCTCGGCATATATGATTCGAATATCGGATAGGACTCCCTGTCGGCGTAGAAGTTGTCCATGAACTGTATGCCCCGATCCATCCATACGAATCCTTGATAGGCTACCATTTGCGTCGTGAAGTTGTGTAGCCATTGAATCTGAATCGGATCATTGTTTGTATGCTCTTTTATGTACATGGCCACGCAATGATTCGTGAGCCACTCGCAGAAGATAGCCTCCGGGTCGCCGTAATGGTTCTGGAAATACTTCAGCACCAGTTCCGGGTTTTCGAAGATTCTCAGCATTGCACTTTCCACTTTTGGATAGTACCTGTCCATCCGGGTGGTGTACTGATGGCACATCTCGTGCAGTATCACCTCGGTAGGGTCATACCACGGTCCCGGATATCCTATGGCTATCGCGAAACTGCCTTCCTGTATGGCAGAGGTGTTGAGATAGTAGTTGTGGAATCCGTTCGCTGCGGCCACATATACGACAGGCTCATCATAGTGTCCGAAGAAAGAGCGGAACCAGGTCGTGTCCAGCAGTGAGAGGTATGCGTTCACGCCTTTCTCTACCTCCCTGTAGAAATCCTGTCTGGACACGAAGAACTCGTGGAACCGGCTTTTCCGGTAAAAATCATCCAGCAGCCGCACGTATTTGTCCCAGTTGCTGTCCGTCCAGCGCCCCTCGATCTCGCTGCCTTTCTTTATCCCAGAGTCATGCACCCCCTTGTCATTGATGACCAGATAGGGGACACTTCCGACGACACCGGCCATACCCAGAGCTGTCTCCTGTCTCATCTTGCGTATATGGTCCATCAGCTCATGCGAGCTGTATTTTCCGAACCACCGGTCTATGGCCTCTCCGTATTCCTGCATCTGGTTGTTTACGAACTCCTCCGCCCCGGCTAGCCGGAATACTATGCTTGTCAGCTCCATGCGCTCGTCAACCGTCGCTTTCATCTGTGCCATGCAGCCTATGCTGAGGCTGATAAGGATTAATGTGATAGTAAATAATCTCATCATTGTCTGTACTAAATTACTTAAATTACTAAATAAAGTATTGTCTGAGTAACCAGTCCATAGATGTCCACCCTATGGACTGGCTTCTTTAAGTCAGACGGAAGTATTGACGTATCTCCCCGAGCAACTCAAATGATCAGTTGTGCTTCCAATAATGCATATGTCGTATTGCATAGGAGCATTACATGTTATATAACTGGATGGAGAGACAACAGGTCCGCCGCATGTGCCCGAATAATATCCAGGAGTATTGTACGATGCTACAGCGCAAGAGATATAAATACTTATTGTTGTTCCTGAGTAGCAAGAGCGGTATTCATGATTTATAGTACATGTTACACCGCCTTTGACCTCCTCCATGTTTTCCATCTTACGGAATCGGCTCTCTTCTAATACTTTACATTTCATAATGAGTGATGTTTATGTTAAACTTCCGTTTCCTCCTTGTTTTGGTGTCGGCAGAAGGAGTCGGACTGCCGTCCCGCATGGGTATTCTAAGCCTTGACTGTGCGGGAAACTGATTTGTCCGGTGGAATCATTATCACCTCCTTTTTTGCGGCAGGCAGCCCAGATCACGTATGTGCGGCATCTTAGGCCGTGCTTGCCCGGTTTATATGTGTTTATCGATTGGTTCTATTGACAGACAGACCTTATATACACCGCGTTACAAAATGCGATGCCGGAACTGCACTCCTCTTATGGGATTGGATGAAATATGTGCTTTAATGTACATTGCTCCTTATCTTTCTTGCTTTACGCAAAGTTATATATAAAAATTTTAATATTTGCAAAATATATCAAA
>DWYD01000134.1 GCA_019118865.1 Candidatus Coprenecus merdipullorum | reverse complement strand
GAATCTTTCTTTGGGGTCTAACATATTTTTTATAACTTGCCACTGTTTATCAGTCAGGTTGGTTGGGTATTTACGCATAACTTTAATGTCTTGGTAAACATAAAGTTACGAAATATATTCCAATTAACCTACTGATTTACAATTAATTATAAACAAATTTAAACAATTTCTAAATTTGTAACAATTCCACTATCACCATGAACAACATCCATCAGATATGGCTTTGTTGGTCCTGGCACAGCATCAGGACTGTTCTATAACTGTTTCTGCTCCTTGCCGGCATGGAGCAGAAACGTACAGATACTGCCGGCATATCACAACAGATTCTCCTTTTCCAATTTACAAAACAATAAATAAGCAAATCATGAAAAAGATATTTGTTATAATCAGCATAGTGCTGCTCAGCATTATGGCGATGCCTTGTACAGACGCCGCATCCCCTGAGCAGCAGTCTGACGGATATGTAAATGTCACTTTCGTACTGTCCTGCACTACCGAGAACAGATCCGTACTCTACAATGATATAATAACCAATCCCGACATTTTAATGGAAATATACGACTACTTAGATTTAGTCCTTTGCGGTAACGATGACCATGGGATAAGTCCGGGTGGAGGAATTTTTATCGAACAAGATGAAGTAGACGGAAATACCACCAGACCTGCGAATCCTTAAATGACCGGACAACATGAAACTGATTGCGACGACACTCATGATGACTTTCCTGTGCCTGATGCCGCTCCGGGCACAGGATAGAGACAATATTGACGGCAATCTCCGCGTCAAGTACACATACTTCTTCAAGATGGACAGCACTAAGCGTGGATTCCTCGCAGACTCGTCGATGTGCCTGGATCTGATTGGTAACGAAGCTGCTTTTTACAGCGAGAAATGCTTTATAGTCGACTCCTCCCTGCGCGCATCCCCATTTCCTATTACTGTGGCGGTCAACCCTCCGCAGGAGTTTAAAGGAACCAAAGAACGTTCACGGTATTTTCTAAATTATAAAACAAAGAAATACATCAAGTACGACAAAGCGCTGCTTACTGCCGCAAAAGGCTCCGGAACGCTTGAGCAGCCGCTTTGGAAAATTATTGACCGCTACGACACCATCTGCGGATACCCCTGCAGGATGGCGGAAGCCCATTACCTCGGACGGACATGGGGGGTCTGGTATACACCTTCCATCCCGGCTTCTGCCGGTCCATGGCTTCTATGGGGGGCGCCAGGACTCATACTCTACGCAGAAGACCGGGACTACCTGTTCATTTTCAGGGCCACTGAAATCGGTGAACTTCCATACGACAGAAGGAAAGCCGTCAAGTACATCGCAGACACCTGGAATCGCCTAAGAAGCTACAGGAATATTCAGAAAATGGAGGAGATTCTGACAATGACCAAACGTTCCTATGCAGATGATGAAAGGATGAACGGACTGAAGGGAGAACCTTTTACTGTTACTGATCCAGACGGTACCGTAAGAATTATTGAGCAAAAATACATTCCGCTGATTCCCGAAAATTACTGGGAGAAAAAAGGACGTAAACACTGATAGTTTTAAGCAAACTCTTTAATGACCGGACAACATGAAACTGATTGCGACGACACTCATGATGACTTTCCTGTGCCTGATGCCGCTCCGGGCACAGGAAAGAGACAACATTGACGGCAATCTCCGCGTCAAGTACTTATACTTTTTCAAGGAAGACAGCACAATGCAAGGATTCTACGCCGACTCGTCCATGTGTCTGGATGTAACCGGTAATGAAACTGTTTTCTACAGCGAAAGATTTTATCTTCAGGATTCTGCTGTCAATGCCGCTCCCCTGCCAATAACCGTAGCTGTCAACCTGCCTGCAGAATTCAGAGGCTACTGCGACTACGGCAGATATTTCATTGATTTCAAGAATAACGAATACGTGAAATATGACAATGCCGCTATCTCCCGTCTTAAAGGGCACGGCACACTGGAAATGCCGCAGTGGGAATTAACCGACAGGTATGACACCATCTGCGGATATCCTTGCAGAATGGCCACTGCCAAATACTTAGGCCGGACTTGGGGAGTCATGTACACTACTTCTATCCCTGCATCAGCCGGTCCATGGCTTCTATGGGGAGCGCCAGGACTTATCCTTTATGCGCAGGACAGTGAGTTTCTGTTTGTGTTCCGGGCTTTCGATGTCGGTCAACTGCCATTCGACAGAAGCGAGAACATCCGGCTACTTGCCGAAAATGCGTACAAACTCAGACCCTACAAATCCATACGGAAAATGGAAGAGACTCTGACTCGAGTAAAGCGTTCATCTGCTGAAGATGAACGTCTCAACGGATACGAGCCTTCCAGGATTATCCTGAAAGACGGCAGCACTTACCAACCCCAGCACAAATACATTCCGCTGATTCCCGAAAATTACTGGGAGAAAAAAGGACGTAAACACTGATAGTTTCAAAATATTTTTATTACATTTGCAACAATACCGCTATCACCATGAACAACATCCATCAGATATGGCTTTGTTGGTCCTGGCACAACATCAGGACTGTTCTATAACAGTTGCTGCTCCTCGCCGGCAAGGAGCAGCAACGTACAGATACTGCCGGCATATCCACATCACAAATCACTTTCATAATTTATAAATCATCTAAATATGAAAAACATCATAAAAACCCTTTGCGCTATTCTTCTAGGCACTACAATTCTTTCTGTTGCCAAATCAAACTCCGCTGCCGCCAATGCCGGAGGATACATCAATGTTACTTTCGCCCTGTCATGCAGAAGTATCAGTCTGCCTATCCCCTACAGCAGCATAGCTGCTGACCCTGACTACCTGATGGATATTTGGCATGCTTTGGAAAAGCAATTATGCAACAATAGTGAGAGCGGGAGCGAGGGAGGACTCAATGTTGAGGAAGATGAAGTGGACGATGACACAACAAAGCCGGCAAACCCCTAAACTATCAGGGCAATGAAAAAATTACTCTTTCTATGCTTTATACTTGCAGCTACGTGCCAGGCAGACTGCCTGGCACGTGCTGAAAACACGGACAGCGGCATCCGCGTCAAGTACAAATACTATTTCAAGAATGACAGCACCATAAGAGGGCATTACGTGGACTCGTCCATGTGCCTGGACATATTCCGGGACAATGCCGTGTTCTACAGCGAAAAATGCTACCTTATGGACTCAACTTTAAACGCATCACCTCTCCCGGTCACCTTAGCAGTAGATCCGCCTGCGGAATTCAGAGGCACTATGGAGCGTTCGAGGTACTTCATTGACTATAAGGACTTAAGCTATATCAAGTACGATCGCGCCATAATGACCAAAATCAAGGGGAAAGGAGAACTGCCCAGACCTCAGTGGAGGATGCTCGACGGCACCGATACTGTCTGCGGCTATTACTGCAAAACAGCAGAGGCCCGGTACCTTGGCAGGACATGGAAGATATGGTATGCTGCTGACATCCCTGTCTATGCCGGACCGTGGTTGCTATGGGGAGCTCCCGGACTGATACTCAAGGCCAGAGACAGCAGGGGACTGTTTGTTTTCAATGCTGTGGAAATCGGTGCTGCAGCATATAACAGAAGCGGAGAACTGCGCAATCTCTCAGACAGCCAGTACAACCTCAGAACATACAGTTCCATGCATAAGGCCGAGGAGATATTAACCCGCGTGAAGCGTTCCTACGACGAGGACATGCGTTTCAACGGACACCAGGGAGGACCGATACGCGCCACCAACGAGGACGGCTCGGTTGAGATAATCGAACTGAATATGAAATACATTCCGCTGATTCCCGAAAATTACTGGGAGAAAAAAGGACGTAAACACTGATAGTTTTAAGCAAACTCTTTAATGACCGGACAGCATGAAACTGATTGCGACAACACTCATGATGGCTTTTCTGTGCCTGATATCGGTCCAGGCACAGGAAAGCATAAGCGGCACCGTCGTAGACGCTGAGGGCGGCAAGCCTCTCGCAGGAGTGTACGTATGCGCATTCAGCGGAGACCTGATGGTGACTGCCGCCTTCACAGACGATAACGGCCGCTTCAGTTTATCCCGGTATCAGAAGCGTCCGGACAGGCTGAGCGCCTCTTTCCTGGGATATGCACTGACCGAGATCGTCCTGTTCCAAGGGCAGAACTCCGTGCTCATAAGCATGAAAAGACAGAATCTTGAGCTCAAGGAAGTAAGCGTCACCGCCCCTCCTATAGTCAAGGAGAACGACACCACAAGCTACTACGTAGAAGCCTTCCGCCGGGATGAAGACCTGACACTGAAGGATGTACTGGTCAAGCTGCCGGGTGTGGAGGTCAACAGCAAGGGTACGATTCTGCACAGGGGCAAACCCATCAACAAGTTCTACGTGGAGGGCATAGACATGCTAGCAGGACGCTACTCGCTCGTCACCGAGAACCTAGACCCGCGCAAGATAGCCAGAATCGAGGTCATCGAGAACCATCAGCCGGTAAAGGCCCTCAAGGGCCTGACCTTTTCAGACAGGAGCGCCGTCAATATCGTACTCAAGTCAGACTCCAAGGGCGAATGGCTGTTCTCGGGCGATGCGGCCGGAGGATACATGGAGGACACATCGGCTCTGGCCGAGGGACGCCTGTGGCTGGCCAATTTCGGGAAATCGCGTCAGAGCATGATGATGCTCAAGGGCAACAACACCGGAAAGACCATAACCGACGAGCTTCAGAGACACAGCTACCTGGGACGCAACGGCATCATCATCAACATGCCGGGTACCCTCGACACTGATTTCGACGGAGCATTCAATCTCTCACGCACGATGCAGAACTTTCCTGACGAATACTACTTCGACAACATCTCCACCGTCCTCTCTCTCAATCACGTCTCTATCAATTCAGGAGGTACCCAGTTCAGAATGGGCCTGCAGGGAGCCGCGGAGCGCTGGAAGGAGAGCGAGGTCAGCAGTCAGAGATATGTCTTCGAGGACGGAACGACCATGGAAATAGCCGACACGGACGACATCACGGACGATAAGCTGTATCTGGACGCAGGCCTGGAGATAGAGAGCAACACAGACCGGGCCTTCATCAACAACGCCCTCGCCGTCAGCGGACAACTGCGACGGCACACATCCACGACCGGTACAAGGTCTGGTGCCCGCGACCAGAGCTACCGGCTGCCGTCATTCAAGGTATCCAACCAGATTACCGGCACGGTCAGAACCGGCTCACGCGCTGCGCTGAGCATTTTCAGCGACACCCGTGCCACTGTGAACAACCACCGCTTTACCCTGGACGGAACTACTGAACAACAGGCCGACTACACGGATCTCCGCACATTCAACACCGTCTCATCCATCTTCATAGCCGGCAGAACCAGGATTGATGTAAAGGGCGGCCTGGATATGGGATACTACCGTAGGTTCACGGAGCTTACAGGCATTCCGTCATGGATGGAAGAAGCCCTGGCCGACAGTTCGTCCAACCGGCTGCAGATGTTCTCAGGAGCCCTGACCGCGGACATTTCCACAGGCTGGAGCTGGAGCGGGCTGAGCCTGAGAATAGACCTGCCCATGTCCATCAGATACGTCAAGATATGGAACGACATCGGGGTCACGGACAGACTGTTTCCGGGCATCACTCCAACCGTCAACCTGACATGGATGATTTTCTCCGACCTGAAAGCATCCGTGAGCGGAAGCTACTCCCTCACCGATGATGCCAGGGCCGACATGTTCATGACCGGATACGTCCTCAGGTCCTACCGCAACGCCGTCAGAGCAGGAATCGTTCCCCGCCGCAAACGCTACAGCGTCAACATCAACCTCGACTACAGTTCGCTGCTGTCCCGCTTCTCAGCGTCCCTTACCGGCGGATACGACAACAGCTCCTACTCCACAGCTTCCTCAGGGCTATACTATGATGACCTGACGCTGACCGGGATGGTGGACCGTCTGTCGGTCAACGGCAGTCTCTACGGCAGGGCTAAAGTTAAAAAATGGTTCGGCGTCAACAAACTGGTCCTCGATGCCGGGGGCGGATACCGCATAGACAGCCACAGCATGTTCCTGCAGGGGTATGACTCGGAATACAGGACGGAAGTATGGGAGGCAGAAGCGGCCGTGGAGCTGCGCCCTTACTACTGGCTGGAACTGACTGCCTCGTTCAAGTACAGCCGTACCAGATTTCTCGAAGATGAAAGAGATCCCGTACAGTCCTACCTCACGGAGGGACGGCTGGTGCTTTCTCCGTTCAGAAACTTCTCGGTAAGCGGCTCCGTATACCATCTCTACCAGCAGATTCCAGGTTCTGCTGTCACCAACACTCCGCTGCTCAAGGCAGGGGCCGAATACCGCTTCAAAAAGTTCAGGATATTTCTCGAATGCACCAACATTCTCAACGCCTCAGAATTCCGCCGCGAAAGTCTCGGGGACTACTTTACTTGGTACACCTCATTCAGGATGAGACCCCGCAGCTATCTGCTGGGGCTCAGGATGTCGTTTTAATCACCCCTGTATTATCCCCTTGGCCGCAGCGACCTTCTCCGCCAGCAACTCCGGAGAAGAAGCCTCACAGATGAAGCGCAGGTAAGGCTCCGTGTTGGAGGGGCGGATGTTGAACCACCACTGCGGGAACTCCACCCGGTAGCCGTCGAAGTCCATCACAGCCGTTGGTTTCTCCTCGGATGTAAAATGCTTCCGCACGGCTTCCATCGCAGCCGGCTTGTCCTCTACCCGGAAATTGATCTCCCCTGAGTTGAAGTAACGCGCGATACCGGCGATGAGCTGCGACAGGCTTCTGCCGCGGCGCTTTTGCTCCGCCACGATGTCCAGGATGATGAGCGAGGCCATGATGCCGCTGTCCGAGTAGAAGAAATCCTTGAAATAGTAGTGTCCGGCCAGCTCGCCTCCGAACAGGCCGTCTATCTCCCGGAGCTTGGGAGCGGCGTAGGCCCGGCCGACTCTCCACGTGTGCATCTGAGCTCCCATCGGTGCCAGGTACTCCCCTACCGCCTTGGAACTGCGGATGTCCTGCAGGGTCCGCACTCCGGTAATCTTTCCGGCGGCCTTCAGGGCAGCTCTCTCCCGGGCAGCGGGACTTGTGCCCATGCCCTCCAGGAAGAAATGTCCCATCAGGGCTATCATCAGGTCAGGGGATATGAACTCTCCCCGCTCGTCCACAAACATCACCCGGTCCGCGTCCCCGTCATAGATGACCCCGATGTCGCAGCCGTACTTTCTGACATATTCGCGGAGCATGGCGGTGTTCTCGGGCACCAGCGGGTTGGGTTCATGACAGGGGAACGAGCCGTCGGGGGTATCGCAGATATACTCGACCGAGGCTGGCAGCAGGTCCTTGACGAAGAGGGCCGACATGCCGTTGGAAAGGTCCGCGCATATCCTGAGCCCTGAATAATCTCCGACGTAACGCCGCTGGAAGGTCAGATACTCATCGCGCAGATCGAGCGGAAAGACCCTGCCTCTGGCAGACTCCGCCACAGGAGGGCATGGCCGTCCCTCGAGGATCCACCTTTCGACGGTGCTCAGACCGGTGTCATAGCCCACGGGCAGAGCGTTCTCCCGCGATACTTTCAGGCCGTTGTCTTCCCTGGGGTTATGTGAGGCGGTTATCTGCACGGAGGCCTTGAAGCCCTTGGCGGCCGTGGCGTAGTAGACGTAAGGGGTGGTGGCCAGGCCCAGGTCATAGACATCGGCCCCGGCATCGGTGATTCCCTGCAGCAAGGCCTCATGTATCACCGGCGAGGACAGGCGCATGTCCCGTCCCACCGCCACTTGACGGCAGCCGAGCAGCTCCGGCAGGAAATATCCGATCTTATATAC
>DWYD01000133.1 GCA_019118865.1 Candidatus Coprenecus merdipullorum | reverse complement strand
AAAGCGAATTTACCTCTGCCTCGCTCACATGAGCGGGGCGGAGCAGGCCTTCATACAGGAGGCTTTCGATACGAACTGGGTGGTTCCTCTGGGACCCAATGTGAACGGGTTCGAGGACGACCTGAGGAAGTTTGTGGGCGAGGGGAAGGAGGTGGTGACTCTGTCGGCGGGAACGGCGGCGGTGCATCTGGCGCTGATAGCCTGCGGGGTGGGGCCCGGGGATGAGGTGGTGGTGCAGAGCTTCACGTTCTGCGCTTCGTCGCATCCGGTGACCTATCTTGGGGCGCGGCCGGTGTTCGTGGATTCTGAAAAAGAGTCCTGGAATATGGACCCGGGTCTGCTGGAGGAGGCTATAAAGGACCGCATCGCCAGGACGGGCAAGGCTCCAAAGGCGATCATCCCGGTGGCTCTGTACGGCATGCCCTACAGGATCGATGAGATAATGGAGATAGCCGGCCGCTACGGTATTCCGGTGATAGAGGATGCTGCGGAGGGCTTCGGCTCCAGGTTCGACGGCCGGGTGCTGGGTACGTTCGGAAGGTACGGCGTGCTGTCGTTCAACGGCAATAAGATGATTACGACCTCGGGCGGCGGAGCTCTCATCTGCCCCGACGCGGCTGCCAAGACCGAGATCATGTTCTACGCGACGCAGGCCCGCGAGGCCTATCCCTACTACCAGCACGAGCGCATCGGCTACAACTACCGCATGTCGAACATCTGTGCGGGTATCGGCCGGGGTCAGATGACGGTGGCGGACGCTCACATCGCCCATCACAAGCACATGTGCGCCCTGTACCGGGAGCTGCTGAAGGACGTGGACGGCATCACCCTCCACGAGAACCCGGATGAGAGATACGACAGCAACTACTGGCTGAACACGGTGACCGTCGACCCTGAGCTGCGCATAAAGGGTCAGGAGAATGCCTACCGCAACGCCATAAAGGGAGCAGTGGGAGGCGCCGCCGGAGTGACTCACGCAGCCGACACGACCCACACTGACTGCGAGCCTAACGCCAACGTGGAGGCCCTGCGCATCGGCCTGGACGCCCTGGGCATCGAGTCCCGCCCTCTGTGGAAGCCGATGCACCGCCAGCCGGTGTACGCGGACTGCCCGGCCTATCTCAACGGCGTGAGCGAGTCCCTCTTCAAGGTGGGCCTCTGCCTGCCGAGCGGCCCCTGCGTCACCGACGAGGATGCCCGCTACATCGTGGACGGCATCCGCTCGCTGCTGCTGTAGCGGTCTGCCATACCGAAGTGCAGAATGAAAACAGATATCCCGCTGAGTTCGTCATTGACGGAGTCAGCGGGATTTTGTTTGCACAAAAGAAAATAAAGTCCTACTTTTGTAGAAGATGAATGAAATTCTATGCGATTGAGTAAGCGGGAAATAGAAGCTATTCTGCAAGTAGCGGAAGATATTTACGGAACAGATGTGAAGGTCTATCTGTTCGGCTCGCGTGTGGATGATTCCAGGCGCGGAGGAGATATCGATCTGCTTGTGAGGACGACTTCCGAGAAGAAGGGTATATTGGATAGGGTCCGCATGGCAGCACGCATCAAGAGCCTTATAGGAGACCAGAAGATAGATATCATCGGAGATTATGAAGATAATCAGGTGGTGCAGGAAGCACTTAAAAATGGGATATTATTGGCGATATGAGCAGGCAGGAAATCATAGAAAGACTTGACAGGGAGTTCGGAGTGTGCGACAGGCACATAGTCCGGATAAACGAAGCATTGGACAGTCTCGGACTGGATGGCCCGATGTCTGTTGAGCAGTATGTGGATTTGAGTGCTGAACAGATCCGCTGTATCGACCAGTTTATATTCAGGTTTGCAAAGCTTCAGGATGCTATGGGCGGCAAATTGTTCCGTTACATTCTTGAATATCTTGATGAGGATGTTTCGGAGTTGCCGATGCGGGATATCCTCAATAAACTGGAACGTTTTCAGATAGTTCCTGACGCTCATGAGTGGGTGTATATCCGTGAGTTGAGGAACAATGTGGCTCATGATTATCCTATGTCGGACAATGAGGTGGTCAGTGCCGTAAATGAACTCATATCCAAACTCGATACGGTAGCAAGCATCTATGACAATCTTAAAAAGACCTACAAAGGTTGATGCAGACTGCCTCTGCCTGCCGAGCGGCCCCTGCGTCACCGACGAGGATGCCCGCTACATCGTGGACGGCATCCGCTCGCTGCTGCTGTAGCGGTCTGCCGGCCGAAGCGCAGAATGAGAACGAAATCCCGCTGGCTCCGTGATTGACTGGGTCAGCGGGATTTTTGTTTGTGGAATGAAGTTATTTCGTAAATTTGCCTTGATTAATTGAATGAGATATATGGCATCACTTCATATTAAGAACTTCGGTCCTGTGTCGGACTCAACTAAAGTAGAACTGACTCCGTTGATGATACTTGTCGGTCGTCAGAGTTCGGGCAAGAGTACCTTTATGAAGGTGCTCTGCTTCTGTCGTTGGATTGAGAAAAAGATTATGGTCTCAACTGATGATATAGTGATCCAGTATACTCATAATAACCGATTTATAAAGGAATTGAAGTCTTTTTACCGGTTGAATGATGAATATTTTAAGGTGGATACAGAACTGAAGTATGACGGGGATGCGGTGAGCATTGAGTATTCCGGCGTGATGGGTAATGCAAGGATTGGGCGTAAGCAGTCGTTTTTAGATAAGAGGTATAACAGCAAGTTGTGTTATATCCCGTCGGAGAGGAACCTGGTTTCTGCTATTCAGAATGTGGATAAGACATATAAGGCTACTGAAAGAGATGTGCTTTTCAACTTTCTATACGAATGGGATGAGGCTAAGGGACCTTATACCAGTGAGCATCCTTTCAGACTGGCTGCTACGGGAGGTTTCAGCTATGTGAACAAGTCCGGAGCAGATGTGCTGGTGAGGGAAGACGGCAGTGAAACGCCGGCATTCTATGCCTCCAGCGGTATGCAGAGTGTCATGCCGATGGATGTGATGACGAACTATATTACTGGTTGTGTCGGGAAAAATGCGTCGCTCTCCATGCATGATCGCAACGAGATAAGTAAGGCTGACAATGATTCTCTCCGCAGACTGGTTTACCAGTCTGCTCAACTATTTATAGAGGAACCGGAGCAGAATCTGTATCCGGAATCTCAGAAGATGGTAATAATGAGCATTGTGCGTTCGTTGAAAAAGGCCTTGGGAAATGGGTCTGAGCAGAGTCTGGCAGTCGTTACTACTCACAGTCCTTATGTGATGTCGGTGGTGAATGTGCTTCTGTATGGCTCTGTGGTTGCTGGTAGGGGATTGAAGCAGGATGTGGTGAGCGAAGATTGTATTTTGCCTCCATTTTCCATCTCCGGTTATTACATTGATGAAGAAGGTGTTTTTCAAAGTATTCTGGATACTGAGGTGCCGATGCTCAGCGGCAATCACCTTGACGGTGTGTCGGATTGGGTGGAAGACAGCATCAGTAGGTTGAACGAAAAGTTGTTTGAGAAGTGATGGCGTTTAGTATGACGGCATATAAATCGACTTATGAACTGTTGGCTGCCGAAGGTTTTTCTCCTGAGCAGCGGCTTATGACACGTGCCCGGATCAGCACATCTGAGAAGGGTAAGCGGTATGTGCTTGTAACCAATGGTGTTGAGGAGTCTGTAGTTTATGCCGTGGATGGTAATATCGTGAAAGAAGGTCAGCGCTGTGATAAACTGGTACTTGTAAAACGTTCTGCCAAAGATGCGGTACCGGAACACTGGACTGAGACTTTCGTAGAACTCACGTTAATCCCGTAATGGAAAAAGTGAAGCAGGAGTTTCGCAAAACTTTTAACTGTGATCTCCGAGGTATGAAATCCGGTCAGGAAGATAAGTTATAGTACCCCGCGTCACTTAGTGGATTGATCAGCTCGGCATCGTCAACGGCATCTGTTCGCTGCCGCGCTCAGTTACAGCAGCCGGCGCACAGTGTCATGGACGGTGTCCTGGGATGCGAAGAATGCTGCGCGGGCGGCGGGTTCCGCGACAGAGGTCTCCAGGCAGCGGTTGCGGCGCAGGACGTCTTCATAGGTCATTTCCAGGCGGGTACAATGGATGCGGGAGAAGAATTCGCGGCCCTTTTCAGTATTGACCAGGACGGCGCTGACTCCGCGGTCGTCGTCGAAGTCGGGACGGAGGTCTCCGATGCCCCAGAAGTCGCCGATGGTCAGGTCGCTGCCGCTGCGGAACTCCCGGGCGGGGCAGCGGTAGCAGCTCGGGCGGGAATAGAAGTCGGCCAGGAATCCCCGGATGAACAGGTTCTCCGCCTTGCCGCGCTCGCTCAGCACCGGGCGGCAGGGGGCTCCCGAGGGGTCGGTGGCGCGGAAGAATATCTTGAAATTGTAGCCTTTCCATCCGGCGCGGCCCTCCTCCTTGTCGCGGAAGCGGACCTCTTCTATGCTCACATCACGGTAGCCCTGAGCCTCGAGGGCGGCTTTCTCCTCCGCGAGGTACCGCCTCCATACCCCAGGCGAGGGCGCTCCGTGGCAGATGAGATCCACCGTCAGCAGTCGGTCTGTCGGGACTCTCCCTGCTCCGTAGGCCAGAAAATGGTTGAGCCCCGCCACCTGGCAGGGGGTACCGGTGAACAGCACCGGACGTCCCTCGCGCAGAGCCGTCCTGACCCTCCCGCAGCAGTCCTCCATCCGGCTCTGCAGGTATTTGGAGCCGATGAATGCCGCCGCTTCCGAAGGGGTGCCGGCGCTGTCGTGGACCGCCTCATGGACATTGTCATAGCGGGAGCCGAAGACGAGGCCTCCCTCTTCCAGTATGGCGGAGGCCAGCAGGGGAAATGCCCCTCCCGAGGCGCTGCCGTCCCTCACCGTTCCGTCCGGGTGCTTAACGGCGTGGACCTCGAGCGGCCTGCGGGCGGGGAACTGCGTGATGACGGGGCAGACCCTCGCGCAGATGCCGCATTCGATGCATGTGCTCTCATCCACAGCGGGATAGAGGAATCCTTCGGAATTTTCCTTCATGGTGATGCTGCCTCTGGGGCAGGCCGACGCACAGGCGGTGCAGCCGCAGCAGTCGTGCGGATCAGTGATGATGATGTGTCGTATTTCTCTCATAAGCGGCTACAAAGTTTGTAAAAATTTTCTATATTTGCCGTCCAATAAGAATATCTCTCAGGGCAGGGTGCGATTCCCTACCGGCGGTGACAGTCCGCGACTCCCTGATAATCAGGGACTGAATCGGTGAAATTCCGATACCGACGGTGACAGTCCGGATGGAAGAGAGGTCTTGGCCGGAAGCCGTGGAAGCGGTGCCGGCGCTTGTGATTGTCGGAATGACAGACTGCCCTGAGTACCATTGTGGTATTCGGGTTTTTTGTTATGTGTAACGACGAAGATATCAAATACATGCGGATGGCTCTCGCGCTGGCTGAGCGCGGCAGGGGGCACGTGGGGCCGAACCCGATGGTGGGGGCGGTGATAGTCCGCGACGGAAGGGTGCTCGCCCAGGGCTGGCACCATGTCTGCGGCAGCCTGCACGCCGAGAGGGATGCGCTGGCCTCATGCAGTGAGTCCGTGGAGGGCGCGACGATGTACGTGACTCTCGAGCCCTGCTGTCATCACGGCAAGCAGCCGCCCTGCACGGACGCCATCATCGCGGCCGGTATATCCCGGGTGGTCATGGCCATGACTGATCCCAACCCTTTGGTTGCCGGGCACGGAGCCGCCATCCTGCGGGAACACGGCATCGAAGTGACCTCAGGGGTGCTCGAGGCTGAGGCCCGTCATCTCAACCGCATATTCATCAAGTACATAACTACGCGCCGTCCTTGGGTCGTGCTCAAATGGGCCATGACTCTCGACGGGCGCATAGCCGCTGTCTCCGGGGATTCCAAGTGGGTGAGCGGGGAGCAGTCCCGCCGCCTGGTGCACGAGCTTCGGGGCCGGTATATGGGTATCATGGCCGGCAAAGGCACCGTTCTGGCCGACGACCCTATGCTCAACTGCCGTATAGACGGGATGCGTCAGCCGGTGCGGGTCATCGTGGACTCGAAGGCTGCCATGCCGCCAGACTGTCAGCTGGCCCAGACTGCCCGCGAATACCGGACAGTGGTGGCGCATACGGATGCGGCTGAGGCTCAGAGGCTGGAAGCACTGCGCTCCTGTGGAGTGGAAGCGCTGCTGTGCTCATGCGGTGCCGACGGTATGGTGGATCTGGAAGATATGCTGGTGCAGCTCGGGGCCATGGGGCTCGACTCGGTGCTCGTCGAAGGCGGCGGGGAGCTCAACTGGAGTATGGTCCGCTCCGGGATCGTGGACGAGTTCTACGTCTTCGTGGCTCCGAAGATAGTCGGAGGACGTGCCGCCAAGGGACCGGTCGGAGGTTCCGGCTTCGGGACAATGGCAGCGGCCTGCGGCCTGCGGGTAGACTCGGTGGAAATGGTCGGGGAGGATGTTCTGATACATGGATTTTCAAGCAAATACGATAAGTCTAAATGTTTACAGGAATAATAGAGGAAATAGGGACGGTCCGCTCCATCCGCGGAGGCGGTTCGGGAGTGGTGCTGGATATTGAGGCTTCCAGGGTACTGGAAGGCACTGCGACAGGGGACAGTATCGCGGTCAATGGGGTCTGCCTGACGGTGACTCCCGGCAGCGGGCATTTTACGGCTGATGCGATGCCGGAGACGCTGCGGCGTACGTCCTTAGGCGGCCTGAGGCCCGGCTCGAAGGTCAATTTAGAGCGGGCCATGGCCTGCGGAGGCCGTTTCGGCGGGCATCTCGTCTCGGGACATGTGGATGCCTGCGGACGGGTGGCTGACCTTGTACGGGACGGCATTGCCTTAGTTATGAGGGTGTCAGTGCCGTCCGATGTCCTGCGGTATGTGGCCCGGAAGGGGTCGGTGACTCTCGACGGGGTGAGCCTGACCGTGGCATCGGTTTCGGATGCGGACAGCAGTTTTACGGTCTCGCTCATTCCGCACACTATGGCTTCTACGACGCTCCACCTTCTGAAACCGGGTTCTCCGGTCAATGTGGAGGTGGATATGCTGGCGCGGTATGTGGAGCGGCTGCTGGCTTCCGGGGCTGCTGAACCCGCTTCCGCACAGGTGGACAGCGGCTCTGCCGGGGGCGGACTTACAGAAGAATTTTTGAAAAAATACGGATTTTAATTTATGGAACGCAAATTCAATACTATCGAGGAGGCGGCCGAGGCTCTCCGCCAGGGACAGATAATCGTGGTCATCGACGATCCCGACCGGGAGAATGAGGGGGACCTGATCTGCGCCGCCCGTCACGCCACCACTGCCAATGTCAACTTCATGGCCTGCTACGGCAAGGGCCTGATATGTATGCCGATGAGTTCTGCTCTGACCCAAAAGCTGGGCTTAGGACAGATGGTCTTGCACAATACCGACAATCACTGCACGGCCTTCACCGTGTCCATCGATCATGTCTCTACCGGCACGGGTATTTCGGCCATAGAGCGGTCTGTCACAGCGATGAAGTCGGTGGAGCCGGACGCCAGACCGGAGGATTTCCGCCGTCCCGGGCATATGTTTCCGCTGGAGTCGCGTCCGGGCGGAGTGCTTCAGCGCCGCGGTCACACTGAGGCCACCGTGGACCTGATGCGAATCGCCGGACTGGAGGAGTGCGGACTGTGCTGCGAGATCATGCGGGAGGACGGGGACATGATGCGCACTACCGAGCTGATAGCCTTCGCCGCTGAACATGGCTTGAAGATTATCACCGTGGATGACCTGGTGTCTTACCGCAAGCACCACGAGAAGTGGATGGAGAAGGTGACGGACGCGGCCCTGCCTACGAAGTACGGCAACTTCCGGATTATGGGCTACGTCAACCGCATCACCAAGGAGCATCATCTGGCCATCGTCAAGGGCGACATCACCACTCCCGAGCCGGTGCTGTGCCGGATGCACTCGGAGTGCCTGACCGGAGACGTTCTGGGCTCACTGCGCTGTGACTGCGGCGAGCAACTGGCCGAGGCCCTCAGACGTATCGAGAAGGCCGGACGCGGTGTGCTGCTCTATCTGCGGCAGGAGGGACGCGGCATCGGGCTGATCAACAAGCTGCGGGCCTACGAGCTGCAGGACCAGGGCATGGATACCGTGGAGGCCAACCTGGCCTTAGGCTTCAAGGCAGACCTGCGCGACTACGATGTCGGCGGCGCCATCCTCTCCGACCTCGGCATCCGGAAACTGATACTGATGACCAACAACCCGATGAAGATCTTCGGTCTGGACCACTACGGCATCGAGGTGGTGGGCCGCGACCCCATCGAGATGACCTGCAATGAGAAGAACGAGGCCTACATGTACACCAAGTACAAGAAAATGGGCCACCTCCTCCATTTCGAGCAGAAGGAGCATTTTAAGTAGAAATAGAAAACAATAAATACAAAGTCAACCATGAAAGTAATAGAAGGCAATCTGTCAGCCGCCGGCCAGAGGATAGGCATCGTAGCGGCCCGTTTCAACGAATTCATCACTTCCAAGCTGCTCGGCGGGGCTGAGGACTCGTTCCTGCGTCACGGCGGTGCGGGGGAGAATCTCGAGGTGGCCTGGGTGCCCGGAGCGTTCGAGATTCCGTTCGTGGCCAGGAAGATGGCCCTCTCCGGCAAATACGACGCCATCGTCTGCCTCGGAGCCGTAATCCGCGGGGCTACACCTCACTTCGATATGGTCGCCAATGAGGCCACCAAGGGTATAGCCCACGTCGGTCTGGAGTGCAACGTTCCCGTCATCTTCGGCGTCCTGACCACCGACTCCATCGAGCAGGCCGTAGAACGCGCAGGTACCAAGGCGGGCAACAAGGGCTTCGACGCCATGACCACTGCCATCGAGATGGTCAATCTCGCCCGCCAGTTCTAACGGTACAGTTCGGTTTTAGCCGTATAAAGTATTACCCTCTGAAGGCGTTGGCTCCCGAAAAGGGAGGGGACCCACTGTAGGTGGGGAGGACCTTCAGAGGGTAATACTTTATACGGCATGGCATGTGCCACAATGGCAGCGTTTCCCGCGATTTGCTGCCGTTGTGGTACGCCCGTACATGGTTCACCTCATCGCCAGGCCAGCTGAGGCGTG
>DWYD01000132.1 GCA_019118865.1 Candidatus Coprenecus merdipullorum | reverse complement strand
CGGACTTCCTGCGCTACGGCCAGCGATACGCATTTCTCTTCGATCTGGAAATCACTGACTACAAAGGCTGGAGCCACGGTCTGAAGAAGGCCGGCTACGCAACAGACCCCAAGTACGCCCAGAAGCTGATAAAGATCATCGAGGACTACCGGCTCTACAGCTTCGACCGGGAACTGTCCGCAAAGGCAGAGGAGAACAGGAACATCCTGCCACCCAGTCCCAATGAGATTATGAAGGTCATGGAGCTGAATCCTGCCAGAACCTCCCTGCTCTACAAGTATTCCCGCAACCGTACCATCTATCAGCGCAACGGCGTTCCATACATCCTTGCCGGCGACATGGACACATATGAAAGTCTGGCTGAGGAATACAATCTGTTCACCAAGGAACTGCTCCGCTACAACGACCTGAAAGATCCGGTGGATCTCGTTCCCGGCACGGTGGTCTATCTCCAGCGCAAGAAGGCCAAAGCTCAGAAGCACATGGAGATACACATCGCTGTCGACGGAGACACGTACTACGACATAGCTCAGAAATACGGAGTACGCCTGAAACAGCTCTTCAAGTACAATGACTACAGGGACGGAGACATCCTCCACACCGGGGACGAAATCTTCCTCCGCAGACACAGATAGGACAATATGAAGCGCAAGACACTGATAATCACCATCTGCACTGCTGTTGCCGCGGTTATTGCCGCTGCAGGCCTCAGCCGGTACCTCACCTACAAAAAGCCCAACACCGTGGGGGAAGGCATCATCCTCATCTACCGCAACGCCTCCTACAGCGCGGTCATGGACTCACTCAAGTCCTCAGGCACAGTCAAGAACATAAAGAGCTTCGAGCGTGCCGCCCGCAAGCGGGACCTGGCATCCCACTTCGAGCCGGGCCGCTACGTCATAGAGCCGGGCATGTCGAACCAGTACATCATCCGCATGATAGCCAACGGCTGGCAGACTCCGGCAAAGGTCACCCTCAGGGGCTATATCAAGACCCTCGACCGCCTGGCAGCATTCCTCGGCCGCAACTTCGAGGCCGACTCCGCCGCATTTGCCACCGCCCTGAAAGACACCGCTATGATCGACTCCCTGGGTTTCAGGCCCGAGACCTTCATAGGCATGTTCATCCCCAACACCTACGAATTCTACTGGACCTCCAGCCCCGAGTCCGTCATCAAGCGGTTCAAGAAGGAGTACGATACATTCTGGAGCGGCGAGCGCGACCGCCTGGCCAAAGAAATCGGTCTGGACCGCAACGAGGTGATGACCCTCGCCTCCATAGTCATAGGCGAGACCAACAACGCCGGAGAGATGCCCAAGATAGCCGGAGTGTACATGAACCGCCTGCACCGCGGCATGAGACTCCAGGCCTGCCCCACCGTCATCTACGCCCATCTGGACACTGAACCGGGACTGCGCCGTCTCCTGCACCGCCACCTGCAGATCGACTCCCCCTACAACACCTACAGAATAAAAGGACTGCCACCGGGACCGATTGCGATACCCACAGTGACAGCCATAGACGCGGTGCTGAATTACGAGAAATCCAACTACCTGTATTTCTGTGCCAAGCCCGAGTTCGACGGAACCCACAACTTCGCTTCCACCTACAGTCAGCACAAGGCCAACTCCAGGGCCTACAACAAGGCGTTCCGCGAGAGGGAAGCCTCCCGCAAAGCCTCCAACGCCGCCTGAAACTCAGGACTCTGCGAGTTCATCACCCGGTAGAAGCAGTCGCGTGACACTATAGAGCCGGCAACGAGCGCCTTCATATACAGGCACAGGTCCTCCCGCGAGCGTTCCAGCTCGTCCTCCTTCAGTTCTATTCCCCTCTCTGACGCCAGAGCCACAAGCCCGTCCACCATATCGTCCGTAACATTGAAACTGCGGTCAAATCTCTCGAAGGAACGGTACTTCATGGTCCACTCACTGCGGTTGCGGTCACACAACCCGTTCATATACTCGATGACCAGACCCTGCCGCAACAGTGACGCATAATAATCCGAATACGACGCAGTATCCTGAGGTACGAAGACATCGGGCATGATGCCTCCTCCGCCGTAGACAGTGCGGCCCAGTTTGAGTGTCCTGAACTTCAGCGAATCGGGGAACTGGATACTGTCCCTGCTGAAGGACTCCCCCCGAACATATCTTTCATAGAAATTCCGGTAATATTCGTCCGCATGTCCTGCCTCATACGGAGACTGTATAACCCTGCCGGAAGGAGTGTGATAACGGGCGACCGTAAGTCTGAGCTCCGATCCGTCCTCGAGCGGTATGGCCTGCTGCACAAGCCCCTTGCCAAAGGAACGGCGGCCTACGATGATTCCCCTGTCCTGATCCTGTACAGCTCCGGCCACTATCTCGCTGGCCGAAGCCGAATTCTCATCAATCATCACTACCAGCGGTCCATGACGGTAAAGACCGTTGCCCAGAGCTGACTCCTGCATTCGGGGCAAAGCCCGCCCTTCGGTATAGACTATCAGCTCCCCAGCCTCCAGAAACTCGTTTGCAATATCTATAGCCGTCGGCAGATACCCTCCGGAATTGCTTCTGAGATCGAGTATCACTCCTTGTAAAGTGCCGTCGAATGATTTTATCGCCTCTGCTATCTCATCCCGTGACTTTGCTGCAAAACGGCTGAGCTTCAGATACAGAATATCGCCATCTACCTTATAAGCCGCATCAAGACTGTTGATAGGAATCTTATCTCTGACAACAGTGAAATCCAGCGGATCCTTCACACCTCTGCGCAGGACACCCAACTCAACCTTCGTTCCTTTTTTGCCGCGCAGGTAACCGTAAACATCCTCATTGGTCAGACCGGACGATGCGATACAGCTGGAATCCACCCTGACAATCTTGTCACCGGCGAGGAGTCCCACCTTCTCTGAAGGTCCTCCCGCTACAGTTGCCTGTACTGTGAGAGTGTCCCGGATAATAGCAAACTCGATACCTATTCCCTCAAACTCGCCCTGCAGAGGCTCGTTCATCGCCCTGACATCTTCTGCCGTGATATATGCCGAATGCGGATCCAGTTCTCCGACTGTTGCAACAATGGCTTTTTCCGCCAGAGCGTTCAGGTCCACGTCTTCCATATACAGACGGTCTATGAGGTACAGTATCTGGTTGTACTTGCCGGCTGCACGGTTCAACTCTTCCCGGCCTTGAGCAGCCGCGTCAAGCCCCGAAATGATTAGTAAAACAGCTGACACTGCCGCCACGCGATATAACACTGAATATTTTCTCATTATTTTTGGATATTTCTTTTTATCGGTACTTCAAATTCCAGGCCTTCCCATCCCATCTCAGCAGATGGGAAAACCTCACGCGCCTGCCCGAGTAGAACGGACGGGTCCTTATAGCGGGAAGAAAAATGCCCTATTACCAGCCTTCCGGCCCCTGCAATCACAGCAGTCTCCCCTGCCTGACGGGCCGTGGAATGAAACATCTCGGCGGCCTTTTCCGCACAGTCATCGCCGAAAGTAGCCTCATGATAGAGCAGGTCAACACCCCTGACCATCCCGGGCAAGGCATCAAACACAGCAGTATCACTTATGTACGCAAATGACCGCGGCACATATGGGCGGTAGGTCAATTCAGAGGCCCGCAGTACTTCACCGCCGGCTCTCACCACATCTAGGCCGCTCTTAAGGGACAATATCTCTTCAACTGACAAAGCCTGTGACAAGACTGCCTCCTTCCTGACATTCAGTTCCGGCTCCCGCTCCTTGAAAAGGTATCCATAAGTCGGAATACGGTGTTTTAGAGGGAGCGCCGTCACTGTCATGTCAGCATCCTCCAGTATTGTCTCCGGAACATCCGCAGACTGCGGATGAAAGACAACAGGATATGTATCCCGCTCCAGAAACTGCGTCTGGAAGAAATCCAGAATTCGGGAAAAACCCTCCGGGGCATGTATGTGCAGGGGTTCCGTCCTTCCTGACATGGACAGGGTGGACATAAGCCCGAATATCCCCAGAACGTGGTCACCGTGCAGGTGGGAGAGGAAGACCCTCTCTGTCTTCATCAGCGATATCCCGTGCCGCTTCATCAGCATCTGGCAGCCTTCACCGCAGTCTATAAGCAGCAAGCGCCCACATATATTCAATATGTGAGCGCTAGGGTATCTGTCCGTTGTCGGGGAGGCTGATGAGACTCCCAGTGTCGTCAACGAAAACTTCATGGAAGGATATTACTTGGCCTCCTGCTCCATCTTGCTCTTGAGGTTGGCAAGCTCGGAGATGTCGCCGAGAGTGGTCTTCTCAAGATTGGTCTTGAGTTTCTTCATGGCACTCTGTGTGCTGTCGCTCTCGCGGCGGCTTTCCTCTTTCTTAGGCTCTTCCCAAGTCTTGGTATGGGAAAGAACGATCTTCTTGTTGGACTTGTTGAACTCAACAACCTTGAAGGGCAACTTCTCGCCTACATTGGCTGTAGTGCCGTCCTGCTTCTGGAGGTTCTTGATGGAGCATGTGCCCTCAACGCCCTCGCCGAGAGAGATGACAGCTCCCTTGTCAGCAAAGCTGGATACTGTTCCCTCGTGGATGGAACCGAGAGGATACTGGGTCTCGAATACATCCCAGGGATTCTCCTCGAGCTGCTTGTGACCGAGGCTCAGACGACGGTTTTCCTTGTCGACTTCGAGAACCACTACCTCGAGCTTGTCACCGATGGAGGTGAACTCAGAGGGATGCTTGATCTTCTTGGTCCAGGACAGGTCGCTGATGTGAACCAGACCATCCACGCCTTCCTCAAGCTCTACGAACACACCGAAGTTGGTGAAGTTACGCACGGTTGCTGTATGACGGGAATTGACGGGATATTTCTCAGTGATGGTAGCCCAAGGATCCTCCTTAAGCTGCTTGATGCCGAGGGACATCTTCCTCTCCTCGCGGTCGAGGGTCAGGATGACTGCCTCTACCTCGTCGCCAACCTTCAGGAAGTCCTGAGCGCTGCGCAGGTGGAGAGACCATGACATCTCGGATACGTGGATCAGGCCTTCAACGCCGGGCTGAATCTCCACGAACGCACCGTAGTCAGCAATAACGACAACCTTGCCCTTAACGACGTCGCCCACTTTGAGATTGGGATCGAGAGCATCCCAGGGATGAGGCTGAAGCTGCTTGAGACCGAGAGCGATACGCTTCTTGGTATCATCGAAGTCGAGGATAACCACGTTGATTTTCTGGTCAAGCTGCACGACCTCCTCGGGATGGTTGATACGGCCCCAGGAGAGGTCTGTGATGTGGATGAGTCCGTCCACTCCGCCGAGGTCCACGAACACACCGTAAGAGGTGATGTTCTTGACTGTTCCCTCGAGAATCTGGCCTTTCTCCAGCTTGCTGATGATCTCGGCTTTCTGAGCCTCGAGCTCGGCCTCGATAAGAGCCTTGTGGGAAACGACCACATTGCGGTACTCGTTGTTGATCTTGACGATCTTGAAATCCATGGTCTTGTTGACGAACACGTCGTAGTCGCGGATGGGCTTCACGTCGATCTGCGAGCCGGGCAGGAATGCCTCGATGCCGAATACATCGACGATCATACCGCCCTTGGTGCGGCACTTCACGTAGCCCTTCACGATCTCGTCCTTCTCGAATGCCTCGTTCACGAGATCCCATGAACGCAGGGAGTGAGCCTTTCTGTGCGAGAGAATCAGCTGGCCTTTCTTGTCCTCGGCTGTCTCCACATACACTTCTACTTTATCACCGACCTTCAGGTCAGGGTTGTAACGGAACTCGGAGATGTTGATAACGCCCTCGCTCTTGTAGCCGATGTTCACAAGAACCTCGCGCTTGCCGATGGCCATCACGGTTCCTTCTACGACCTCATTCTCCACAACCTTGGAGAGGGTCTGGTTGTACATCTCCTCATCGGCCTTGCGGTCTGCATAAGGAGTATCTTCCTCAAAACTGTCCCAGTCGAATTTGTCAACGGGCACCGACGCATTGCTCTTGCGTTTGGGAGCAACAGCATCCACAACAGTGACAGGCTCCTCTGCAACGGGAGCAGCTGCCTCCTGCTTTTCTACGGGAGCCTCCACTTCGGCGGTCTCCACCATTACTTCTTGTTCTTTTGTCATAATTTTAAATTAAACTTCTTTCCATTAAGGAGTTAGACATTATTTATAAACCCTCCTGTCAGAAGGGAGCGCAAAAATAAGTACTATTTTACTGATTTCCAAATATATTTTAACATAGATTACTCGAGGCACAATCTTTGCATACGAGGGCGTTTTAATCAACTAAAGCACGTATTATGAAAATCAACAATCTTAGGACACTGTTTATTGTTTCAGCAGCCGCTGCAGTCCTGTCTTCCTGCAAAATAGAGCATCCTACCTATTATAATGCCTATATGACAGCGCTCAACAATGGAGGAGAATCCTCTTCTTTCTGCACTCTTATCACGGATGACTCCATCACAGTATATCCACTCAACCAGTACACATTTTTCTCGCAGCTGAAGACAAATGACAGAGTCTACGCGACATTTACCATCCCCTCTGGGGAAATAACCGATCCCATGGAAGTTGAGTTCAACTCCGTCACCATGCTCACTCCACTCGACATCGTCGCAACATCCTCTTCAGACACACTTAACGCAGATGACCCTGCAAACCCCGAGACAATATGGCAAAGCGGCGGAATAAAAGGAGTCTCCAGATTTCTGAATATCGTATATACCGTAAACGTCAGCCAGTACAGCCCCTTCCACGGCATCTACCTGGTAGACGACCTGAACCAGGAATCCAACCCGGATCCATCAGGATACTACCACCTGCGGTTTATGCACAATGCGAACAATGACCCCGGCACACTCCGTTCAACAAGCGTAGCCACATTCCCCCTCACTGAGAAATACACTGCACCCGGCATCAAAGGCATCAAGGTAAGATTCAGTCCCATTGATCTGGGAGTTGACAGTACGCTGACACTGACATTCTGACAGAAGGCAGTTCTGAAAAAACTGAGAAAAGCTTACCGATATTACTGATTACAGGCTGTCGCCGAAATCCTCCTTGAACCTGGCGACAAGCCTTTCCGGCCAGTCGCCGACGGGCTCCATCGGAGTGCGGAAGCAGCGCTGCATGCCGGGGATGTCGTGACAGCGGATGGCGCCGATGAGGCGGCGGTTGTCGTAGAGCCATTTCAGGCGGTCGAGGGCGTACATTGTCTGGGACAATGTCAGCACCTTGCGGGGGAATGCCATACGCACCAGCTCCATGTCCGCTACAAAGTCGGGATCATCCTCCGAGACATCCTGATAGGTGCCGCCGTCCATAGTACGGACTCCCGAACAGAGGTAAATGGCCGCCGCGAGGGAACTGGCCGGCAGGTCCTTCACAGGCAGGTGGTCGCAGAACTTCTTGGCGTCTATCTGGGCTCCGAGCACGCCAGGAGGAGTCACCATAGGAATACCCATCCTGACAGCCTCATTGACGGAATACCTTATGAACTCCGGGTTCTGGCAGATGTACTCCTCGTCTGTGGCCTCGTACAGTCCCTGTGC
>DWYD01000131.1 GCA_019118865.1 Candidatus Coprenecus merdipullorum | reverse complement strand
GGGCAGGGAGGCTCCGACAAGGAAGCCGTTGGCGGCCTCGTTCATGGAGGTGTTGCGGCGATAGCCTACCTCCAGCTTGGGCAGCCAGTTCTGCTTGTTGACCTTGATTTCCTGGGCGGCGGCGTTTACGGAGGCCTCAGCGGAGAGGATGCCGGCGTCGGTGGCCATCACCTCGGCGTAGAACTCATCGTAGTTCACGACCTCCGCTGCTTCAGGATACTCGGCGGCCAGCAGTTCCACGGGGATGTTCCCGTTCATTGCCCTGAGGGTCTGAAGAGTATTCTGCCGTGCGGCCTCGTTCTGGGCCGCGAGGGTGCGGACGTTCATCCGCTCCATTTTCACCTTATTGACCTCAATGACATTGGCGCCTCCCTCGGAGAAGCGTTTCTCCATCAGTGCGAGGAGCTCGTCGGCATTGGTCATCCTCGTATCCAGCAGCTCTTTTTCCTGATTGAGCCGGACGAGGTCGAGGCACAGGAGCTGGGCCTGCAGGAGGATGTCCCTGCGCTGGAGGGCGTACTGCATGTCGAGGGCCTCATTCTGCAGCTTGCCGGATTTGCTCCTTGACACGTACTGCGAGGGGAAGTCGAAGCCCATGGAGACTACGAGCTCGGAGCTGGCGACTCCGTCATAGCCGCGGGTGAAGAAGGGACTGTAGGATACGGAGAGGTCCTGCTGGAGGTTGTTCTGGGCCTGGATTTCGAGCCGGGAGGCCTCGTTGTTCTGCTGGAGGGCGCGGAGCTCGAGGTTGTTCCTCTCCACTGCGGCCAGCACCGAGTCGATGCTCTCCATGCTCTGGGCCCGGAGGCTGCCGCAGGGCATGGCGGAAAGACCCAGCGCTGCGGCGGTCAGAAACGGTAGTATATTGTTAAATATTTTCATTGTATATGTCGTATTAATTCTTTGCTTGTTCAATGTTCTCGGCCTTGCGCTCGCGGCGGTGCATCCAGTCGTAGACTATCGGCACGATGAAGCCGTTGAGCAGTGTGGAGGTGAGCAGTCCTCCGAGTATTACCTTGGCCATGGGGCTCTGGATCTCGTTGCCGGGCAGGTCTCCGTTGATGGCCAGTGGAATCATGGCGAGGGCCGACGAGAGGGCCGTCATCAGGATGGGGTTGAGGCGGTCCAGGGAGCCCTGGAGGATGCATTCGCGTACGGAGAGGTGCTCCTCGGTGTGCAGGTGGTTGTAGCGGTTGATCAGCAGCATGCCGTTTCGGGTGGCGATTCCGAAGAGGGCGATGAAGCCGATGATGGCCGGGATGCTGAGCTCTCCGGAGGTGATGATCAGGGCAAATACGCCTCCGATCAGGGCCAGCGGCAGGTTGAGCAGTACGACTCCGCTCTGACGGGCGTTCTTGAACTCCATGTACAGCAGCAGGAAGATGACCACGATGCTCATCAGGGAGGTGAGCAGGAGGGTCCGGCTGGCGGCCTGTTCGCTCTCGAACTGTCCGCCGTACTCGATATGGTAGCCCTCGGGCAGTACGATTTCCTCGTCTACTATCTTCTGGATGTCGTTGACCACTCCGCGCAGGTCGCGTCCGCGGGTGTTGGCGGAGATGACGACCTTACGCTTCACGTTCTCGCGGTTGATGGTGTTGGGGCCCATCGAGGACTCCACGTCAGCCACGTAGGAGAGGGGTATCTTGCAGCCATCGGCATCGTCGATCATCAGGTTGCGGATGCTCTCCATGTCGCCGCGGTTGTCCTCCGAGGCGCGGACTACGAGGTTGAAGGTCTTGCCCTCCTCGTAGACCTGAGATACGGTCTCGCCGGCCATGTTCACTGTCACAAACTCGGCGAAGGCCGGCGGGGAGATGCCGTAGCGGGCGAGCATGTCGCGCTTGGGGGTGATCTTGAGCTCGGGACGCTCGATCTGCTGCTCTACGTTGAGGTCGGCTATGCCCTCCACACCGCTGATGGCGCTCTTGATGCGGTTGCCGATGACGAACATGTCGTTGAGGTTGTCTCCGAAGAGCTTGATGGCGATGCTGGCCTGGGTACCGCTGAGCATGGCGTCGATACGGTGGCTGATGGGCTGTCCTATCTCTATGTTGGCTCCGGTGATGGTCGAGAGTTTCTCGCGCACCTCATCCAGAACCTCCGCGTGGGAGCGCTCATCGAGGATGAAAGGTGCCTCTATCTCGGATACATTGACTCCGAGGGCGTGTTCGTCCAGCTCGGCGCGGCCGGTCTTGCGGGCCACTGTCTGTATCTCGGGTATGGTCAGCAGCAGCTCCTCGGCCTGCCGTCCTATCTTGTCGGACTCCTCGAGGGAGACTCCGGGCAGGGAGCTGACGTTGATGGTGAACGAGCCTTCGTTGAACGAGGGCAGGAAGCTGTGTCCGAGGGTGAAGAAGAGGGCGAGGGCCACGGCGAAGAGGGCGAGGGTGGAGCCGCCTACTATGGCCTTGTGGTTGAGGGCCCAGTTGAGTCCGTTACGGTAGTGCTTCTTGAGCCACACGGCCACGAAGGCCTCTTTGGGCACCTTGGTGCTGTGCTTCTTGCCGCCAAGGAGGTAGGAGCAAAGTACGGGCGTCAGGGTCAGGGCCACGATGGTCGAGGCGAAGAGGGCTACGATGAAGGATATTCCGAGTGGAATGAGCATCCTGCCTTCCATGCCGCTGAGGAAGAAGAGGGGCACGAAGCTGACGATGATGATCAGGGTCGAGTTCAGAATCGGCATACGCACCTCCTTCGAGGCGTTGAACACCACGTCGATTACCGGCAGCCGCTTGTCGGGCGGCAGGGCCCGGTTCTCCCGCAGATGTTTCCAGACGTTCTCCACGTCCACTATCGCGTCGTCCACGAGGGAGCCGATGGCGATGGCCATACCTCCGAGACTCATGGTGTTGAGACTCAGCCCGAGGGCGTCGAGCACGAGAATCGTGACGAGCAGCGAGAGGGGCAGGGTGATGAGCGAGATTATAGTGGTGCGGAAATTGGCCAGGAAGACGAAGAGGACGATGACCACGAAGATGGCGCCCTCATAGAGGGAGCGTTTTACATTGTTGATCGAGTTCTCGATAAATGTGTCCTGACGGAAGATGTCGGTGGACACATGCACGTCGGCGGGCAGGTTCTTCTGCAGGTCGGCGATGGCTGCGTCCAGTTTCTCGGTCAGCTCGATGGTGCCGGTGTTGGGTTGCTTGGTGACTGTCAGCAGTACGGCCGGCTTGCCGCGCTCAGAGGCCAGACCGAGCTTGGGCTGCTGTGCGCCGATGCGTACATCGGCCACATCCTCGAGGGTCACGGGCATTCCGCTCTCGGTAGTCTTGATGACGGCTGCGGCCATCTCCTGCACGTCCTGGGTCGATACCACTCCGCGTACGATGTACTCGCTGCCGTATTCGTAGATGACACCTCCGTTGGTGTTCTGGTTCATGCCGCGGGTCACCTCCATCACTTCGCCGAGGGTGACGCCGTAGTGCTTCATCTTCTCGGGATGGATGAGGACCTGATACTCCTTGATGTCACCTCCGAGCACCGCTACCTGGGCCACACCTCCGGTGGAGAGCAGCCTGGGACGGAAGGTCCAGTCGGCCAATGTCCTGAGGTCCAGCATCGAGGTGCTGTCGGCGGTCAGGGACACTATCAGCAGCTCTCCGAGGATGGAGGACTGGGGGCCGAGGGTCGGAGTTCCGGAGTTGTCCGGCAGGTCGTCGGCGGCCGCGGCCAGCTTCTCGGATACAATCTGGCGGGCAAGGTAGATATCAGTGCCCCAGTCGAACTCTACCCATACTACGGAGAATCCGTTGGTCGAGGAGGAACGCACCCTGCGCACTCCGGTGGCGCCGTTGACGGCCGTCTCGATGGGGAAGGTCACGAGCTGCTCTACTTCCTCCGCGGCCATGCCGCCCGCCTCGGTCATGACGACTACTGTCGGGGCATTGAGGTCGGGGAAGACGTCTATCTCCGCGTTGAAGGTCCGGTATAGTCCGGCGGCGAAGAGCAGAATGGCCGCGACGAGTATCAGCAGCCGGTTCTGCAGGGAAAAATGTATGATCTTATTGAGCATGGCTGTCGGATATTAATGGGTATGGGAATGTGCGGGGATGGCGTTGCTTGCAGAGGCCAGCTTGACGTGGATTGCGCCGCGGGTCACTACGTTCTCGCCGCCCTTGAGCCCGGAGAGTATCTCATGGCGCTGTCCGTCAGTGGCTCCGAGGGTGACCTCCTGCTTCTTGTAGCAGGTCTCGTCCATCTTGATATATACGAAGTAGTGGCCCTGCGCCTCAGTGACGGCCTCGACAGGGAGGGAGATGACCCCGTCCCTCTCGGCGGAGAGGAGCCATACCTGTGCGAAGGCTCCGGGGAGGATGTCCTCAGTGCCGTTGAAGGCAAATGTTACGGGAATGTAGGCGTTGGTCTCGTCGGTCGAGCGGCCGTAGCCGAGCAGACGGCCTCCGAGTTCGGTGGTGCTGTAGACGCGGTCGCCGTATGAGAGCCTGAAGTTTGCGTCCTTGACTCCGGGCAGACGGTTGAGGTATCTCTCGGATACATCGGCCTTGAGGTACAATTTGTTCCCAGTGATGACGCCGGCAAGCGGAGTGCCGACCGAAACATAATCGCCTTCCTTAACTAAGCAGTTTTTGACATATCCTTTGATGGGAGATTTGACGACAGTGCCGTTCTCTACTCCGTCAGCAGCCAGAGCCTCGTAAGTGAGGCGGGCGGTCTCATAGCGGCCCTTTGCGGCCTCATACTCCTGTCGTGAGACGATATTGTCCTCTACCAGCTTGGCAGCCCTCTCGTATTCCTGCCTGGCGGTCTCATACTCGATTCTGGCCCTCTGCACGGGGTCTCCGTCCTGCAGGTGACGGGAAGATATGGTGAACATGGGGCTGCCCTCTTTTACGTAGCTGCCTTCCACAAGGGGGGAAGCGAAGGATACCACGCCCGGAACATTTGCCACCACCGTCGTTTCATCCTCGGGAGCCGGCATTATGCGTCCGCTTACCTCGAGGACTCCGCGGAACTTGCCGGGGAGTATGGTCTCGGCCATTACTCCGGCCGCAGCGGCGCTTTCGGCACTGAGGGTTATCTCATCGGGATTGCCTTCTCCCTCTTCATGGGAATGGGCATCCGCTTCGGCATGACCGTGGTCATGTCCTTCGTGGCTGTGCCCATCATGATCATGGTGGGCATGCCCCTCGTGGCTGTGTTCTTCGTGCGCATGATGGTCGTGCCCGTCATGAGCATGATCGTGCATTTCCTCGGAGTGGGAGTGTCCGTTGCCGGATGTGTTGTTGCAGGAGGACAGTACGCAGCATGTCGAGATGCAGAGTATGCCCAATAAGAGTGTCTTTATGGTCTGTTTCATATGATGAGTATTTCGGTTATTTTAAAACTGCGCAAAAGTATCTTTTGTGCTGTGCAACTCTGTTGCAAATGCAGGTGGTACGGTATTTGTACTTTTAAAGGCAACAAAAAAGAAAAATAATGAAGAAAACGACAAGTTTGATTTTCGCATGTGCCCTGCTGATGATATGTGTCACAGCAGCCGGAGCCGTCCGGCAGGATGGTGAATTGCGCAAGGAAATGGAGGATGTCCGGGATTCTGTCCAGGCTGCTGCGGCAGCAGAGGCTGTCAGGAACATGAGCTTTGTACTGGAAGCTGAAAGACTGGTGCTCGTATCAGGAGAAAGCGTGGTGGTCTCTTCAGTCACTAATTTTGTGTCGGTCTCTGATGACAGGGCAGTCATCCAGGTGGCACCGCTCAGGGGACCGGGTGTTAACGGTGTAGGAGGCATTACAGTGGACGGAACGGTCTCCGGTGTGCGTTTCGATACAGACAGAAGAGGCAATACCATTCTTTATTTTAATGTCTCCGGAGCTGCCGCATCGTGCCGTATCACATTGACACTGCCCAAGGACGGTGTTGACGGCAGGATGCGTATAGACCCTAATTTCTCCTCAGATGACATTACACTTGTCGGTACGGTTGTGCCGGAGGAACTGTCAACAGTACATCAGGGTCGTACTCTTTAGGAACATCTGTGTGCTTTTTTTACTAACTTGCAGCGTCATTAATGCAGCAAGTTATGAATCCTCGTTTAAAAAAGACCTTAAAGATATGCCTGGCTGCCATAGCTTCAGTCCTGGGACTGTTACTGCTGGCCCTTGCATGTGTTCTCTGGTTCGTTCTTACGCCCTCAAGGCTTACTCCTGTAGTGGAGGCTGCCGCCAATAAGTATCTTGATGCTGATATCAAGGTAGGAAAAGTGGATGTGACGTTTTTCTCTTCGTTTCCACGCCTTACTCTCGTAATTGATGACGGACATCTTGTCGTTCATGGTGCCGCCGATACGTCCGGAGGTCGGAAGCCCATGCCTCACAGGGATTCTCTGCTGCAGTTCGCCCGTTGCAGGATAACAGTCAGTCCCATGCCGTATCTAAAGGACAATAAAGTGGTGATTCATCGCATACTCCTTGACAGCGCCAGGGTCTATGCCTGGAAAGACGCCAGTGGCAGGGCTAACTGGAATTTTATTCCTTATTCTGAAAATACGATGGAGCCTGATACCGTGACCGCAGGAGGGTTCCGCCCCGATGCCATTGTGCTCAGGTCATTGAGAATCAGGAATACAAGTGTGATATTCAACGACCGTACAAATGACGTGTATGCACGTGTGGCGGGAATCAGCACCCGTCTGAAAATGGGCATGGGGTCGAGAGGTGCTGCTGCTGACCTGGAGTTCTCCTGCAGGAATCTTCTATATGCTCATCAGGGACGTATGCTGCTCAGGCGTGCTGCTGTGGATCTCAGAACAGCAATAGGATACAATGCCGACAGTATGAAAGTGGTGCTGCGTGATGCCGCCCTGGGAGTAAACGGTGTGCGTCTGGCCCTGAACGGAACGGTAAGGCAGGATACTCTGAGGCATGCAGCGGATCTTGACTTGAAGTTCTCAGCCGTGGCCCCGTCGGTTGAAAAGGTGCTGGAGATGATTCCCGAGTCTGTAGTGGAGCATCGTGACCTGACGGCGGACGGCAGGGTTGTCCTGGAAGGAGGGATAAGCGGAGCATACGGCAGCGGAATTCTTCCAGCAGTTTCGCTGTGCCTCAGGATAGAAGATGCTGCTGCGCAATATGAGGGCCTGCCTTATGGCATAGACCGTCTGAATGCTGACTTTGATGCATTCGTGGATCTGATGCAGGAGCAGGAGTCTTTCCTTGATCTTAAGATATTTCAGCTTCAGGGCAATGATATGGATGTGTTGGCCGATGCCAGGGTTACTGATCTGTTCGAGGATCCTCTGATAGTTTTGAATGCCAAGGCCAAGGTGGATATGGGCAGTATTTCCAAGACATTTCCGCTCAAGGACGGAATAGATCTTTCCGGAGTGCTGGATGCAGATATGAAGGTGCGCACAAGGTTGTCTACAGTCAGCAATCAGGATTACGGCCGGATATTTGCCGCTGGCAAACTGTATATGAACAGGGTTTCCGTCAGGGATACTTCTTCCGGTCTGGATGCGGAGGGAGATATTGATTTGAAATTTTTCGGAGGCAAGGCTTTAGGATTAGACGGTCAGATATCCAGGTTATACCTGAAGAGTCCTGGAGCTGATGCATTGGCCGACAGTCTGAGGCTGAGGGTCATCTCTACCAGACCGAAGGATACAACGCGGGTGTTCAGAATGAAGGCTGATTTTCAGATGAACCGGCTCGGGGCTTCCATAGGGGACTCGCTGAAGATTTTCCTAGGCAAGGGTGAGGTGACAGCTGCTCTAGGGCCCAATCCCGAAAGAGCGGACCGTCCGCGGATGGAGGTGGAAGTTGGAACTGACTCGCTGTTCGCCAAGTACGGAGATCTCAGAGGAGGACTGAACAAGGGTCAGGTGAGTCTTCTGGCTGATAAACTGAGAGATTCATCCTGGAGGCCTTCGGCAACCATCGGATTCAACCGTCTGCGTGGTGGAATGGGGGATTCTCTCGGAGTTTTCTGTGCGAAAGGGCAGATTAAGGCCTCGTTCCGACCCAGAGGAAGTGAGAAAAAGAAGCCTAGAGTCAGTCTCAATGTCGAGACGGATTCAATATATGCGGTAATGGGGGAAATATCCGGTGGTATGAAGAAAGGCGTAATCAGGCTGCAGGCCGATAAGGTACGCGACTCATTGTGGATTCCTTCGGGCACCTTGCGGTTCAACCGGCTGGTGGCAGAGACCCCTCAATGCGCCCTGCCTGTGCGGTTCAACCGTACTGTGATTAAGTTCGGAGACAGGAAAATATCGCTTGAGAAGGCAGTCGTCAGAGTAGGAAGGTCCAATGTTACGCTTTCCGGTACGGTTTATGATCTTTACGGAGCGCTGAAAAGGGGACATCTGCTCCGTGCGGATTTGGACATCAGTTCCAAAAATCTTAATGTCAACCAGCTTATGAGGGCATTCGCGACACCTGAGGCCTCTGAACAGGAGGTGGAGTCCGATACAGTTTCGACTGCGCTCCGGCTTTTTGAAGTGCCCGGTAATATAAGTTTTGACCTTACTACGAACATTGACAGACTTCGTTTCGGCAAATACGTATTCAGGAACATCAAGGGTAAAGCTGAACTGAAAAACAGCCATGTCTATCTGGAGGACCTTACTCTCGATGCACTTGACAACGCCTCGCTGAGGGCTTCGCTGATATATAAGGCTGCCTCTTCCAAATTCGGTTATGCCGGCTTTGATTTTAAGGTTCATGACATAGACATAGCGTCACTGATAGATGCCACTCCGGCTATAGACTCCCTGGTGCCGATGCTCGAGTCTTTCAAGGGCAAAGTCCAGATGGATATTGCTGCTGAGGGTGTGCTCGATTCTTTGTTGAATATCAAAGTGCCCTCATTGCGTGCAGCTGTCTATATCCGCGGCGATTCCCTCGTGCTGATGGACGGAAAGACCTTTGCTGAGATTTCTAAAAAGCTGATGTTCAAGAATAAGGAAGAGAATCTTATAGACAGTATCTCGGTCAATATTACTGTTGAGGACGGTAGTGTCAATATCTATCCGTTCCTGGTGGAAATAGACCGTTATCAGGCAGCAGTAGGCGGAGTACAGAATCTGGATATGAGTTTCGACTACCATATTTCCATCCTCAAGTCTCCGTTGCCTTTCAAGGCTGGTCTTAATATCCGTGGTGTGCCTGGGGATATGCGCTTCGGTATCGGACGGGCCAAATACAAGGATGCAGTAACTCCGATAGAGACACGCAGGATAGACTCCACGCGCGTTAATCTGAGTGAGGATATCACCCGCCGCTTCAGAAGTGCTGTAGAACGCGGTCGTTGGGGTGACAGGGCTGCCCGCCGTTCCCGCATTGACTGGGATGAGCGTAGGGATTCAGTGCGGCGACATCGCAGGATGCTTTTCGATGATGATTCTATACAGTGGGAAAAAGTAGCTCCGCAGCCTCCTGTTCCCGGTGCTGCAGAGCAGGGCGGATGAAAATCCTGCAATGGAGATTCGTTACTTGGGAATTCTTTTGTAAGTTTGCGGAAATGGAAAATATAAAACAGTTATGAAAGGAATTGTGCTGGCCGGCGGCTCCGGCACCCGGCTCTATCCCATAACGAAGGGCATCAGCAAGCAGCTGATCCCGATCTATGACAAGCCTATGGTATACTACCCGATATCGGTACTTATGCTTGCCGGTATCCGTGAGATACTCATCATATCCACACCGGAGGACCTTCCCGGCTTCAGACGTCTTCTCGGGGACGGCTCGGATTTCGGTGTGCGCTTCGAGTATGCCGAGCAGCCTTCACCGGACGGCCTGGCCCAGGCTTTCATCATCGGCCGTGAGTTCATCGGAAGCGATGCTGCCTGCCTGGTGCTTGGTGACAACATCTTCTACGGCAGCTACTTCACCGTGATGCTGCGCAGGGCAGTGAACAGGGCGGAGAAAGAGGGGCTTGCGACGGTCTTCGGCTACTGGGTGGCGGATCCGGAGCGCTACGGCGTGGCGGAGATAGACGGCAAGGGCAATGTGCTGAGCATCGAGGAGAAGCCGGCGCACCCTAAGTCGAACTACGCCGTCACGGGTCTTTACTTCTATCCCAACGAGGTTGTGGATGTTGCTGCCAACGTTAGGCCGTCAGCCCGCGGCGAGCTGGAGATAACCTCCGTCAACCAGGAGTTCCTCGAGCGCGGCAAGCTCCGTCTGGAGACCCTGGGCCGGGGCTTCGCCTGGCTGGACACCGGCACTCATGACTCTCTGGCCGAGGCCTCGACGTTCATCGAGGTGATCGAGAAGCGTCAGGGCCAGAAGGTGGCCTGCCTGGAGGACATCGCCCTGCGCAGCGGGTGGATAACACCGGACCAGCTGCGCGAGACCGCACGTCCTATGTCCAAGAACCAGTACGGTCAGTACCTCCTCCGCATCGCCGACGAGGAGGAGCGTAGACTGACCGGGAAACATCACAACAAATAACAATTTTACAACCTCTTACAATGGAATATAAACGCAACATACTGATAACGGGCGGTGCGGGCTTCATCGGGAGCCACGTCGTGCGCCTCTTCGTGACCAAGTACCCCGAGTACCGCATCGTGAACCTGGACAAGCTGACCTACGCGGGCAACCTGGCCAATCTGAAGGACATCGAGCAGGCCCCGAACTACGTGTTCGTGCGGGCCGACATCTGCGACTTCGGGGCGGTGTGCGGAATCTTTGAGAAATACGACATCGACGGCGTGATTCACCTTGCTGCCGAGAGCCACGTGGACCGCTCGATCAAGGACCCTTTCACCTTCGCGAGGACCAATGTGCTGGGCACCCTGTCACTGC
>DWYD01000130.1 GCA_019118865.1 Candidatus Coprenecus merdipullorum | reverse complement strand
CTCTCGAGAGGTTCATCCTCTTCATGATGTCCCCTGTCCTGCAGGGAATTTTCCTGATGATGATCATCGGAGGCATCTACTTTGAGGTGCAGTCCCCTGGACTCGGCCTGCCTTCCATCATAGCAATTCTCGGGGCAGTGCTCTATTTCTCGCCCCTGTACATCCACGGCCTGGCCATGAACTGGGGGATAGTGATGTTCGTAATAGGACTGATATTGCTCGGGGTGGAGATATTCGTCACGCCGGGATTCGGGGTGGCGGGCATCATCGGAGCCATCCTCTCGCTCGGGGCCCTCATCTTCGCAATGGTGGACAATGACCTCCTGTATTTCGAGGGACACCTCAACCTTCAGGTCATCCTCACCCCCTGCGCCATAGTCCTGGTATCCACCGTCCTGGCCCTGATTCTGTCCATCTGGGGCGCATCCAAGCTCTTCCCTAAAAAGTCGTTCTCCTACATCGCTCAGAAGACCGAGCTCAAGGGAGACGAAGGCTGGGTAGGAGTGGAGACCGGCACTATCGCAGGATGTGTAGGACAGGAAGTTACGGCTGCCACCGAAATGTGTCCTTCAGGTAAGGTAGAATACGGCGGCAGGCAGTATGAGGCCGTCATGGAATACGGTTCGGCAAGCACCGGAGACCGGCTGAAGGTCATCCGCGCTGAGGGCGGCCGTCTGTACTGCGTCCGTCTTTCTCAATAAGCTCCAGCAGCACGTCTATGGCCTTCTCCTGAGGAACGGAGCGCACTACTGCCTCCTTACCCCGGTAGATGGACACCTTGCCGCGTCCCTCGCCGATATAGCCGTAATCGGCGTCGGCCATCTCGCCAGGGCCGTTGACGATGCAGCCCATGACCGCGATGGTCAGGCCGCGGAGATGGGAAGTGCGGCGCTTCACTTCGTTGAAAGTGGACTCGATGTCGTAGAGGGTCCGGCCGCAGCTGGGGCAGGCGATGTACTCGCACTGGGTGATGCGGCGGCGCGTGGCCTGCATTATGTCGGATTTAAACTGCTCTATCTCAGATTTATCAGCCTCCTTATCTCCATAGATGCAGCGGATGTCGAAATCGTCTATTTCCTTATTCACCAGCATGGGGCCGAGTATGCATGAGGCCTTGACGATGAACTCCTCGTGGGAGACGCAGCGGAGCTCGAAGGAAGGGACTCCATCCCTGACGCCGGTCTGATAGTCAGAGGGCTTCTGAGCCGTGTCGAAGAACTCTGCTATGAGCCTTGCCGGGACAATCTCATTGACCGGGGGCTCGGTGAGAGATACCCGGATGGTATCCCCGATGCCGCGGGAGAGCAGGGTCGCCAGACCGGCCGCCGACTTGATGCGGCCCATGTCCCCGTTGCCGGCCTCGGTGACTCCGAGATGCAGGGGGAAGATGATGCCGCGCTCCTCCATCCACTGCTGAAGGAGGATATAGGCCTGGGTCATGACCGGGACGTTGCTGGCCTTGAGCGATAGCACCACATTGTAGAAATCCTCGTCGATGCACATCTGCACCCACTCTGACATGGCCTCCTGCATTCCTTTAGGTGTATTGCCGTAGAGCTCTGTTATACGGGCACCTAAGGAGCCGTGATTGATGCCTATGCGGACGGCCGTCCCGTGCCTGCGGCATTCTTCCAGAAACCTGCGGAACTGGCAGCACGCCACCTCGTGGTCCTTGGCGAAATTGCCGGGATTGATGCGGACCTTGTCGGCCACTGCGGCTGCGGCGATGGCCACATCCGAGGAGAAGTGAACGTCGGCCACCAGGGGGACGGGGATGCCCATTGCCCTGAGGCGGGCCTTGATCATCCCGAGAGACTCCACCTCGCGGAGGCCCTGGGTGGTGAGCCTGACCAGCTGCGAGCCGGCCTCGTACAGGCCGAGGCACTGCTGTACGGCAGCATCCAGGTCATTGGTGTCGCAGTTGCACATACTCTGGACGACTGTCCTGCCCGCGTCATGACCTATGAGCAGGCTATCTCCTATATTTGCAGTGATATAGTGCATATTTTCTTTAGTTAAGCTTTACATGAAATCCGAGCCCGATGCTGGCTTGCCAGGGATAAGAGTAGATCCACGATACACTGCTCATCTTTTCCGGATGATAGAGCATCGAGAGAGAGTAATGGAATGTTCCTTCCAGATGCAGTTCGAATCTTTTTCCGATAATATATGCAAGTCCTGCCCCTCCTTGAATACCGTAGTCAATCCGGTTGTCGAAACAGTCGAAACCATTATCCTTGGTGGTTGCAAAACGATATCCAATAAAAGGACCTATACTGAGCAGCACGCGGAAATGATCTCCTAAATCAATATGGAATGCCGAGATAAGAGGCAGCTCGACTATTGAGACAGTCTGCTCGAAATTCTCGAAATTATACTCTCCGTTTACAAAACCGTATTTGGTATAACGCAAACCGGTCTGGAGTCCGAATATGTCTATCACGCTCCACAGAGGATGATAGTAAGTATAGAGGACAGCTACATTGACAGGTGACTGAACTGGCTTGACGCCCATTTTGGGAGTCATGGAAACGCTGGTGAAAGAGTAATCATATTTGATACCGATTAGATGCTCGGGAGTATGTACTGGCTTAATCACCACTGCGGTGTCCCATTGAACTCCCGGCTTGATCCTCGATACGGTATCATTCTGTCCGAACATGGAAAATGATATAAAGGACAGTGAGATAACCAGTATTATTTCACGTAGTAGTTTCATTTGAACATCTCTCCAATATCAATAGTCTGTATGAGTTCCGTTCGTTCCGGAATGTCCGTGATATAGGCGTTGTTGCCAACGGCATCATTGAAACGGAACATTTTTACCTTTTCTGGCTGCTTGTGCTCAAGCAGTTCACCTGTATCGATCTGTCCGTTGCCGTTTTTGTCCTCTGTGATGCGCAGAGAGTATTTTCCGGCTTTCAGGTATGGGAATACAAGTACGGATGCTGTATCAATATGGTATGTCCGGTACACATTTGTACGTTTCTCGTCTACCAGTTCAATCATGTATTTTTCATGTACATTGGAGGCTTCAACTGTCATAGAGCTGAGGCTCTCGTCCTGGGGCAGGCTGAATGACTGTACCAGACTGTCACAATATATTCCGTCAATGTCAAGGAACAGGCTGTCCGGAATCCGGAGTGTGTATTCATAGCCGGCGACCATATTCTCTTCCATCCGTAGAATATATCGCCTGATATTGGCAGTGTCCCTTTCAACTGTAAAAGGTGCCGGAGCTGTCTGCTCACGGGTATTCTTCGAGATTATGGTGACGGAGTCGAAAGGAGTCTGTATCATGGGAGACTCAAACAGGATAATGATGCCGTCCTGGTCAATCTTTTCTGGTGACGCGTCCACTTTGTATGCCGCCAAAGTATCAGCCTCCTCCACCATCTCTCCCCATCTGTTCTCCACCATCCTACCTTTGGGACGGATCATCTTTATGGTGTCTGTTACAGGCACCAGGACATTGAGGGAATCATCAGTTCTCCGGTATGAAAGCCTCATGTTCAATGTGTCCGGAACAGGTCCTTGGTCATTGATCCAGATAGTGATGCTGTCGCGATAGTAATTGTGTTCAAATATGAGTTTTTCTTGCGGAATTCCGTCGAGAATAAGGGAGTCAATCTGAGGGTAGGGTGCTGCGAACTTGAGGTACATCTGCCTGCGGGAAACCCGTTCTCTGGCCCTGAGAAGCTGTCTGCGGGACACTTCCTTGAACATGGATAGAGAAAGCTGTGCCGGTCTGGCAAGACATGCCAGTGTATCGGTCATCTCCACAGTCACCAGTTCCGGTAAATCGGGGTGCATGACGTTGGTGGGAATGACAAGCGTGTCAAGGAATGCGACCATTTCCTGGTCAGGATCATACAGATTGTTGTTGTTCAAGTCTTCTATTGCATATACTTTGTAGACTGTATCGACTGGAAGATTCCTGACAGTGAAATATCCCCATAGGTCGCTTTTTGCAGCGGCCCTGGGTCTTACTTTGAAAATGGCAGAGTCGGACAGGTCTGTGTGAAACAAAACGGTGATATTGGACATAGGCAGCATAGTGGATGCCTCTACAATATTCCCGGATACAAACAGTGAGTCTATGTGTTCACCTGTGGAGAAACTGTAAGTGTAGGGAGGAAATGGATTTCCTTCATTATTGTCCTTGATGGCCTCCCCAAGGGACAGCGAATATGTCTGGCAGGAGTCCAGAGGCTCTTCGAAGGAAACAATAACTTTCTTCCCTTTAATCTTGGCTGTCGGTGGCTTTGATTGCGGCGGGGATAAGAATATGTATGAATTCGGGTTATTCAGGACGACGTATTCATCGAACTCAAATGATACATAACTGTGCTTTACGTCTCTAGGATGGCCGGTGGAGTTATATGCAGGTATCACTTCCTGCAGAACAGGAGCCAGTGTATCTTTCGGACCTCCTTCAGGAGGGGTGGAGGTGTTGGCACAGGATGGGGGGAATACAAGCAATGCGAATATTCCCGTAACAATGATTGTATTTAGTAGGTTCTTTCCTTTCTTCATCTCTCTTTATCTGTCCTCTTTGATATCTATTCGGCTGACGTTCTCAACGCCTTTTATTTTCTTGATATGATCCATCAGCGTTGTCAGGTCCTCGGTACTGCGGACATAGCAGTCTATGTATCCTTCGAAGATACTGTCATGGGTCGCGATGTATACTTTCCGGATATTTATGTTCAGGACCAGAGTGGTTACCTTTGTCAGTTCATTGAGAATGCCCATACGGTCTGTCCCGAAAATCTTGATGCGGGCCAGGAACGAGGCTACCGTGTTTTTGCTCCATTTGGCGTTGACTATCCTGTCTCCGTGTATAGAGGCAAGGTTTACGGCTTCCGGGCAGGTTTTCTTATGTACGACAACTTCTCCGTTGTCGTTTATGAATCCTACGATGGTGTCGCCAGGAATAGGGTAGCAGCAGTCAGCTATGCGGTAGGTGATAGGACTGTCGGGATCCTTGCCCTGGGCTTCCTTGTCAGCAAGAATAAGATCTCTATTTTTATCCAGCTTGTTCTTTATGAGGCGGTCGCGGATTTCCGCATTGGTCATCTCATCCTCTGAGTTCTCCGCGTCATCGTTGAACTCGTCCTCACCGCCGTCCTCTTTCCTTCCGCTGCGGAACAGGCGCAGGGTCCAGTATATTACATTTTTATTTTCTGTGTTCTTGCGCAGGATTTTCTCCAGGTCCTTTAGGGATATGATGCCTGTGGATATCTTATTGTAAAGCTCTTCTTTGGTGTTCGCTCCGTATTCTCTGAGCAGTTTCTTGAGTACATTGCCCTGAAGCTTGACTCCATATCCGGCCAATTCTTTTTCCAGCATTTCCCGGCCCCGTTTTATGCTGTCGTCAATATCATCCTTCAGTGCTTCGTAGACATAGTTCCGGGCCTTTCCTGTGCGAAGGAACTCCAGCCATTCTGGTTGTGGTTTCTGAGATTCTGCCGTGATGATTTCTACCTGGTCTCCGTTGCGCAGTATGCTGGATAGTGGGGATAGTTTGAAATTGATCTTGGCGGCAATGGCTTTATTGCCTATTTTTGAATGGATGCTGTATGCGAAGTCCAGGGCAGTGGAGCCGTTGGGTAGGGATTTTGATTCGCCCTTGGGGGTAAATACGTAGATTTCCTGTCCTAAGAGTGAATCGTGGAACTTGTCCAGAAATTCCAGAGCATTGACATCCGGGTTCTCCAATACATCACGGACCATATCCAGCCAGCGGTCCATCTCTTTCTCCGAGTTGGTTTCCTCTCCTTTCTGCTTGTAGCTCCAGTGAGCGGCGATACCCTTCTCGGCAATCTCATTCATCCTCTCGCTGCGGATCTGCACCTCTACCCAGCCTCCTCCGTTGCTCATCACCGTGCAGTGCAGGGCCTCATAACCGTTGCTCTTGGGTCTGGTTACCCAGTCGCGGATACGGTCGGTCTTGGATGCATAGATCCCGGATACGAGGGAGTAGATGTACCAGCACTGGGTCCGTTCGTCCTCATCCGGCTTGGGTGTGAATATTATGCGGATGCCATAGATATCGTAGATATCCTCGAATTCCACGTGTTTCTGCTGCATCTTGTGCCAGACGGAGTAGGGGGTCTTGGTACGCTTGGTTATCTCAAACTGGTATCCGGCATTATCCAAAGCATCTGCTACCGGTTTGATGAACTTGTCCATCGCCTCTCCCTTTTCCTTGATTACACCGTCGATGCGGGTTACAATGTCATTGTACAGTTTGGGATCGCGGGTGCGGAGCCAGATGTTCTCCATTTCCGACTTGATGTTGTACAGTCCCAGGCGGTGGGCCAGCGGCACGAAGATGTACATGGTCTCGCTCAGGATTTTGTCCTTCTTATAGTCGGGCATGGAACCGATAGTGCGGATGTTGTGCAGGCGGTCCGCCAGCTTGATGAGCACTACGCGGACATCATCGTTGAGAGTCAGGATGATGCGCTTGAAATTCTCGGCCTGGAGATTGCCTCCATCAGTGTCCATGGCCGCCTTTATCTTGGTCAGGCCATCAACCAGGGAGGCTATCTTCTCGCCGAACAGACGCTTGATGTCGTCCACGGTATATTCCGTGTCCTCCACCACATCATGCAGAAGGGCGGCTACGATCGACTTATAGCCGAGGCCAATCTCGTTTACCACGATCTTGGCCACTGATATAGGATGGATGATGTACGGCTCCCCTGAGCGTCTCCTGACGCCCTTGTGGGCCTCATTTGCAAATTCAAAAGCCTTGAGGACACCGTCGTATTCCTCCTGCGAGGCGCACCTCTTGAGAGCAGCCAGGCGGAGCTCCTCGAATTCCTTGTTAATCAGATCGTAGTCGTTTTGTGTAAAATCCATTCTGCAAAATTAATCAAAAAACTAATACAAGATGTCGCGGGTGCCGTCTTTGCGTATTTTTTGGAGACGTTCTTTTAAAGAGTTTTTCTCATCTCCCTCAGGCATCTTGGCCAGTTCCCTGTCAATGAGCTTGTAACCTTCGTCCTTGGTAAGGTCTGAAGAGTAATCTTCCAGGTATTCCGCCAGGGTCAGAAGAGCGTTTCGGGTGCAGAAGCGCTTAATGAATCCCGGTATTGCGAATTCCATGAAATGCTCTCCGGTACGGCCCACGCGGTAGCATGCCGTGCAGAAACTGGGAATATAGTCGCGGGTGAGCAGCCAGCGGATCACCTCGTCCAGACTGCGGGTATCACCCACCTGGAACTGTTCCTCGTCGATGGCCTGCTCGACGCCCTTGCGTTCCTTGTTGTAGCCTCCGATCTCCAGTTTGGTGCCGGCGTCGATCTGCGATACTCCGAACTCCATCACCTCGTCGCGGATGGCCTTGGACTCGCGGGCGGTCATGATAAGGCCGGTATAAGGCACTGCAAGCCTGAGAATTGCCACTAATTTCTTAAAGTCTTGGTCTGAGACTTTATACGGCAGATCGAGCTCAAGTCCGTTGGCCGGCTGTATCCTCGGGAAGCTGATGGTGTGGGGGCCGACACCGTATGTCTCCTGCAGATGTATCGCATGGGACACCAGTCCGAGCACTTCGAATCTCCAGTCGTACAGTCCGAACAGGGCACCGATACCCATGTCGTCTATACCGCCCTCGAAGGCGCGGTCCATGGCGTTCAGCCTCCAGAGATAGTTGCTCTTCTGGGTATTGTACGGATGATATTTGGCGTATGTCTCCTTATGGTAGGTTTCCTGGAATACCTGGAATGTACCGATGCCGGCGGCCTTGACCACCTTGTAGCCCTCGATGTCCAGAGGGGCGGCATTGATATTCACCCTGCGGATTTCCCCGTTGCCGGATTTTGTAGCGTATGTCATTTTCACTGTATGCGCTATGAACTCAGGAGTGTACTTGGCGTGCTCGCCATATACGAGAATCAGCCTCTTGTGGCCCTCGTCCTCCAGGGACTTCACCTCGCGTACAAGTTCCTCGTCAGAGAGGGTGTGGCGCACGGTGGTGCGCAGGGAGCGGCGGAATCCGCAGTACTGGCAGTCATTGGTGCAGTAGTTGCCGATGTAAAGGGGGGCGAAGAGCACGATGCGGTTGCCGTAGACCGAGCGCTTGAGCTCCCGGGCTGTCTCGAAGATTTCGTGCAGGCCCTCAGGGGAGTTGACCGCTATCAGCGCGGCTGTCTCCTCTACGGTCAGAGGTTGTTTGGAAAGGGATTTCTTAAGGATTTCCCGATAGACTGCAGGGTCTTCCTTGGTATCGTGTATCAGGGACTGCAGCCTGTTGTCGTCGATAAAGTCGACAAAGCCTTTAGTCAAGTCTGTATTCATTGTATATCAATTTTTTTAATGTTATCAATTCATGTCTTCCAGCGGATACCGGTCTACATTCTGGAATACGTATGACAGTTCGGAGCCCAGCAGGACAATGAACCATCCTATGTTGAGCCACACCATGAACAGTGGTATGGCCGCAAATACACCGTATACTGCATTCATCCTGGATACGAACATCTGGGTCTCCAGATACAGATACTGGACCAGAGTGAAAGCCATGGATGAAATAGCGGCAGCGGAAATTGCCGGCAGCAGCTTCACCCTGGCATTGGGTACAAGAATATACAGTACTGTCAGGACAATCAGAATAAATGCGAAAAAAGTCAGCCAGATAAGGAAGTTGCTGATAGAGCTCAGAAAAGGTATATCCAATCCTAAAGCATTGATACCATCAGATATGGATAGTGCTACAGAAAGGAATACTATAATTATGAAAGGAGATGCGGTAATTGTCAGAACATACGCAAGAATTCTTCTCCACAGTATGCGGTTGCGTCCTACTTTCCATATTCGGTTGAAAGACCATTCAACTCTGGACATCAGCCATATGACCATCCAAAGAAAAATCAAAGAAGAGATAATCCCGTAGATTCCTTGTTGGGAGGCGGCTATGATGTTGTCGGCGAATGTCAGAATCTGATCGACTATCATGTCGTGTCCGAAGTTCTTGTATATCAGCTCACGCATATAGTTTCCAAGCCCGGCGTAGTTGGATATGGCGAAAGCCACGGCCAGAAACGGGACAAAGGCCATGGTTGTGAAAAAACTCAGGGCCACGGCTTGTTGTCCTACATTCTGATGACTGAAATTCTTGGCTGTGAGTATGACTATCCTGATATACCTGACGACCTTGGCCTTTACCCGGCCAAGGTCGGAGGTATTGATGTCCCAGATTCCGTCACGGAAAAAATCCCGGATCCGTCTTATGTTATCCGCGCATCGCATCCACGAGGGTCTTGGCGAAGGCGGCAGTCTTCTCTAAGTCTGATGCAAACGGGCGTCCGAGGAACTCTGCGGGATCGCCGGTCACAGGCATCTTGGCCTTCTCCGCGAACTCCTTCAGGGCCTTCACTCCGGCACCGTTCCAGCTAGAGCCTCCGAAGAGACCGAGAATCTTGTTCTGAGGCGCCGATACACTGATTTCGTGGGTCAGCGGGGCCATCATGGGGTGCATGCCGGTGTTGTAGGCACAGCCGCCGAGCACGAGGCCCCTGTGTTTCCAGATAGCGGTCAACAGATAGGAAACATGGGTCTTGGACACGTCATATACGCGGATATCCCTGACACCTAGGGCCGATATCTGACGGGCTATCTCGTCGGCGAACTTCTCCGTGTTGCCGTACATCGAGGCGTAGGCGATTACGAAACCGTCCTCAGCCTCATACTTGCTCCACTTGTCGTAAAGCGCCAGCACCTTGCCCGGGTCCTTGCGCCATATAAGGCCGTGAGAGGGGCAGATAATCCTGACAGGCACACCCTCCAGCTTCTTGAAGGCCTTCTGCACCATGCCGCTCCACTTTCCCACGATGTTGGAATAGTAGCGCAGCATATCCTCCTCGTAGAAATCGAAGTTGGCCGTATCATCGAAAATGCCTCCGTCCAGAGTTCCGAACGAGCCGAATGCGTCGCAGGAGAAGAGAATCTGGTCCACAGTGTCGTATGTAACCATAGTCTCGGGCCAGTGCACCCAGGGCACCATCACGAAAGTTAGCTTGTGATAGCCCAGATCGAGGATATCGCCCTCCTTGATCTCATAGACGTTCTCTGCGGGCAGGGGATAGTAGGACTCGAGAATCTTGAATGTCTTGCAGTTGGCCACCACCTTCACCCTGGGGTAGCGGCGGAGAATCTCTCCGATCATGCTGGAATGGTCGGGCTCCATGTGATTGACCACCAGATACTCCAGGTCGCGTCCGCCGAGGGCGGTATCGATATTGGAGAGGTAGTCGGGATCCGAGCCGTACTCGAGCGTATCCACCAGTGCGGGATGCTCGTCGGCGATGATGTATGAGTTGTAGGCCACTCCGTTGGGCAGGGGCCAGTTGTTCTCGAACAGGTGTTTCTTTCTGTCATTGGTTCCGATGTAGAACACTTTGTTGCTGATCTGAATCATACTGTGTAGATAGGTTTAAGAGTTTATAATAC
>DWYD01000129.1 GCA_019118865.1 Candidatus Coprenecus merdipullorum | reverse complement strand
CCTCATCGCCAGGCCATCTGAGGCGTGTCAGCCTTCCCGGCTCTTACCGCAACGGCAGCGTTTCCCGTGATTTGCTGCCGTTGTGGAATTCCCGTGCATGATGAACCTCATCGCCAGGCCACCTGAGGCGTGCCAGCCCACCCGGCTCTTACCGCAACGGCAGCGTTTCCCGTGATTCGGTGCCGTTGTGGAAGTCCCGTGCAGAGACAACTGCTTCTACATGTCTTGTAGAGCAGCCTGTTCATTTTCGCTGATACCGCAACGGCAGCAAATCGCGGAATTTGCTGCCGTTGTTGTATAAGGAGGTTGTATATATGCGTATCAGAGTAGACGGAATGCGGATGTTGGTGTGTTGCTTGATATCAGTTTTCGCCCGCAGCCGGCTACAACAGGTGGACTACAGCAGGTGGTTGTAGACTTTCAAGTCTGTGATGCGGCTCTGGAAGTCTCCGGCCTGCTGCAGGGGGAATACGAGGGTGGGAACGTAGTACATCACGCTCTCGCCTTCGTTGTGCCAGCGCTTTTCGGTCTCGAGCCGGTCGATGACGCGGCCGTTGATGATCAGGGTCGTGGAGCGGTTGTCACCCTTGACCGTAACTTCGAGCCTGTCTCCGTCCAGGATGCTGTAGCGGAAGGTGTTGAGGTAGCCGTCGCGGGCGAAGCCCATCATGCCGCTGACCGGGTCGCTGAGATAGAATACGGCGTCCTCTGAGCGGAATAGCTCTGTGCCGGGTTTCTCGGCAGCTCCCTCGACGGTGAAGCTGACGGTGTAGCCATAGCCGATCTCGGGATAGGGCATGACTGTGCCGGGAGCCACCTCGGCCATCTCCAGCACGCAGCCGGGCTCAGTGCCGATACGGCCGGCGAAGTTGATGCCCGGAGCCTCGCGCACGCAGGAGCGGCTGCTGTCGAAGTCGGCGTAGGGCAGGGAGGTCTCCGCACCGGTCCACATCTTCACGGACAGGGTCTGTAGGGCGGGGAAGAGGCGGTCGTGGATGTCCTTGACCGAGATACCGTTGCCCGCGTGATCGTTCCATACGGCGAACATGCCGCCGAGGATGGACGTGTCGCGCTCGGCGAATACGGCGTCACCGACATGGGCGGGTGTCCAGTTCTCGTAGAGGTACTTCTCGTTGAGGTAGTCGTAGTAGTAGCCGGCAGCGGGTACGATGTAGACCAGGCCGTCGGGTATGGAGATGAGCTTGTAGCCGTCCTCCACCATCTGCTTGGGATCGGCATAGCCGTTGTACCAGGCGTTCATGATTACATTCTCCGACTTGACCGGGGTCTCCCCGTCAGCGTGGGTAAGGGCTCCCCAGACTACGGCCTGCTTGCCGTAGCTCTCGACGAGGCGGATGTAGTGGTCGGTGAAGTAGCGGAATTTCTCCACGACTTCCTTGTCCTTGTTGGAGTACTCATCTGTGCCGATATGCACCTTGGGACCGCGGAAGACGGGCTGGTCACCCTCGAGGTATTCCTTGAAGAGGGCGTCCACGAACTCGTAGGTCTCGGGCTTAAACAGGTCCAGGTGGTCCATGCCGTACTCCTCAGAGCCTATCTCCGGCATGTAGCGGGTGAGGGCTAAGGAATGGGCGGGCACGTCAATCTCGGGGATGATCTCCACATACATGCCTGCGGACTCCTCCTGGAAGTCGATGAACTCGGCCTTGGTGTAGTGGCCGTCACGGGCGGTCAGTCCGGGATAGGTGTCGCACTCGAGGCGGAATGCGGCGTAGGTGCGGTCCCAGTCGCCTCCGAAGTACTGCTTGAAGCCGTTGTCGTTGAGGTGAATCTGGAGGGTGTTCATCTTGTAGTAGGCCATGATGCGGGAGAGCTTGCGCAGGTAGCTCATCGGAATGTACTTGCGGCCGCAGTCCATCATGAAGCCGCGGATGCCGTAGTCGGGCCAGTCGAGAATCCTGCCGCAGGTCAGGTCAATGCCATCGGTCTCAGCGTCAGCCTGCAGGGCGCGGTCAGCCAGCTGCAGCAGGGTCTGCGTCCCCCAGTACACGCCGCGGGCCGTCGATGCGGAAAGCCGCACGCGGTCGGTGATATTGAGCGAATAGCTCTCGGTGCTGCCGCCGCTGAGCTTGTCCAGCTTCTTGTCTGTCTTGATTTCCAGGACAATATCTCCTTTAGCGCCTTTCCCGGCGACAACCTCCGGCTTAAAGCCGGCAACAGTGTTCCAGTCCTCAGCCAGCATCCCGGCTATCCGCAGCAGCTCCTCGTCTCCGGACGGCACGGCTATCCGCATCGTCCCGGAAATGGTCAGGTCTCCTTTGCCGGCCTCCCAGGTCTTCAGCTCCGGAATAACAAACGGTTTGGAGTTCTCCACAGTCGCGGCAAAAGCATTGACGGAACATAATACAGCAGCGAGTACGCTGATAAAAAAATACATAGGTCGTTTCATATCTCTGTTTTTGATTTCAAGATGTTGTTATTGAGTTGTGTTGACTTGACGACAGATATAGGACATCTGGAAAAGACTTGCCGCCCTCGGCACTAGAGGGAGGGACCCATTGTTGAGTATCACCGAATTACGAAGTAACGAGCTGATACTCACGATGGGAGGGCCTGGTCTTTTCCAGATGTCCTATATCTGTCCTGAACGTCATTGTTATATATGGTTTGAACTATTTAAGTATCTGGGCAGTATGGTTCTTCGTGTCGACCTTGGAGATGATGTCGGTGATGACGCCGTTCTCATCGATGACGTAGGTCTTGCGGAGGGTTCCAATGCTGACCTTGCCGTAGTTCTTCTTCTCGCCCCAGGCCTCGTAAGCCTGGAGAATAGCAGTCTCCGGATCGGAAATAAGGGGAAACGGCAGCCCGTACCTGGCGATGAACTTCTGGTGCGAGGCCGTACTGTCCTTGCTGACACCCACTACGGCATAGCCGAGGTCGAGAAACCGCTGATAGTTGTCCCTGAGGTCGCAGGCCTCGGCCGTACAGCCGGGAGTGCTGTCCTTGGGATAGAAGTAGAGGACGAGCCTGCGTCCTGCAAAATCACTCAGGCGGATGATGTTACCGTCCTGGTCCGGGCCCTCGAAGTACGGGGCCTTGTCTCCTTTCTGTAGCATAGTATCGTGCATTTAAATTACATTATCTGTCGAGCAGGCAGTTGCCGGCCTTGAGGTAGATGGCTGCGTCCAGGGACGCCAGTGTCGCCAGGTTGACAATCTCCCGCACAGGAGCGTCCACCGAAATAAAGTGCACGGGCTTGTTGAGCCCTATCTGGATAGGACCGATGGCCTCGCCCGCTCCCATCTCCATCATCATGCGCCAGGCGGCGGAGGAGGAGTTGAGGTCCGGGAAAATCAGAGTGTTCACGTCCTTGCCATGCAGGCGGTTGAAAGGATAGGTGCGGTCGCGCAGCTGCTTGTTGAGCGCCACATCGACACGCATCTCGCCGTCCACCACCATGTCGGGGTACCGCTGGTGCAGGATCTCTACGGCCTGATGGACTGCAGACGGGGTTCCGCAGGTTCCGGAGGGACAGGCGGCGGATACACCTTCCTGCAGATTGGAACCGAAGTTGCTGTAGGAGAGCATGGCGATCACGGGGTCAAATGCGTAGTATTCCACCGCACCGGTAGTAAGACGGGCGATGTCCACTAAGGTGGAGGCATCGGTGCGCTCGTTGATCATAGTGTCGGCCAGGAAGAACACACCCCTCTTGGTGTTGAGGATGTGCATCGTTGCGAAGGTGCTGTATCCCTGACGGATGCCGATTATGTCGCGGGCGATGGAGGCTACCGCCACGTTGTTGGTATAGGTGCCGGCGATGAAGGCGTCCGCATCGCCGCTCTCGACCATCATCATGCCGAAGTAGTTGCGGTCGAACATCTTCTCGTACGCGTCCTGACGGGTGTACCCCTTGCGGGCGAGCTTGGTGGCCAGGGCCTCCGCGTAGCTTTCCCTCCGGGCTTTCTCGTCCGGATGCCTGGGATTGACGATCTCCACACCATCGAGCGACAGTCCGAGACCTGCGGCCCTTTTCCCGATAAGCTCCGCATTGCCCAGCAGGACGGGGCGGCAGAGTCCCTCCGAACCTGCCTGTACGGCGGCCTCCAGCATATTGTCCGTATTGCCTTCCCCGAAGACCACCCGCATGGGCTGGCAGCGGGCCACATCGGCGAAACGGCGGACGAGCTTGTTGTCGTAGCCCATCATCTCCTGCAGGTGCTCCTCATATTCGTCCCAGTCGGTGACGGGCCTCCGGGCCACTCCGGAGCTCATGGCGGCCTTGGCCACAGCCGGGGCTACTGCCAAGAGCAGCCTGGGGTCCAGAGGCTTGGGCAGGATGTAGTGGCGCCCGTAACGGATATTCTCCTCGATGTTGTATGCGGCATTGACGACAGAGGGGACGGGCTGCTTGGCCAGCGCGGCTATGGCGTAGACGGCGGCCAGCTTCATCTCCTCGTTGATGGCTGTGGCGCGTACGTCCAGGGCTCCGCGGAAGATGTAGGGGAATCCGAGGACGTTGTTGATCTGGTTGGGGTAGTCCGAGCGGCCGGTAGCAAATATCAGGTCGTCGCGGGAGGTCATGGCCTCGGAATACTCTATCTCGGGGTCGGGATTGGCCAGGGCAAATACGACCGGGCGGTCGGCCATCGTGCGGATCATCTCCTTGGTCAGGACGTTGCGTACGGAAAGGCCCAGGAAGACATCGGCGCCGACAAGGGCTTCGGCCAGGGTGTGTACGTCGCGGTCAGTGGCGAAGGTCCGCTTCATGGCGTTGAGGTCGGTGCGGGAAGTGGAGATAACTCCCTTGCTGTCGCACATTACGATGTTCTCCCGGCGCACACCGAGCTCGATGTAGAGGTTGGTGCAGGCGACGGCGGCGGCACCGGCTCCGTTGACTACCAGCCGGATGTCCTCTATCTTCTTGTTCTGCAGCTCCAGGGCGTTGAGCAGGCCCGCGGCCGAGATGATGGCCGTGCCGTGCTGGTCGTCATGCATCACGGGGATGTCGCACTCCTCCTTGAGCCTGCGCTCTATCTCGAAGCACTCCGGGGCCTTGATGTCCTCGAGGTTGATGCCTCCGAAGGTAGGGGCTATGGCCTTGACGGCGGCGTTGAATTTCTCCGGATCCTTCTCGTTCAGTTCTATGTCGTAGCAGTCTAATCCGGCGAAGATCTTGAACAGCAGGGCCTTTCCCTCCATTACCGGCTTGCCGGCGAGGGCCCCGATGTCTCCCAGGCCGAGGACGGCTGTGCCGTTGGAGATGACGGCCATGAGATTGCCCTTGTTGGTGTATTCGTAGGCGTCTTCCGCGCGGTCCTTGATCTCCAGGCAGGGGTAGGCTACGCCGGGAGAATAGGCCAGGGAAAGGTCGTGCTGGGATGAGTAAGGTTTGGTGGGCAGGGTCTCTATCTTGCCCGGACGGCCGAGACGGTGATAGTCCAGGGCCGCTTTCTTATTGTTGTCTGACATGATTTCAGGATGTGGTTATAAATTAAGACTCAAGAGTATGTCTCCGGAGGTGCCGAGCACTTTGAGGGTCATCTCCCCGCCTTTCCGGCTCAGAACCATCACCGTGGCGCCTTCCATGGAGTAGCCTCCGCCGACTACTACCGGGAAGTTGTTTCCGACAGAACCGGCAGGGTGGTATGCGTGTCTGTGCGTGTGGGCGTTGATGCAGATGTCGAAGGGTGCGTCAGCGAGCAGCGGGCCCCACAGCTCCAGGCAGGGATTGTAGGCATCGCCCATCGCGTAGATCGGAATGTGATGTATGAGCACCCGGCGGGAGGCACTGCGGAACTCCTCCGAGGCCAGCTCCCCGCGGAGAAAATCCACCTGTTCCGCCCTCAGCCCGGAAAAGTCGTTGAGGCCGTAGTAGACCCAGTGGTCGTCAGGCTTGTCCTCCCCGCAGTCGAGCATGACGATGCGGGTATCGCCCCAGTTGAATGCTCCGTAGGTGCGGTTCCCTACGTAGTCGAAAAGTTCGCGCAGGCCGATGGAGTAGGCGTTGCGTATCTCATGGTTTCCTCTGAGGTAAAATACAGGGATATCGGCGGCTCCGACGGTGGAGTTCAGCTCGCTGAGGAATGCCGTGGCCTCGTCGTGGGAGGCAGGGTCGTCGATGCAGTCCCCGTTGAAGACCACGAAGTCGTAGGGAATGTCCCGGACGCGGGAGTACAGGGCCTGCAGGGTTCCGGAATGCTTGTGCAGGTCGTTGAAGATGAGGGCGGTGAAGTCTCCGCAGTCATCTGAGGGGAGGGTGAATGAGTGCAGGGGGGAGACGGCCGTCTCTCCGAATTCTTTCTTGTATGCCTGGTATAGGAGAATTTCCCGAGAGCATACTCTGTAATAGTAGGTGCGTCCGGGTTCCAGCCCTTCGATCCTGATCTTGTTCTGTGTTCCGTTGCAGATGACCTGCCCGTCCACTATGGTGCGGGCTTGCTGCCAGGACTCTGTATCGGTGGTGTCAGTGCCGAACTCTACCCAGCTGTAGGCGGGCACCCATGTCTGCCACATGACGGTAATCCCGCCGCCGACGGGGTTCTGGAGGTATGGTTCGGTCCGGAAAATGGAATCTGCGGGAGCTGCGGCGGAGGAAGTCAGGGCAGTCAGGACTGTCAGGGAAAATGATAGAATGAAAATTCCTGGTCTCATTGGTGTATTCGCGAAATAGTGTTTAAAAAAGTATTCGCGAAGATAGTGATTATCCTGGAAAAATAAAAGAGCCGGCTGAATGATGCCGACTCTCTGTGAAACTTGCTGTTTGTAGAGCAGATGATAGAATTATCGAACCCTGTCATAGAGGATTATGTTAGAGTGGTGGAATTCGCAAAGTATTTTCTATGTATCAGATAGAGGAAATGTTTTTGCCAGTTTATCCCCGTTGTCTTGCCGACAGATATCTCCAAGTTTGTTTCATCTGTTATCCCCCTTGTTTAATATGCCGGGAATGGTAGGTGTGGAAAGCCGCCAACAGTTGGACGTGATAATTTTTCCTTTGATTTTACCTATGACCTTGACTTTTCTACTGTCGTTACTATATATACTATAAGGAGTGGCAGAATAAAAGAGCCATCAAATGTAAAATGACAGAATATAGAAGACAGTATCGGGAACTCGGTGATGAGACAAAGGCGAAGATAGCGCAGGCAAACCGTAACCGACCGAAATCGGAGGCGCACAGGCAGCGCATCAGTCAAGCTATGAAAGACTATTGGGCAAAAGTTCCGCACCGCCCGGCAGGCAGCGGAGTGACCATTTATCAAGGGGAAGAAAACGGGTAAAATAATGCAGAATAAGTTATATGAAATAGGTGCAGACATTCGACAGGCTCAAAATCGTAACAGTCATAGATGCCATAGATGTGGTAAATGAGAGTGTGTTTGCGAAAACACTTGTAAGCGGCAGTGTAGTGTCGATGAAGTATTATCGGGAGATGCCAAGCAAACTGATGATAAAGATAGACTATGCCGGCAGAGAAGTGGTAATGGAGTTTTCAGGCAAGATACTCGGTCACAATTATCCGCATTTGATATCTATGACGAACATAGAAGAGTGTTTCAGAAATATAGAATCACTGGGCTTCTGTCGGTTTGATATGGATTTGCTCATGCGCTCGGAAGTGGTGTCGTGTGATGTTACCAAGGATGTGCAGTGTTCCGATGTCAGAAAAGTGCAGTCATATATCAGGAGCCATATATCAAATTACAACAAATACGTGTGCCGTGCATTGAAGAACGGGAACATAGTGCTGGAGAAGAATGTGACAACTAGGAAAAACAAGAAGCGTATGACTGTATATGATAAGGAGCAGGAGATGAGAAAGTCGGACAATATCAGATACATGCGGACAAACGGACTGACCGATGAGTTTGTAGGAAAATGTCGGTTTGAGATAAACCTCAACTCGAAGGAGCAGATACGTAGTGCCCTGCATATCGGAGATACAAATCTCGTTACGGTGCTGACCTCAGATGCAAATCCCGTAGTAGAATTCATGGAAGAAGCGGTCATCTGCGACGAAAAACAGAGGATGTGTTCCGACTGGAAGGCGTACCAGCGTTATCTCGTTTTGAAGGACTGCGGTTTTGATTTGGAGAAAGTGGAAGCGAAGGTCAGAAGTCTATACAGGCGCGGAACTAAGATATCTGAAGTGGTGAGACCGTACCGCGAAGCATACAGCCAGTTGATGACGGAAGGTGAGGATACTTATTTTTCAGAAATACTTGCAATGTTGAGGTGAAAAACCGAGGGGATAGAGTGGAGTACAGTTATTGGTATGTAGAATCAATCAGTCGGTACCCTAATACCGCCTGAAATGACTTCTTACCCGTTCAATCTTGCCGAATCTCTTGCGTTTGTACGCCTTGATTCTGACAAGTCTGATAATCTCCGCCCTAATGGAGATTATGACGAGTTTGCAGTATTTTCTCTTTGTCATTGGAAGATTTATTAATTATAGGTGTGAGAATAATGGCTCCTCGCATAGGCACCTCCCCTCGGTAAATCTTCAACATAAAGGCAGACATCCATTTAGGGATAGATGCCTGCCTCGATTTCTATAATCATCTTCCAATGATGACTGCAAATGTAAGAACAATTTCTGAAAAAACAAAGACGGAGTTTCTCGTATTGTATTAAAATCTCAACTGTGTCAATTTAACATTTAAAAAAGGTGATACACCCATGCCGGAATGTATCACCTTAACTTTTTATCATGAAATATTACACTGGGGTTTGCATCCTGCAAATGCCCGTCGGGATGTCCGGCATTAATAAGCGGTCACTCTGTGTGAGTGAGAATCATCCCAAAGCGAGCAGTGTTTGTTGAAACGGATATTACCGATGTTTATAGAGAAGAATTGACGAAATTCAATGTATGCGGAACAGAGGATATGTTGACAATCCTCAATGGACTGGACTATATCGCAGAGATAGGATATAGTGTGTATAAGAATAATCAACTTAATCATTTTCAGAATGAAAAAGCGAAAAGCGACAGAGAACCTGACACGAGAAGAACGTATAATCAGAAGGCGGAACGAGTTGGCAAAAAAAGAAAAGGTCGCAGCAATATGGACAAGGGTATCGTCTGCCGACCAGTATAAGTACAATAACTCAATCCCCACACAGATAGCCGCTTGTGAGGATTACTGTAATAGGAACGGCATCCGGATAAAGAAGTATTTCGGGGGTGAGAACGAATCGGGAGCCAGGGCCGGAGAACTGTTTTTGGACATGATAGGCGAGGTGCTTGCCGACCCGGAGTACAATTATATCGTAGTCTATGACTTTGACCGATTTTCACGCTCGTCAACAGACGGCATAATATACAAAGCGAAAGCGAAGAGCAGCGGCATAACCGTAAAGTCGGTGAACCAACCCATAGATGAAAACAACATATTGGCCGAGCAGATAGAGAATATCCTGATAATACTGGCCAATATCGACAATGCCATGCGCAGGCATAAATGCTATGAGGGGATGGTCGCTTGCATCAACCGGGGCGAGTGGTATTCCCGGCCCCCATTGGGATACACATCAAAGAAAGATGGCAAAAGACACGTGATAACGGTGAATGATAAGGGACGTATATTAAGGCAGGCATTTGAATGGATAGCCAACGAGCCGGATGTATCGCAGTCGGAGGTTTTGAGGCGGTTGAGGCTGGCCGGGCTGGACATAAGCAAGCAGCAGCTGTCAAAGTGCCTGCATAACTGTTTTTACTGCGGCCTCATTGAACATGAATACCTCAAAGACGGTCAGCGGATAGAAGGCTGTCAGGAGCCGATGATAAGCAAGTCTATGTTCTGGAAGGTGCAGGATATTCTGAACGGTAACAGTAAGGACTATCAACATGCGAAGGTGACTCCCCGTTTCCCATTAAAGGGACATATCAGGTGCGCTAAGGATGGACATGTGATGAGCGGATACACGGTTAAGGCCAAGAATATTGACTATTACAAGTGCAATGTTAAAGGATGTCGTACAAATGTATCAGCGAGGGAGGTTCACAGAAAGTATGCGGAAATCCTGAATTCTCTCTTTGTGCCTGATGAGGTCAAGCCGCTTTTGGAAATGGTTATAAAGCGCAAGTTCATGGAGAAGGAGGGAGAGTTAGCAGAGCGGCAGGAGCAAGTGACGAAGAACCTCAACACCCTGCGGACGAAACTTAAAAATGCAAAGTTGAGGTATGTGTCGGAGAGTTGCATATCGGAGCAAGATTATCTTGAAGTCAAGTCAGATTTAGAAGGCAGAATACATGAATGTGAGCAGGAGTTGAAAAGATGCTCCGCAGCCTCCTCGAACCTTGCCGAATACACTTCAATAACTTTGAAAATAGCCTCCACACTAGGCTCTGAGTGGGAAAAGTTCAATTTCGAGGTGTGTCAGAAGATACAGAGTCTGGTCTTTCCGGAAGGGGTTTTATGGGACAGCGAAACTAGGCGTCCTCGAACCGGAAATATGAATCAGTTCTTTGCCAAAATCGGCCTAGCAGTGCGTTCTGCGAGGGGTGAGGGAATACAAAAAAAGGACAACCCTGATGAGTTGTCCCTTTTAGTAGCGGAGAGAGGACTCGAACCTCTGACCTCCGGGTTATGAGCCCGACGAGCTACCAACTGCTCTACTCCGCGGTGTGAGGTTGCAAAAGTAGAAATTAAATTTTAAAAACCAAAATTTTCTTATTAAAAGATATCGGAAATTTTGATTTTTTTCTGCTCTCCTTTTTGGATGTCTTTTATTGTCAACTCGTTGGCTGCTGCTTCGTCCTCTCCTGCGAGAATAATGTATTTTATACCTTTTTTATCTGCATATTCGAACTGTTTGCGGAGTTTGGCGGGATCGGGGTAGATTTCGCAGGAGTGGCCTGCGGCCCTGCAGCGGGTAGCGGCGTTCAGAATATAGGGCAGGGTAGCGGAGCCCATGTTGGCGAAGAGGTATTCGGTACCGCTTATGGCATCATTGGGGAATTTGTCCAGACCGACCAGTACGTCATAGATACGGTCCGCTCCGAAGGATATGCCGACTCCCGAGGTGTCGCTGAGGCCGAAGATACCGGTGAGGTCATCGTAGCGTCCGCCGCCGCAGATGCTGCCGATGGTGAAGTCCAGGGCCTTGACTTCGAAGATGGCTCCGGTGTAATAGTTAAGGCCGCGGGCCAGGGACAGGTCGAATTCGGTCTGAGTGGTTACTCCTGCCTCCCGGATAAGACGGAAGAGCTCTTCAAGCTCGTCCAGGCCGCGCATGCCGGTCTGAGAACCTTCGAGGATGTTCCTCATGGCTGTGATTTTCTCCTCTGTGCTGCCTGTCAGGGTCAGGACAGGCTCGATGCGGGCTATGCTCTCGGGCAGGACACCGCGCTCGGCCAGTTCGACCTTGACGGCATCCAAGCCTATTTTGTCTATTTTGTCGATGGCTACCGTGATGTCGGTGAGCTTGTCGCTTTGGCCGGATATCTCGGCCAGTCCGGAGAGGATCTTGCGGTTGTTGATCTTGATCAGGACGCGGATACCCATGTTGCGGAATACCTCGTCGGCTATCTCCACCATTTCCAGTTCATAGAGCAGGGAGTCCGAGCCTACTACGTCCACATCGCACTGATAGAATTCCCTATAGCGGCCTTTCTGTGGCCTGTCCGCTCTCCATACAGGCTGGATCTGATAACGCTTGAAAGGGAAGGTCAGTTCGTTGCGGTGCTGGACTACGAACCTTGCGAAGGGGACGGTCAGGTCGTAACGAAGGCCCTTCTCGCATACTTTCAGCGCCAGGGCATTGCTCCCGGCTTCGACCAGCTCTTCCGACGGCAGGTGCTGAATTTCCTTGAAGGCGTCGCCTGAATTCAGGATTTTGAAAAGGAGCTTGTCTCCCTCTTCTCCGTATTTGCCCAGCAGGGTGGACAGGTTCTCCATCGCCGGGGTCTCGATGGGGGAGTAGCCGTATTTGCGGAATACGGTCCTGACAGTGTCGAAGATGTAGTTGCGGCCGGCCATTTCGGAAGGACCGAAATCCCTGGTACCTTTTGGTATGGATGGTTTCTGTGTCATGTTCATGGATTTTGTGCTGCAAATTTAGAAACTGTTTTTTACATTTGCGCATAAATTTAAAAATACGATGAATATTATAAAAACTGATATTGACGGACTGCTGGTGATAGAACCTAAGGTTTTTGGCGATGCCAGAGGATATTTCATGGAGGTGTTCTCCGAGAGAGATTTCAGAGCAGCTACAGGATTGGACGTGCATTTTGTCCAGGACAATGAGTCTATGTCAGCACGCGGAGTGCTGCGCGGCTTGCATTTCCAGAAGGTTCCTCATGCCCAGAGCAAGCTGGTACGGGTGGCTCGTGGCGCTGTTCAGGATGTAGCTGTGGATTTACGGGCCGGTTCTCATACATTCGGCAAGTATGTCTCGGTGGTTCTGAGCGGGGACAACAAGCGTATGTTCTATATTCCGGAAGGATTTGCCCACGGTTTCCTGACATTGGAGGACAATACTGTCTTTCAGTATAAGTGCGGTGCATTTTACGAGCCTTCATCCGAGGGTTCTGTCCGCTGGGATGACCCTCAGATAGGGGTGGACTGGATGTCGGTAGACGGATGTGAGTGGATTATATCCGAGAAGGACCGTATGGCCCCTCTGCTGTCAGAACAGCCGTATCGCTTTTGACAGGCTTCTCTCCCACAGGGGAACTTTCACTCCGAAGACGGTGCGGATCAAGGACTTGTCCAGTACAGAGTAGGCGGGACGTGTGGCCGGAGCCGGGAACTCAGAGGTCGGTACCGGTTCTATATCGCAGTCCAGATGCTTGAGGGACATGATTTTCTGGGCCCATTCGGCCTTGGAGCAGCAGCCTTCGTCCGTGTAGTGGAAGACTTCTCCGTAGCGGGGTGTGCCGTCCAGCTGGGGCAGGATGTGGAGGATGGCTTCTGCCAGGTCCCGGGCGTAGGTGGGAGTTCCTTTCTGATCGTATACGACTTTTATTATTTCTTCTTCTTCCCCAAGGCGGAGCATGGTTCTGACGAAATTCTTCTTCCCCAGGGGAGAGTAGAGCCATGAGGTACGGATGATTATGGACAGGCAGCCTGAGCGTTTGACAGCAGTTTCTCCTGCGAGTTTCGTGCGTCCGTATTCAGAAAGAGGAGCGGGACGGTCGCTCTCGTGCCATGGTGTGGACTTGGTGCCGTCGAATACGAAGTCGGTGGACAGATGTATCAGGTAGATTCCGTGGCGGGCTGCTGCTTCGGCAAGATTCATCGGCCCTGTGACGTTGATCCTGATGGCTGCGTCGGTGTCGGTCTCGGCGCGGTCCACGTCGTTGTAA
>DWYD01000128.1 GCA_019118865.1 Candidatus Coprenecus merdipullorum | reverse complement strand
TCCAACATCACCATCGGCGGCAACGAGATAGAGTTCCGCAAGCCCTACCGCCGCCCGCCCATGCTCGAGGCCATCAGGGAATACGCCGGAGTGGACGTGCGCGGCATGGACGAGGAGGCCCTGCGCAAGGTATGCGCCGACCTGCACATCGAGGTGGACAACACCATGGGCGTAGGCAAGCTCATCGACGCCATCTTCGGCGAGTACTGCGAGAAGCATCTGATCCAGCCCACCTTCATCACCGACTACCCCTGGGAGACCTCGCCCCTGACCAAGCGTCACCGCAGCGACCCCTCCCTCACCGAGCGCTTCGAGCTCTTCGTAGGCGGCAAGGAACTGGCCAACGCCTACAGCGAGCTCAACGACCCCATCGACCAGCTCTACCGCTTCAAGGAGCAGCTCAAGCTCAAGGACAAGGGCGACGACGAGGCGATGTACATCGACATGGACTTCGTCCGCGCCCTCGAGTACGGCATGCCCCCGACATCAGGCCTCGGCATGGGCATCGACCGCCTCACCATGTTCATGACCGGAGCGCCTTCCATCCAGGACGTGCTCTTCTTCCCGCAGATGCGTCCCGAGAAGAAGCCCGCCGCCCAGGACAATACCGAAGCATCCACGGCAAATGAAAAATAACCGGCACGACCCGGAAATCATCACCTCCCTCCAGAACCCCCGGGTCAAGGAGGTGACGGCCCTACAGAGCAGCTCCTCTCTCCGCCGGGAGAAGGGGCTGTTCGTCGTGGAAGGGCTCCGGGAGGTGGAGCGCTGCGTGGAAAGCGGCTTCCGCCTCCGGTCGGTATTCTATTGTCCCTCCGTCTGCCGGCACATTTCCTTCCCCTCCTGCGACTCCTTTCGAAGGGGTTACGTCCCGACTCCTTCCCACATCCTTACTCCTTCGGAAGGAGTGAGGATATTCGAGGTCTCCGAAGCGGTATACGGGAAAATGGCCTACCGCGGGGGCACCGAAGGAATCCTCGCGGTGGTCCGCGGCAGTGCGCGGGACCGGTCGCTGGAGGCCCTCGACCGTGCATTGTCCGAAGTCACCTCCGCCCCCCTCATCGTCGTCGTCGAGTCCGTCGAGAAGCCCGGCAACCTCGGGGCAATGCTCCGCTCCGCCGACGCCTCCGGAGTCTCCGCCGTCCTGGTCTGCGACCCGCACACCGACCTCTACAATCCGAACCTCATCCGGGCCAGCCTCGGAGGGGTATTTACCCGCAACATCGCCGTCTGCTCCTCGGAGGAGGCCATCGCCTGGCTCAAGGCCCGCGGCATCAGCATCCTCACCGCCCAGCTGCAGGACTCCGAGCTCTACTACGACACCGACATGACCCGCCCTACCGCCCTGGTATTCGGCACCGAAGCCGACGGCCTCACCGACATCTGGAGACGCGCCGCAGACGCCCACATCCGCATACCCATGCTCGGCCGCATCGACTCCCTCAACGTCTCAGCCTCCATGGCCGTCCTGTGCTATGAGGCGCTGCGCCAAAGACATCTGGCAGGAGACTTTTGAGCCCAGCTGCGAGTTCTCCTATGCACGCCACTGAGAGCCCAAGATCTACCACAGGCGCACCTTCACGCAAGACATATTTCCGAAACCGACATTGTCAAAACCTCATTAAAACCTCATTTCCCAAGCCACATCGCCCGACTACCTGATGATAGACCACTTGATGACAGACCATACACACACCCAGGAGAGTACACCGAATTGCCACGAGAGCGGCACATCCCCACAACGCCGCCTCGGTCTGATCGGTTGCCCCATCGGACACAGCCTGAGCCCGGCCCTCTTCCGCGAGCATTTCGCCTCAAGACCGGACATTCTGGAGCACTGGAGCTACGACTTGATTGAGCGCAGCACCTTCGATGAGGCATGGAAGGCCTTCCTGCAGAACTACGCGGCCGTCAACGTGACCGCCCCTTTCAAGGAAAACGCCTTCCGTGCTGCTGACTCACATGATTACTCTGCCCTCCGCTGCCGGGCATCCAACCTGCTGGTCAAGACCCAGAACGAAGGTGTAAAGGCATACAACACGGACTTTAAAGCGGTTATGGAGATTCTACGGCAGGAACTTCAACGGACAACCACTGCGAATACCGCAGAAGAGGCCTTAGAAAAAGTCGGAAGAAATAAGGTACTGGTAATAGGTTGCGGAGGAGCCGGCAAGGCGGCAACAGCGGCAGCCCTCGAGGCCGGCATGCAGGTCTCCCTCTGCAACCGGACGGCCAGCCGGGCACAGGAATTTGCGGACTACCTGCGCCGATACGACCCGCACAAGTGCGGCACCGTCTCTAAAATACTGAATCTTAACGGATACGCCTCCATATCCACCTTCGAAGCCGCCAACATCCAGTGGACAATACCCCCGGCCCTCAAAATCGCCATCTACGAAGCCGACACCATCACCCTAACGGCAGACACCTGGCAAATAGCAAACATCAAAGAAGCCGACATCATAATCTACACCCTGCCCTGTCGGTCCGACATCTTCACACATTTACTTTCCTCCGCCCCGGACATCTTCTCTGACAAAATAATCCTCGAGGCCAACTACAAAGACCCAGTCCTGGCCTCCATCCCCTGCCGCCGCTACATCTCTGGCCTCACATGGCTCCGCCTCCAGGCCCTCGCCACATACCGCATCGTCATCGGCAGGTGAAGCGGAGTGAGCGCGGATCATGACTCATTTCCTCCCCTGACTCCTTCCGAAGGAGTGAGGACATCCCGCCTCTCGTAGACTCGACTCCTTCCGAAGGAGTGGATTCACAGCCGCCCGAGAGAATCTAGGTAGTGCCCACCTTCTGAAGGTGAGCAGATAACGCGGGAAATCGCATCACCTTCGGAAGGTGGGTGAGCCCACGACAGGGGTATGTGCATGGATGTGGTACCGCAACGGCACCGAATCGCGGAATTTGCTGCCGTTGTGGAAGGAGGATGGGGAGACAACCCCGTCCAGAAGGCCCGTAGCAGTGGTGCTGCGGGAAACGCGGCACCGCAACGGCACCGAATCGCGGGATTTGCTGCCGTTGTGGAAGGAGGATGGGGAGGGCAATGATGAGAGCACTGATGACAGGGAAAGTCAATGCCGCAGATCACCGCCCGCCGGCCTTCTCGTCCAGACGCAGTTCCGGATGGCGGTCAGAGGAGCGGCTGAGCAGCACTGACACCACTATCGCGCAGACAGCCAGACCGATGAAGAAGTATTCGGCGACTACAGGCGAGGAGGCGCGGTCGATGATGTGGCCGACGACTATCGGGACGGTGAAAAGTCCGATGTTCTGCACCCAGTAGACGAGGGAGAAGGCCGTACCCAGCCTGCTCTCGGCGATAATCTTCGGAAGCGAAGGCCACATGGCAGCCGGGACGAGGGAGTAGCCCAGGCCGAGCACTCCGATAGCGATAAAACCGAAGGCCGGCACGCCCGGAGCAAAGGCCACGGTCAGATGCGCGAACAGAATCATGGCCGACCCGAGTATCATGATCTTCGTACCGCGTCCCACCCGGTCCACGACGGCTCCGAACAGGGGCGCGAACACCAGGGTAAAGAAAGGTATCATGGCCACCATCACCGAAGCCACGTCACTGTCAATGCCGAAGCGGGGCATGAGGATGGCGGTGGCGAACTTGCGGAAGGACACCACGCAGCAATAGAAGAATACGCAGAGCAGGGAAATCAGGATAAAATGCCGGTCGGTAATGACTTTCAGCACATCCCGGAAACGGAAACGGTCCTCGGCCGAAGAACCGGAATCAGATGCTCCGGCGGACACACCGGCAGCAGCAGAACCGGCAGTAGAACCGGCAGCAGGACTAGCGACAGAACCAGCGGTAGAACCGGCAGCAGGAC
>DWYD01000127.1 GCA_019118865.1 Candidatus Coprenecus merdipullorum | reverse complement strand
ACATGCGCATTGTGGAAATCCCGGAAAATGGAATCCGCCCCGATGAGCTCGAAGCCCGCCTCCGTATCCACCCTCAACCGTCCCAGAGGGGTCTCGTACCAGTCACACTCCACATCCACGGAAGCACCCCGGAAGGCCTCCCGGTGACTGGGACCGATGAGGAAGACACGCTCATACCTCTCCGTCGGGGCAATGGAAGCATACGCCTCCGCAGTCACCGCTCCCGAGAACACATACCCCGCATGGGGCACAATCACCGCCTGTACCCGTCCCTGAGGCCGGGCGGAAGCACTGTCCAGAAAGCCGTCCACGACAACTTTCAAAGTATCCTTATCTGCCGGATAAAACTGTCCGGCCACGGCCGGAGAATGAAATTTGGTCATGATACTCAAAATTATAGCGACAATACTCAGCATATATCTGAAAAACAGTCACCAAATATAGTGAATTTAAGGATGCATCATCAGGTATTTTGCGTATATTTGAATAGTATTTCATTAATTATAATATTCATTCAACTTATGAGACCAAACTTCTCTACTTTCATGGCAGCTGCCGCAATGGCATTCCTGCCCGCACTGTCCGCTCAGGCCGGTGCTTCCGTTCCACAAGGAGATGACCCTATAGTTCAAAAGGTAATCAGCCTCGCTGCGGAGGACAATCAGACTATGGACCATCTCGATATAGTAACCAACCGTTTCGGTGGCCGTCCCCTGGGATCGGACGCATACACCCATGCCACTGACTGGGCTGTGCATATGTTCGAGCAGTGGGGACTGGAAGTACATAAAGAATATGCGGGAGAACTGTCCGTAGGTTTCAACAGAGGCCCCTGGTTCGGACGCATGATCAACGGCAACGAGACCCTTCACTTCACTACACCGGCATTTACGGCAGGTACCAAGGGAGTACAGAGGGGGCACGTGGTAATGGAGCCCAGGACAAAGGATGAATTCGAGAGGATGAAGCAGACAATCAACGGAGCCTGGGTTCTCATCGGCGGCACCAGCAAAGGCTGGCCCATCGACTATTCCGAGCGGGGTGATGCCCGCAGAGCTGAGATTATCGCGCAGAACGACTCAATCTCTGCCCTGAACGCGGAGATACGCAGCTACAACCGCGGCGTCTTCTCCCAGAGAAGAGACCTCGAGAGGCAGTTGCAGACTGCTTCCGGCAGACAGGCCGTCAAGATTAAGGCTCAGATAGATGCTCTTCAGGAAAAGGAGCTCATCCCTCTTATTGAGGAGCCGGCTCTGTTCTACCGCGAAATGCTTGAGGCCGGGGCACTGGGACTTATACAGTCCGCCCCCGTACCCATTACGACCCTATACGACAGGGCTAACATCGATGACGGTTATATGACTTGGGAGAACCTTCCCACTCTTCCGGACATAAAACTGGATTTCAGGCAGTATGAAAAAATTAAGGAAATGGTAGAGCTCCGGGAATACGTGGAGCTGGAGTTCGACATCCGTAACCATTTCTACATGGGTCCCGTTCCGTATTACAACGTAGTGGCTGTGCTGCGCGGCACCGAATATCCTGACGAATATGTCATCTGCGGCGGTCATCTGGACAGTTATGATGCAGCCACGGGCGGAGTGGACTGCGGTACCGGTATTGCGCCCACAATGGAGGCAGCCCGACTGCTGGCTGAGGCTGGAGCAAAACCCAAGCGTTCCATAGTATTCGCTTTATGGGCAGGTGAGGAATTCGGGCTGCTCGGCTCTAAAGCCTGGGTGGAGTCGCATCCGGACAAACTCCCCAACGTCATCAACTACTTCAACCGCGACGGAGGCCCTACGGTAGCCAACAGCATGTCCGTGCCTCAGGAGTGGTATGATGCCCTGGAACCTGTCTGTGAACCGCTCGAAGATCTGGATCCAAGATTTCCTTTTACACTGAGGGTCAATGACCGGTATCCGATGGAAATTCCTGAGAAAGCCGGCGGTTCCGACCACGCCTACTTCATGATGAGCGGAGTGCCCGTCATCAGCTTCGGCACCGGCGACCCTCTCGGATACAACTTCAGCTACGGTGAGATCTGGCACACCGACCGTGACCTCTACACCAAGAGCATTCCCGAGTACATGGAGCACACCTCCATCGTTAACGCCATCGTTCTCTGGGGTATCGCCAACCTGCCCGAGAAACTGCCCGCCAGCGCTGTCTACATCCAGGAATAAAACATAATTACCTATAACAGAAAGAGGTATGTCGTGATGAGCGGCATACCTCTTTTTTTATGACACATCCCGTCCTGGCAGCTTATTTCTGCCTCTGCCGCACGGCCTCGAAGAGCATGAGGGATGCGGCCACCGACACGTTCAGGGAGCCGATATCCCCGTGCATGGGGATTCTGGCCTGCACGTCGCAGAGAGCCAGCACCGACGAGGAGATACCCTTGCCCTCTGAGCCCATGACGAAGGCCGTGGGCCGGGTCATATCCACATCATAGATAAGGCCCTCGGCCTTCTCTGTAGCGGCCACTATCTGAAAGCCCCTCTCCTTGAGGTAGTACAGGGGTATGCGCAGATTCTTGCACTTGGCCACGCCGATGCGCAGCAGGGCGCCGGCCGAGGCCTTGACACCGTCGGCGTTGATGGCGGCACCACCCTTTGCAGGCAGGATAATGCCGCCGGAGCCGGCGCATTCGGCACTGCGGGCTATTGCCCCCAGATTGCGCACGTCGCTCACTCCGTCGAGAAGGACAAAAACCGGTGCGGGTTCTGGAAGGCCCTCTCTACCATTTCCTCCAGCGGCATATAGTCGATCTGCGGCAGATATGCCACCACTCCCTGATTCCTGCCTCCGCGGAAGCGGGCCAGCCGCTCAGCAGGCACAAACTGGAAGGGAATGCCGCGGCTGTCCAGCTCGGTGAGAAGCTGACGGAACTGCTGTCCCTCCAGTCCTTGCTTCAGCAGCACTTTTTCTATCTGTCTTCCGGACAGGACGGCCTCTAAGACGGGGTGCATCCCGTAGAGGTGGTATCCGGTATCCTTTTTCTCGGTATTTTCCATATTGTCTTGCATTTATTTTCAGTTACTCAGTTCTATCCACTCCTCCATCGTGCGGTCGAGGGTCCGTTTCAATTCCAGATATTCTCTGGTCAGCTTGTCGATGTCGGTATCAGCCGACGGTGCGGCCAGGACCTTCTCCAGTTCCTTCATCTGAGCCTCGAGGTCGGCTATCTTCTTCTCGCAGCTCTCGATGCGCTTCTGCTTGCGGCGCTGCTCCTTCTGCTCCTGGAACGAGAGACTGGATACCGTGCGTGGCTTGGGAGAGGCCTCTTCCAGCGGAGTTTTTTCCTGCTTCTGCGGCTTCGGCTCCGGCTGAGCAGCCCGTTCCAGATCCTGCAGGGTCTCGATCCTACGCTTCTCGATGAAGTCCTGCACACCTCCGAGATACTCCTTGACATGGCTGTCGCGGAACTCGTAGACCTTGTCCACCAGTCCGTCGAGGAAGTCCCTGTCGTGCGACACGATGACCAGTGTGCCGTCGTAGCGCTGGAGGGCCTGCTTGAGCACGTCCTTGGAGCGGATATCCATGTGGTTAGTCGGCTCGTCGAGGGCCAGCAGGTTGTAGGGATGAAGTATCAGCTTGGCCATGGCCAGACGGGAGCGCTCCCCTCCGCTGAGCACGGCCACCTTCTTGTCGATGTCCTCCCCGCGGAAGAGGAAGGCACCGAGGATGTCCCGCAGCTTGGTCCGGATATCGCCCACGGCCACCTTATCGAGGGTGTCGTAGACCGTATCGTTCCTGTCCAGTACGTCCTCCTGGTTCTGGGCGTAGTAACCCAGGGCGACATTGTACCCGAGGGAGGCCGAGCCGGCGATGGGCCGCAGCTCCCCGGTGATGTATTTCATCATGGTACTCTTTCCTTCACCGTTACGCCCGACGAAGGCCACCTTCTCCCCTCTCTCCACGGTCAAGTCGATGTCGGTGAACACCACCTTAGGACTTCCGGAGCCGTCGCGGGGCGGATAGCCTCCGGTGAGGGCCTTGGCCTGGAAGACGATCTGGCCGGAGCGGGGGGCAGGCGGGAACTTGACGTGAAGGGCTGAATTATCCTCAATGTCTATCTCTATGCGCTCGAGCTTGTCGAGCTGCTTGATGCGGGACTGCACCTGATTGCTCTTGGTGGGCTTGTAGCGGAAACGCTCGATGAACTCCTCGGTCTTCTCGATCATCCGCTGCTGGTTCTCGTAGGCGGCACGCTGCTGCTCCATCCGCTCGCGGCGCAGCTCCACGTATTTGGAGTACGGCACCTTGTAGTCGTAAATGTGTCCCAGAACTATCTCCACAGTACGGGTGGTCACCCTGTCTAAGAAACGGCGGTCGTGGGAGATGAGCACCACCGAGCCGCGGTAGCCGAAGAGGTAGTCCTCGAGCCACTGTATGGACTCGATGTCGAGGTGGTTGGTGGGCTCGTCCAGCAGGAGGACATCGGGCTTGGTAAGCAGGACCTTGGCCAGTTCCACGCGCATATTCCAGCCCTGGGAGAATGTGCTGCGCTGCCGTCCGAGCTCGCTCTTCTTGAAGCCGAGGCCCACCAGGGTCTTCTCGGCCAGCACGGCGGGTGACTCGGACTGGGCCATGGCCAGCTTGTCATTGAGCTCATTCAGCTCCTCTATCAGCCGGTGGTAGGCCGGGGACTCGTAGTCGGTCCTCTCGCCTAACTCGCGGCTGATCTCCTCTACCCTCTCACCCATGGTGAAATGGTCGGCGAAGACGGACATGGCGGCCTCCATGACCGTGGTGTCCTTGGAGTAACTCATTATCTGGGGCAGATAGCCTACGGTCTGCTCCTTAGGCTTCATGATGGAGCCGGAAGTCGGACGCTCCACACCGGCTATGAGCTTGAGTATCGTACTCTTGCCCGCACCGTTCTTGCCCACGAGGGCTATATGCTCCCCGTCGCTGACGTGGAAGCTGATGTCGTCCAGGAGGGTGAAGCCTCCAAAGGCTACTGTGAGATTATTTATCGATATCATTTCTAACTTCTACTTCTTTCGGTTTGTCTTTACACATGGTTATGGATACCTCGTAGAGCAGGTACAGGGGCATGGCGACCACTATCATCGTGAAGGCGTCGCCCGAAGGGGTTATGACAGCTGATATGGCCAGGGCGGCCACTATCGCGTACTTGCGGAAGCTTCTCAGCATCTGCCGGTTGATAATTCCTATCCGGGAAAGCAGCAGGGCCAGGGCCGGCAGTTCGAATACCACACCCATTATCAGGTTCAGTTTCAGAAACATTCCTATGTACGAGAGCAGCGATATCTGGTTGGCCACCGACTCGCTCACCTGGTAGGTTCCCAAAAAGCGGAGGGTCAGCGGGAAGACCACCACGTAGCCCACCCCTACGCCGATGTAGAACAGCAGGGAGGACAGCCCGAAAGCCGTCTGAGCCGCCCGCTTCTCCCGGTCGTACAGGGCCGGCCTGACAAAGAGCCACACCTGATAGATCAGAAACGGCAGGGCCATGATGACCGCCAGCCAGAAGGAGATGCGCACGTGGGTGAAGAACTGGGCGGCCAGGTCGATATTGACCAACTCCACCCGGAAAGGCTCCAGAGCCCCGAGCCCGAGCATTCCCAGCAGCCTGTCCATCCACCGGTAGACGAAGAAACCGTCCGTCAGCGGAGCCAGCACCACCCCGTCGAAGACCGTCTCCTTGCACAGGAAGAACGCGACCATCAGGACAATAAGCACAGCAAAGCTGCGGAAGATCACCTTTCGCAGCTCGTCCAGATGTTCCCAAAAGGTCATTTCTCCCGCCACGGCACCCATCTCTTACTTCTTCTCAGCGGAGCTGTCCTTTGCGGAATCTGCGGAGGCCTGTTCCTTCTTGGCAGAGGAGGAATCCACATTCAGGTCCTCCTCAATGCCGTTGACCCCCTCCTTGAAACTCTTGACCCCCTTACCGAAGCTCTTCATCAGCTCGGGAATCTTCTTCGCCCCGAACAGCAGCAGGACGATGAGCAGCAGCACCAATATCTCGGTCAGTCCGACGGATCCTAAAAACAAAAGTGTAAGCATATCTTCTCGTTATTGTTTATTTTCTTTTGCAGCAGACTGTTCCATGTCGGCCTTGCGGAATACTTCCAGCAGGGCGGCAGGGATGCGTGTCGGCCGGCGGTTGTCGCTGTGGATGAACCCGAGGACCACCGAGCCGTCGCATACTAAGTCACCGTCTTGATTGTAGATGTCCGTCAGGACCTCTATCCGCGCCATCGGCTCCTTCTCCACCCGGGAAACCACCCGCAGCACATCCCCCATCCGGGCCGGCGTGTGGTATTTAGCATTGACCGACACCACCGGCATCATGATTCCGTGCTTCTCCAGTTCCATGATCGGCAGCCCGACATCTATCAGGAACTGATGCCGGCCGCACTCGAAGTAGCGGATGTAGTTCGAATGATGGACTATCCCCATCTGGTCGGTCTCGTAGTAACGGACCTCTATCTGTGTCTCCGACTGGATGAACATGGCTTTACCTGACTAAAATATTCAACCTCTGAGCGCCTCGAGGGTCTTGCGCAGTCCCTCTATCTTGGCCGTCGCATCCGAAAGTTTCTTCTTCTCATTCTGAACGACAGCCTCGGGGGCATTCTGCATGAACTTCTCATTGGACAACTTGGCATTCACTCCCTTGAGGAATTTCTCCAGACGCTCGATCTCGGCCTCGGCCTTGGCTATCTCCTCCTGCACATCGGTCTTGCCAGCCAGAGGCACGAACATCTCTACCGTTCCCACGAGGAAGGAGGCACCGGCCTCACGCTCTCCGAAGTCCTCGACGTAGGAAATCTCCCCGACATTGCCCATGCGGCGGACTATGCCGGTCATCTCCTCGGGGAATGCGCCCTTGATGCGCAGGTCCAGAGCCTCTTTCGGGGACAATCCCCTCTTCTGGCGGATATTCCTCAGGGCCGCCACAGCCTCTGTAGCAAGGTCAAATGCGGCAATGAAGGCCTCGTCGTACTCTCCACCCTCGGGC
>DWYD01000126.1 GCA_019118865.1 Candidatus Coprenecus merdipullorum | reverse complement strand
TCACGGACCTCTCCGGCCAGGTCAGCGACACCCTGCATTTTCCCAACGAATCCTTCTTCTGCCGCTGGTTCAAGGAGGCATCAGGCCTTACTCCCAGTGCCTTCCGCCGCGGCAGGAATTTATAGTCGGGCTGACCGGACTGGACCCGCAGCGGCATGGCTTCGGGTCCGATGAGTCTGTTTTGCTCTTTTTACGTTAATGCGCTGGATTTAAATGAATTGCGTCGATATAAGAAATAACAGACTGAGGGTGGAAACGGACAGTCTGTTGCCCTCACATTTTACATAGAAAACTAATTTACAAACACTTATACCCAGTACAAAAATTACAGACTAACCTGATAAAAAAAGGAGTCAAAGAATCTCTACCCCGCTTACAGTGCCTCTATGACAGGTATTCAGATTCCCATGCCGAAGTCCTCGCCTTCAGTCTGTTTCTGTCAAAACAGCATAATTCATTATCATTCAGCAGAATACTAGGCTACCCACATTACGGACTCTCCGGACGGATGCACTTTCAAATCTGTTAATTTCTTCCTGTCATACATAAATGCTGTCCTCCATTATATTTTGGCGTAAGAGAGAATCCATATCATCGCGCATGCGGACTATATCGACCTGACACCCGAAAAGCTGCTCCAAATCATCCTTAATATGAACCATATTGAACATACTGGGTTTATTAAGACTTACGCAGATATCTACATCGCTGTCCTCTGTCTGCTCGCCTCTGACTACAGAACCGAATATGCCGATACTTGCAATACTGTATTGTATCGCTTTGGCGGCTTTAAAGCCCTTTAAAATGCTCAGATATTCGCCTGTAGTCTTCATATTTTGCAAATATACTAAAATCTTGTAGTCTTATCAAATGTTGAGACTTACTTTAGATACCCGCGGAAGAATGCCTCTATCTGGTCGAAGGGAATCTTCTCGAGGTTGTCGTAGAGGTCGGTGTGGACTGCGCCTGGGACGATGAGCAGCTGCTTGTTGTCGCCCTGGAGCTTCTTGTAGGTGTCCTCGCTCATCCAGCACAGGGCTTTTCCAGTAACTGTGCATCTGGAAGAGGAGGCCATGAGCAACTATATCCGGCTGTACAGGGCCGTAAAGGGGATATACCGGTTCACCGAGCAGCGGTTCAGAGGGGATGTGGTCAGGGGCTTCCTGCAGATATCCACCTCCTCCTTCGCGGGACGCATCAAGGAAGAATTTCACTCTGGGGAAAAATGCAAGAGGCAGGGCCAATGAGCTGTATCTCGATTTCATGGACGACCTCCAGAAATTCTGCAATCAGGAGCGGAGCGTCGAGTTCTACGCCGGCCGCCGCGGCATGGCTTCGGGTTCGAAGAGTCTGTTTTGCTCTTTTTGTGCTAAAGCACTGAAATTAAACGAATTGAGTCTGAATATGAAATAACAGACTGAGGGTGGAAACGGACAGTCTGTTGCCCTCATATTTTACATAGAAAACTAATTTCCAAACACTTACACCAAGTACAAAAATAACAGACTAACCTGATAAAAAAGGAATCAAAGAATCCCAACCCCGGCTACAGTGCCTCTATGACCGGTGTTGAGATTCTCATGCCTAAGTCTTACCCGTCAGTCTGTTTCTGTCAAAACAGCATAATTCATTATCATTCAGCAGAATGCCAGATTGCCTACATTACAGACTCTCCGCCTGGATGGTATTATGTCAAGCGGCTTTTATTTCAGGTACTCGCGGAAGAAGGCCTCAATCCGGTCGAAGGGAATCTTCTCGAGGTTGTCGTAGAGGTCGGTGTGGACTGCGCCTGGGACGATGAGCAGCTGCTTGTTGTCGCCCTGGAGCTTCTTGTAGGTGTCCACGCTGAGATAGCGGGAATGGGCGTTCTCACCGTGAACGAGGAGGACTGCGCTCTGGATTTCACCGGCATACGTCAGGAGCGGCATATTGAGGAAGGACAATGAGGAGGTCCTGTTCCATCCGTTGTTGGAGTTGAGCGAACGTCCGTGATAGCCGCGCGGAGTCTTGTAGTAGGCGTAGTAGTCTTTCACGAACTGGGGAGCGTCCTCAGGCAGAGGGTCGACGACTCCTCCGGCAAGCGCGTATGTGCCGTTCAGGTAGTCCTCGGTACGCTGGGCGTTGAGCTGACGGCGGGTCTCGTGGCGGGCATCGGCATTGTCCGCTGCATCGAAATAGCCGTTGGCTGTAACCCGGCTCATGTCGTACATCGTAGAAGCCACCGTGGCCTTGATGCGGGTGTCTATTGCCGCTGCATTGACCGCCAGGCCGCCCCAGCCGCAGATGCCCAGGATGCCGATGCGCTCCGGATCCACATCCTCACGGGTGGACAGGTAGTCCACCGCTGCGCAAAAATCCTCCGTATTGATGTCAGGCGAGGCGACATAACGGGGCTGTCCGCCGCTCTCCCCGGTAAATGAAGGGTCGAAGGCAATGGTCAGAAAGCCGCGTTCGGCCAATGTCTGCGCATACAGCCCGGATGCCTGCTCCTTCACGGCTCCGAAAGGACCGCTGATGGCTATTGCGGGCAACTTGTCGCCATCCGTATTCTTGGGAATATAGAGGTCTGCGGCGAGTGTTACGCCGTAGCGGTTGTGGAAGGTGATCTTGCTGTGGGTCACCTTGTCGCTCTGAGGGAATACTTTGTCCCACTCCTGGGTGAGGTTGAGTTTTTCTTCCATAAATCCTGTATTTTCTTGTGCATTAACTGAGTTTGTATTGACTGCCGTGATAATCACTCCTGCTAGAAGGAGTCTTCGGATAAATGATTTCGCCATATTCATACACTTGTTTTTTTACAGCGCAAAGATATTCCCAAAAACAACAGACCCCAGTATCTGATTTACTGAGGTCTGTACGCATTTTACGGATTCCGCCGCTTACTGACTATCGGACGAAGTTGGTCTTAATGGCGGGCTCTTTCACGGGCAGGGGCTGCGTCTTCAGACCTTTCAGCACCCAGGCCATGTTGCGGCCGAGAGTGCGCATGGTCTGCATGCCCTCGGCATCCCGGGCCGCCTCGCCGGGCTGAGAGCCGTACGCGATATTCCAGTACTGGGAGCTGACCACCGGCATATTGCTGATGGAAAAATATTTGTTCAGACGGTCCAATGCCGCGCTGGCTCCTCCCCTGCGGCAGACTGCCACTGCTGCGGCCGGCTTGTACTCCAGCAGCTGCGAGGCGGAATAGAAGAGCCGGTCCAGCAGGGCACAGAGCGAGCCGTTGGGGCCGGCGTAATATACCGGAGAGCCGATGACGATGCCGTCCGCAGTCCGGAGTTTTTCCCATATACTGCTGTAGAGTCCGTCATTGAACACGCAGCGGCCAAGCTCCGCGCACTTGCGGCAGGCGATGCAGCCCTGGACGGCTTTCGCCCCTATCGGCACGATCTCAGTTTCCACACCCTCCGCCTCAAGGGCCCCGGCCACTTCCTTCAAGGCCGTGAATGTATTCCCGTTGCTTCTCGGGCTTCCGTTGATTAAAAGTACCTTCATGCTTTTAACATTTATACCTTTTCCTATTCTATCAGTCTCAGCACATGATTCAATATGGCGTCGGTCCCGTCTTTTAACTCCTCGACTGTGCTTTGTATCTCTATATCAGGAATCAGACCGACACGATATGTGGGATTTCCATCACTGTCCAATACGGATACTCCGCTGAGTCCGGTCAATACACCTCCCGGCAACCATATTGTCGATATGTCCCCGTCCGTTCCGGAGGTCTGCCTGCCTACTGACTTTGCGTTGGGCAATGACATAAGGGCCAGTGCGGTATATTCTGACTGGCTGAATGTGCTTTCATCGATTATCACGTAAACAGGATTTTTGTAACAGGATAATCTGCTGCCTCTTAAAGGTTCCGCATCGATTATCTCAAAATCACGGGGCCTGACAGTTCGTAACTGGCGGATTTTCGCAAATCTGTAAGTGCCGTCAGCGAGCATATCACCCAATCTGTACAGAATATACTCATTCGGGTACGGTCTCAGGTCGATTATAAGTGCCTTTGTCATTTTTATTGAATTCCATAAGTGGCCAAGGTATTCCTGCCTCAGATTCCCAACATCGATATACCCGACTCCGTCTATCTCTTTATAGCATGTGTCGGATGTTGTCTCTGATGTAGCAGGCATAGTGTTGAATGCCGGTATTGTTCTTTCTTTCGGCGCACTATTGTCTGTCGGCTGCAAGACTATGGTCAGAGAGTCTCCATCTGTCCTGAAGATTTCCTCACTGATTCTAAGTTGGATTGCGCCCTGGTTTGCGGCTGTTGTCAAATCCTGCCTCTGGCCGAATATTTCGCTTACGCCTTGTCCATTGATGGAAATCACCCTGTCTCCCGGAGCAATTCCAGAAACGTTTTCACCGACACTTGATACATATAACTCACCGTCGATAAACTTAGCCTTCAAATCCGGTTTCTTTGCTCCGTACAGCATCCTGTAAGGATCGCGTTCCGCATACACCTGGCTGTGCCCGTCAAATATTTCATGTGAAAGCCTGTTTAATGACGATATGTACTCCTGTCTTGATTTTACGTTCATGAATATCGGAATATACTCTTTCAGAACGTCATCCCAGTTGGGAATACTCCCGATGTTCGGATAATAATACTGCACGGCATTCCAGAATCTGAACAGACTCAGGATCTGCAACGGCTGTGACGGGAAGGACATGTCTTCGTATTTCTTTTCATGCTGAAAATTCGGTACGTTATTGCGTTCCAGACGGATGTAATGGGATTCTCTTGAGAAATCAGCAGACCAGAAACTGTTTATGAGGTCTTTGACATAAGCTGATGTATTGGAGTAAGCCCATTCGGGAGCCACACCGTTATCAGTTCCTGGAATATTGCCGGGCTTACACCACTCTCTCAGAAGAACCGGTATGGAATCCTCTTTGTCTGCATTTATTACGGCAGGTAAAATCTTTGCCAACTCCACGTCGATGTCTATGTCTCCATTCATGACATCGGGATGAGTGTATTTCATTGCGCCCCAGAGTTTGCATAAATCAAATAAGCGCATTGCCTGTGAATCAGAAAGACCGCCATGCAGAAGCTGTCCGTAAAAGACAGAATCATTTTTCTCCGGAGCGTTGACGGCCCTTCCGTTAAGTTGACAGATCGGAACCCCGTCTATGGATATTGAGAAATTGTCAAACCATGCCTGGCCATCCCCGACAAGCATTCCTCCGAAAACAATTTGCTCGGCTGACTGACTGTAAGGAACTGTAAGCTCATATCTTTTCCAGTCAGAATCTCCCTTAACGCCATTCCTGTTCATGTTTGCGAACGAGACATCAGGATCGACGCGAATCCATATTCCGGCATAACCGTTATTGACCGCTTCAGTTTTGATGTATCCCGAAAGTGTCAGCTTCCTTCCATCAAAACGTTCCGAAATGGTATTTGACCAAGAACCGAAATAGCTTTTCTTTTCATCCGGAGATTTGATGCTCAGACAATATCCCTGACCTTCAATTGAATCTAACGAGAAAACGTAATCGGAATGCTGTGTGTTTGCCTTCCAAAGAATCGGATTGCCACCCTTGACTGAATCAATGTTCATGTTGTAACAGGATGAATCATCTGCCCTATTTTGAGCACTGCAAAAGCAGAATAGAAACGCAGAAATCAACAAACAGACAATTTTTTTCATAGCACCACTGCTTTTTAGTTTGTAAATATAGGGATAATCTTTCCAAGAGAAAATTTTTCATACCTTTGCGGCCCCAAAATTCAATTCAGCCTGCTGCAATATGAGAGAAATCAACCCCGAAGAAACGACAAGGGCCGAGGCGTTCCGGCTGTGGATGGACGCGCCTATGCCGATGGTGACGCTGATAAAGACAGTGTATGTGACGAGGCTCGTCCGGTTCAGCCGGAGGAAAGGGCTGAAGCTGAATATGCTGATGTGCTGGTGTGTCGGACGGGCGGCCAGCGGCATCAAGGAGTTCTATATGCTGCCGGTCGGACGGAAGCTGATGCAGTATGACTCCATCGCCGTGAACACTATTGTCGCCGACAACCGGGGTGAGGTGAGTTCCTGCGACATCCCCTGGTCGGAGGACCTGGCGGCGTTCAACCGGGACTATCTGCGGCTGACGGCGGAAGTGGCGGAGAAATGCATGAATCACGACATCACCGACAGTATGGTCATAGGCACCTCCGCCCTCGCCCGGTACGACATAGACGGGGCCGTCGGCATGTACAGCGGTATCTTCAACGACCCTTTCCTGATAAGGGGCCGGTACAGGCGGCATTTCTTCCGCAGGACCCTGACCGTCTCATTCCAGTTCCACCACACCCAGATGGACGGAGCGCACGCCGCAATGTTCCTCGACCGTCTCCAGAAAGCCGTACTGCTATGATCAAGTCCA
>DWYD01000125.1 GCA_019118865.1 Candidatus Coprenecus merdipullorum | reverse complement strand
GTTCTGGACGGTGGAATATTTGACCTCGGCATTGCCCAGGACGACTATTTCCACCACTGCGGCGTGCAGCTGGTTCTCGTCCCTCATGGGCGCGGTGCAGCCCTCGAGGTAGCTCACGTAGGAGCCTTCGTCGGCCACGATGAGGGTGCGCTCGAACTGACCCGTGCCCCGGGCATTGATCCTGAAGTAGCTGGAGAGCTCCATCGGGCAGTGCACTCCCTTGGGGATGTAGCAGAAGGAGCCGTCGGAGAAGACAGCGGAGTTGAGGGCCGCGTAGTAGTTGTCCCCGATGGGCACCACCGATGCTAAGTATTTGCGCACTAAGTCGGGATAGTCGCGCACTGCCTCGGAGAACGAGCAGAAGATGATGCCCTTCTCGGCCAGTGACTCGCGGAACGTGGTCTTGACCGACACGGAGTCGAAGACGGCGTCCACCGCGGTGCCGGCCAGCACGCTTCTCTCATGCAGGGGAATGCCGAGCTTGTCGAATGTAGCCATCAGCTCGGGGTCGATCTCCTTTTTCTCGGGAGCCTTCTTGGGCGCGGCGAAGTAGATAATGTCCTGGAAATCTATCTCGGGAATATCCAGATGGGCCCACGCAGGCATCTTCATCGTAAGCCACTTGCGGTAGGCCTTCAGGCGGAAGTCGAGGAGCCACTGCGGCTCGCCCTTCTTCTCGGAAATCAGGCGTATGATGTCCTCGTTCAGCCCTTTGGGGATAAATTCCTGCTCCACCTGGGTCTCGAAGCCGTGCTTGTACTCGGCGGAGCCTATGTTTTTAAGTATGTCGTCTTTCTCGCTCATAACGGGCGCAAAAATATGTAATATAATCTTGCGGTAATAAAAAAAACAGTAAATTTGCCGTGAATAACTTTAAAAATACAAATTATGAAGAAAACATTCTTTTTAGCAGCAGCGCTTCTTTTTTTATCTGTTTCAGTAATTGATGCCCAATATATTACGAAGCCTGTTACCTATGTGCTTCCATGTGGTACATTTGAAAGGCAAGAAAGGATTATTGATATAGTTTCTGATCCGAACTATCTTACAAACCGTTGGGATGAACTGAATGAGGAACTTTGCGGAGATGACTCCCAAACACCGGCCAAAGAAGAAGGTGAGGTGGCTGGAGGTACTGCAGAACCTGCCGTATAATATAAAAAAACAATGAAACGAGTTCTGGCGTTGATAACTGCTGCGGCAATCTCCGCAGTGGGTCTTAAGTATGCCTGTGCGCAGGACTATGATGCTGGAGTGGACAAGATTCTCAGATGCCGTTATTCATATTGGTTCAACAAGGAGCCGAAAGGGAACAGAGGCGTGGACACGACGATGTGTCTGGATATAAACGGTACAGATGCGATATATTACAGCGAGAAGTACTATCTTATGGAGTCTTCTTCTTTTAGTTCCACTGTGCAGAGTGCCGGTGGAGGTTTTGTCTTCAGAGGTAATGCGGAATTCGCAGGGACTAAGGAAAAGTCAAGGTATTTTATCGATTATGCAGGGCAGAGTTACGAAAAGTATGACAAATCATTGGAAAATGAGTTCCATGCTCCAGGTAAGTTGGAGATACCGGAGTGGAGTTTTGAGGATACCACGACAGTGATATGCGGGTACATGTGCAGGCGGGCAACGGCGGATTATCTGGGCCGTACATGGATTATCTGGTATGCTCCGGATATCCCGGTGTCGGCCGGGCCTTGGCTGCTCTGGGGGGCTCCTGGCCTGATACTCCGGGCAGGGGACGCTGACGGCTATTTTACATTCAATGCGGACGAGGTCGGCTACACGGCTGAGGACAGGACGGAGAATCTAAGGTATATGAGCGACGTAAGTTCCAGAATGAAAATCTATCCGGATATCAGGATGATGGAGATGACGATGAACCGTGTCAGGAGATCCTATTCGGCTGACTGTCAGTTGGCGGGAGTGTCCAAGGTGGTTCACGTAGATGCCCGTACGGGTGAAAAGTCATCTTTGGACGAGGTACGTAAATACACACCGCTTATTCCAGACGAATATTGGGAAGGCAGGCACCGCTGATATTGTTCTTATTGCTGTTTGCGGCAGTTACTGTTTCGGCGCAGAACGTCATCAGGGGCACAGTCGTGGATGCTGAGGGCGGTCGGCCGTTACAGAATGTGTACGTGTGCATGTATGCAGGGGAAAGGCTGTTGTCGGGTACCTTTTCCGATAAAGACGGGAAGTTTGTCTTTGAATACGGTGAGACTTCTCCGGATAAAGTGACGGCCTCACTCCTTGGTTTCGCTTTGAATGAATACATTGTGAGTAATCCGTCTGCGCCTGTGCGTCTGCTTATGCGGAGACAGTCCCTGGATTTGAAAGAGGTAAGTGTTACGGCAGTGCCGATAGTTAGAGAAAATGACACTGTCAACTATTATATGGAGGCTTTCCGGGATGACTCGGACATTTCGCTCAAGCAAGTGCTGGTAAAGCTTCCCGGGGTAGAGGTCGCGGAAAACGGGACTATTTATCATAGAGGAAAAGCTATAAATAAATTCTATATAGAAGGCCTGGATCTGCTGGGAGGCCGGTATGGGGTGGCGACTCAGAATCTGGACCCGCGCAAGATTGCCAAGATTCAGCTTATAGAGAATCATCAGCCGATAAAAGCTCTTGAGGGACTTTCCACCTCTGACCGCAGTGCCGTCAACATAGTGCTGAAAGCCGATGCCAGAAATTCGTGGCTCTTCTCAGCCGATGCGGCCGCCGGATACAGTGAGGACACTTCAGCTGTTGCCGAGGCCAGGCTGTGGCTCGCGTCTTTCAACAAGAAGCGTCAGAACATGATGCTGCTCAAAGGCAACAATACGGGAAAGAATTTACTGAACGAGATCGGCAGAAAGGCATATCAGGGAAGACAAGACATATACATATCGGATGAGACACTTGACAGAGATTTTGATGGGCCTTTCAGCCAGTCCAGGAAAATTCTGAGCATACCGGATGAATATTACTTCGACAACAAGTCTGCCATCATGTCTCTTAATCATCTCTCGGTTACTTCCAAGGGGCTGCAGGTGCGTCTCGGTCTGCAGGGAGCGGCAGAGCGCTGGGAAGAGAATGAGGTCAGCAGCCAGACAATTCGTTTTGACGATGAGCAGGAGCTTAGGATAGATGAGGTCAATGACCGTACGGATGACAGAATATACGTCGATGCATCAGTGAATCTGGAAAGCAACCGGCCCCGCTCGTACATATCGGACAACCTCTCTGTAAGTGGCCAGATGCGCCGTCATAATTCAGTAGTGGAATCAGCGGCACTCTATGACCAGAACTACTCGTTGCCGTCCCTGAAGATAGAGAACAGTCTTGCAAGTACCGTGAGAACCGGTACGAATGCCGCACTCAATATCCACAATGATACAAAAGCGGTAGTGAACCATCATTTATTCGTGCTTGACGCCTCTGATGTGCAACATTCAGAGTATGCCGATGTTTCCAACAGGACGGCTGTTTCAGCCAGTATTTCCGCCGGGAGATTCAAGTTTCTCCTGACCGGGGGCTTGGATTTGGGGTATTCCCGCCGGTATTCATCCATATCTGATATGCCGGACAGGTTCCATGAAGTACTGGGGGAAGATTCTTCTAAAAACAGGCTCAATGTCCTGTATGTGGCCCCGGAAGTCTCGGCTTATGCCTTGTGGTCATGGAAGTCCATTATGATGGAAATGATTCTGCCTGCCGGTCTCAGGTATTTTCACGGATGGGAATATGGCGGAAACTGGGGGCATCTGTATCCCGAACTCAAGCCAAGATATACTTTTACATGGAATATAATGCCGGAGATAAAGACTGAACTGAGCCTCGGCTATTCGGTTACCGCAGGAGATGTGGATGATCTGATGACTGGTTATATCATCAAGACTTATAGGAACGCATCAAGGGATGGAATCATGCCTGAGCGTAGCAGGCTCAATCTGGGGCTGAGCATCTCATATGCCTCAGTTATGCATGGGTTGAGCGCAGTGCTCAGAGGTGGATATACCGACGGCTCATCCAATACGGCCTCGTCAATGGTGTATAGTGATGAGGTGTCACTGTATGATGTGATAGAGCGTCTTTCGGTAACTAAATCGACGTATGCAGGCGCAAGATTCAAGAAGTGGTTCGGTGTCAGGACTTTTTCCATGACATTCGATGCAGAGTACAGGCAGGACTGGAATTCCATGTTTCTTCAAGGTAAAGATTCTGAGTATAAAACCGAAGTGTGGAGTGCATCTGCGGAACTGTCTTCCCACCCTGCGGACTGGCTGGATTTTACGGCATCGTTCGATTACGGATATTCGCAAGTTCTTAACTATGCTTCTGATCCTACGCACTCATTCAGAACAGAGGGACGGCTGGTGATTACTCCTGTAACTCCATTTTCTGTAACCGGGTCTATCTATCACATGCATCAGATAATCCCGGGCGGCACCGTTACCAATACTCCGCTGATTAAAGTCGGCGCAGAATACAGACTGAAAAAGATAAGGATATTTGTGGAATGCGCCAATCTGTTGAATTCTACAGAGTACCGTACAGAAACACTAAATGACTATCTCGTTTGGACAAATTCAGTCCGGATGAGGCCGAGAAGCTATATAGCAGGCATCCGTATGTCATTTTGAATTTTTTGTTACCTTAGCGGGACAATATTCGGCAATAATGGCAACGGAAATAGCATCAATAGGCAAGCAGGCTCTCCTGTCGCGGCTCTTCGAGGGCAGCGGCTTCGTGAATGAACGGGGCTGCGCGTTCTCCGGCGACGGGAACTTCAGCACGGTTCACAAGGTATTCATGGAAAAGGTGGATTTCGACCTGACGTACAATCCTCTGCGGCATCTCGGACACAAACTCGCCCTGAACGTCATCGGGGAGCTCTACGCCCGCATGAGCGCTCCCGTGGGGATGGATATCGCGGTGGCCCTGTCCAACCGATTCTCGGTCGAGGACGTGCAGGAGCTATGGGAGGGTATCTCCGCCGCTGCCAGGGAGCACGGCGCGGCGCATCTGGGCCTCGACCTTATCCCCTCTGCGGCCGGAATGGTGGTGAGCATCGCGGCCTGGGGCTCCGCCGGAAAGGAAGTTGCTCAGAAACGGAAAAATGCTCAGTCGAAGGACCTTCTGGTGCTCAGCGGTGACCTGGGAGCGGCCTACATGGGACTGCACGTGCTGGAAAGGGAGAAGGCCGCATTCGAGGGTACTCCCGCAGGGACGGCACCCAAGCAGCCGGACCTGACGCAGTACAAATACATCGTGGGCGAATACCTCAGCCCCTACCTGAAACCTGCCGTACCGGGACGCTTCGCCGAGGCCGGAATCATCCCCTGCGGAGGATATTTCGTCAGCCGCGGACTCGGTGACGCCGCCAAACGCATTGCCGCCGATACGGGCCTCGGAGTCAAGATTTACATTGGAAAGATACCCATTGCCTCGAAGACCTTCGAGATGGCGCAGGAGCTTAGCCTCGACCCCGTCACTGCCGCTGTCAACGGCGGGGACGACTACCGCCTCCTGTACATTGTCCCCCTGGAGTTCCACGAGACGCTGCGCCGTGACTTCCAGGACTGGGACATCATCGGCCACCTGGCGCACTCCGACGTCGGGGAGGTCCTTGTCACCCCGGAAGGCGCTGAGATCGGCATCCACGCACAGGGCTATGAACAATAATCAAGTATGAAAAAGCAGATTATCCATATAGACAATGCTGAAATCAGCCTTCTTCCGCAAGGACAGGAGGATTATATCTCATTGACGGATATGGCTCACAGTCAAATGCAAGAGCATATCATATTCCGATGGATGAGCCTTAAAAGCACAATTGAATATATTGGTGAGTGGGAGGCATTGTATAATCCCAATTTTAAT
>DWYD01000124.1 GCA_019118865.1 Candidatus Coprenecus merdipullorum | reverse complement strand
GGATAAATTTTGGAAAATTGGAAAACTTCACTTTACTTTGCGATTGCTAAACCTACCTAAATACAGTTATAATTAATAACTAAAAGTAATTTAAGAAAAACATTCAACGGTGACTTTTAAACGAAGGTTTAAACGTCACCCGCAAATATGTCATATGAGAAGTCGTCCGAAAATACTCCTGGCGTGCTTGACCTGCGCCCTGATTCTCCTTCCTAAGGCACTGAGTGCTCAGAAGTTGGCGGTCAAGACAAACATTCTCTCCGATCTGACAACCACCATCAGTCTGGGAGCTGAGGCGCGTCTTGCACCGCAGTGGACGATAGATATTACGGGCAGTTATAATGCATGGGATTTTCAGGAATACCGCAAGCAGAAGCACTGGATGGTGCAGCCTGAGGCAAGATGGTGGTTCTGCGAGTCTTTCAACGGTCATTTCCTGGCAGGACACGTGCTGGGCGGTGAGTTCAACATGGCAGACCCGCTGTTTCCCTTCAGCCTTTACAGCCCCCTGCGCGACTACCGCTTTCAGGGATGGATGTGGGGTGCCGGTGTTGGCTATGGATATCAGTGGGTTCTGTCCCCGCGATGGAGTATAGAAGCGGAACTCGGAATCGGATATGTCGGAACGAAGTACGAGCAATACGAGTGTGTCCGCTGCGGCACTCTCCTGGGTGAGGGAGTCTCGCACAGGTTTGCGGTGACCAAACTTGCAGTGAGCATAGTCTTTATGATCTTTTAAAAGGAATAGAATGAAACGGTACACAGCATATTTGTCAGCAGTGCTGCTTGCTGCAGCTTTCCTGGCTCCGGGAGCCAGGGCCCAGGACTCCTATCTTGACAGGCTGGAGTGGTTGCCGGGCGAAGTACTCATTGTCCGGGATTCGGCCGGAGTCCGGCAGGCTCTCGTCGAGATGGCCGTCAACTGGAAGGATGTTCCGGAAGTAGGGGCGCAGCATACAGTGGAGATTGTCCCGATACTGATTTCCGCAGACTCGTCAGCGGTATTCCGTTTTACCCCTATCCGTATGGAAGGACGCATCCGTTCCCGTATAATAGAACGTGAGCGCGTGCTGGGTTCAGCACCCATTGAGTCCTCTGATACCCTGATGTTCATTCAGACAGGGAAGAAAGCTCCGCGTACCGTGTATTATTCGGATGCGCTTCCCTATGACCCCTCCATGCTCGAAGGACGCCTCGGGCTTTTATGCACTGTGTATGGATGTGCCGGCTGCCTGGAGGACACCGACACGATGATACTGGCGGAGGTCCTGCCCCGCTACATCCCGACCTGGAGCACGGATTTCTCCCAGAGTCCTGACGGGGACAACAAGCACCGCGAGAACCGCTACGTGGCCCGTCTGGATTACCTGGTCAACAGTGCTGACATCAACCCCCGCTACAAGAACAACTCCGCCTCGCTCGACGGTATCCTGCAGTCAGTGCGTACGGCGATGAACGATACTCTCTATACAGTCCGCGGCCTGAGGTTCCACGGCTGGGCATCGCCCGACGGCCCCGAGGACTTCAATGCCTCCCTTGCCGCCCGCCGAGCCGCAAGCCTGGCGGACTATATAAAAGGTATGGGCATCCCTGATTCGCTCTGCATAGTGGAGGGCGGAGCCGAGGACTGGGACGGTTTCTTCGCCGCGGTGGCGGAGCATCCGGCAATATCGGGCAGTCAGACGGTCTCGCAGGTACGGCAGGCCCTTACCGAAGACAACCGCGACAGCTGCGAGCGCGTACTGCGCGCTGACCGGGAACTTTTCAATATCCTCAGGGAGGAGATACTCCCTCCGCTGCGCCGTATCGAGTATGTGATAGCCTATGATATGCGCAACTTCACCCCCGAGGAGGCCGAGCATCTGTGGCAGGAACATCCCGAATGGCTGAGCATCAACGAGCTCAACTCCGTGGCAGCTCTCTACGGTCCAGAAGACCCGCGCAGCCTTGAGGTACTGCTTACCGCCGCCCGGACCTACCCCGGTGACGGAGCCACCGTCTACAACGCCGCCCTGGCCCTTTACCGCGCAGGCCGCACTGACGAGTGCATGAAGATGCTTGCCGGTCTCAGCGCACCCGCTCCCATGAACCTGCTTGGCGTGATACGCGCCGGACAGGGCGACTACGAAGCCGCCGCCGAAGCCTTCAGCACCGCCGCCGAGGCCGGCAACTCCGAAGCCGCGGAGAACCTGAAACAACTCGAGAATGTACTCGAACAATTATAAATCATCAAATCTCAATAAAGTATGAAAACAAACATTTTAAACCTAGCAGCTGCCGCGCTGCTGATTTTCGCGGCTTCCTCCTGTAACAAGGAGCAGATCGTCAACACAGGAGACGGTACCAAAGCTGTGGTGCTGAATCTCAGTTTCGGGGATGCGGGGACGAAGGCGTTCACGCCCGATGAATCTTATAAGCCTAACTATAAGGACTTTTCTAAATTAGACATCTATTTTACCAATGCTTCTGGAAAGATTATCTATTATTGGAATGCGAATGAAACTGATGTCGAAGGTGACGGAAAAACGATTTGGGATGGTCTGGTAGGCAGTGATAACGCCGATGGGCCCGGTGTCAAGTTCCTCGGACTCAGTGCGGACGTTACGGCGGTGTATGTAGTGGCTAATGGTCCGGATCTTGAAATCGCAGATAACGGAATGCAGGACACCCCAGCCGATATCAAAGATCTTAATAGCAAGATGCTTCTTACATCTTACAGTCATGAGAAAACACAGATTGAAATGCCTTATGCCGGAGGTGACATCGCTCTTGAGAGTATAACTGATGGCATAAAAGAAAATGCTCGTGAAGTGACAGTAGGTGGCGACAGTGAATCCGGAATGTATGTAAAGGCCGAGATAAAGCTGCGTCCCGCTATCTCCAGAATCGAGGTGGAAAAGGTAGGCGCTCAGGTTTCTGGAACGGACTATTTTATAGTGGAAGATGACGGTAGCTTGGAAAAATCTGCTACGCAACCCACTAATGGAGAAGAATATTATTCTGTATCATGGACAAATTTTGATATAACCCTCGTAGGAGTTTATATGTCAGATGTTTATCGTCATGCACCTCTTTTCCCCGCGTCTAATAGTATCGAGGCTTGGAATGCTGATGACAATATCTTTGAAACACCAGAATTTGAAGATGGTCAGAGTCCTATATCCTCTGGTGCCTGGACGTCTCTGACAGGTGAGTCCACTTTTAATGATGCGATTGCGCATTCTAACTGGGAGGACTCCTATAAGGATATGGTTCCTGCAGGATATGAAGGTGAAACAGAAGGTGAAAACAACTGGCTGTTCACAAATGAAAACACTGATAATAACGGTGTGATTCCTTTCAACTTCTTCGTGCCTTACAATGTGACTGATGATGCTGTTGAGGATGAGACTGTTACTCCGATTGAATACACAGAGTATCCCAAACTGCACTTCCAGTTTATAAAAGGCGATGGTTATGATGATGGATTCGCGATAACTCAAGTCAAGCATCACTCAAAGGGCAATGAAAAAGTTCTATCAAAAGGCGATCCTTTCTACGAATCCCTGACTCATGAGTATCTCTGGCAGACAGCTCTTGGCGACAATACCTCATATGCCAATGTTGTCGGGTTTGTTACAGATAAAAACCATAGCAAAGAAAATGCTATTACGCTTCAGCCCGGTTATATCTACAGGCTCAAGGAAGTGCTTGTAAACCCGACCAATCTTAGCGCAGCGCCTTCCGAGAGTGACATCTACAATATCTACGTTGTCGTAGATGTGGTTCCTTTCCAGGAACAAAACGTATTTCCTGTATTTGAGTAACAACATCTAACCCCACGACCATGTCCCGACTCTCGGCAAATATATCCAGATTTTCAGTCATTCTCGGCTTATGCTGCAGTCTGCTGCTTGCGGGAAGCTGCATCAGGGAGAACATCGATGACTGTCCCGTAACGGTGGAACTTGCTTTCCGTTATTACGGGGACGGGATCACGGATGTATTCTCCGAGAGGGTGGACAGCGTGTCGATGTGGGTGTACCGTCTTGACGGCACTTTCCGCTCGGGAGAGAGAATCAGCGCGGCTGCGCTGGATACGCTCCAGGGCGTCCGTCTGTCGCTGCCCCAAGGAGACTGGAGGCTGGTCTTCTGGGGCAATGACGGCGAGAGCTCGCATGTCGATCCCCGCAACCTCGAGGAGATGATCGCAACGGAGGAGTACCGCTCGGGAGATACCCCCGACCGTCTTGACCGGCTGTATCACGCCACTGTCGATCTGTCCCTTCCCATGACCCTGAGAGTGCAGCGCGATACGGTGGAGTTCCATTCCTCGACTGTGGCCGTCACGGTGGAGATGGTGGGATTCGAGAATCTGGATGCCGGGAGCAGCGGTGTCCCGCAGCTGTCGTCCGACGACGATGAGCCGGAGATACTCTTCCGTCACTCCGACATTCACGCGGCCATCGGCTGGGACAATACCTCTTCCGACAGCCGTATCACCTACGAGCCGGACATTTCCCGCGTTGACAGCACCGGCTCGCTTATCACGCACTACCGCGTACCCCGTTTCGATGACAGTGACTGCGGTACCCTTGAGATTCACACCGCCGACGGCAGCAGTCAGCTGTGGTCAGGTGACCTGGCATCCATCATGGCCGAGCAGGGCATCACGACTGAGGGCATCGAAGAGGCGCACGTCCGTCTGAAGATAGTCCGCACGGTGGACGGCATCAACGGCTACGTGCAGATCCGGGTAGTGCCGTGGGATTCAGAGATCGTATATCCGATATTATAGCCCGTAATGCACATGAACAGAATTATAAGGTACATATCAACCGTCAAGTCCCGTCCGTCCGCCGGCTTGCGTGCGGCGGGAAGCATCATGGCCGTATGCGTTGCGGGCTTCGTTGCTCTCACGCTGTGGGGCTGCCAGAGAAAGGAGCTGCAGGTGCAGGAGTATATGGCGGTGGTGAGCATAATTGACGGTTCCTCAACAAAGAGCATCCCGGAGGACAGTGTCCCGCAGATCAACGACATCGCCATATTCGCTTTCTCAGGAGATGTGCTCGTCGGCTACATCTACGAGTCCGACCTCGCCGGCTCGGGCAAGACCATCTTCCCCATGACCCTCACCAAAGGCGGTATCATCGACTTCTATGTCGTAGCCAATTCTGAGCCGGGGTTTTTCAAGGTTGTGGATTCGGGGGATAATGATGTGGACTGGACTAGGACAAGTACTGTCGATCCTCCGGAAGGTGTGACTCCTGAATATCTGAAGGCTTGCAAGGTGAAGCTCGCAGGCGGAGAAACAAAAGGCACTTGGTATGCCCCCATGACCAACCTCCCCGGCTCCGGCAACATAAACATGAGAGTCAACGTCGATGAAACGACCACCATCCCCATCGAGCTCACGCGTGCGGTCTCGAAGGTGGAGGTGTGGTTCAGAACCAGAGGGGATGAAATTAGGGAAGAACCAGAGAATGGAAGTGAAACCACAACATTTTCTTCTTTATCTAACAATGGTCCTTCCCCAGAAGATAACAAACCCTCCCCGCGGCAACTAAGTAAATATTATTCTATAGACAGTATTGAATTCAGTATGCCGGTTAATACGGCCGGAATATATTCAGAAAGACCTTCATCTGATGAGAATGACTATGATAGCCAAAATGCGGAGAAGTTGACAGTCGTAGGACCGTTTAATTATGAAACAGAAGGAAAACCAGGCGGATTTGAGGATTATGATCCGGAGATGATTCCTAATGATTTTTATTCGGAGAAGTACTTCTCTAAAATATGGGAATATTATATTTTCCCCAATTTGTATGGGGGCAGTGACGCGGGTGTAGTTCCTGGTAATAACGATGAAGACTTGCGGTTCTCGACCCAACTTGCGGTTAGATATTCCCACAAGGAAAATCAAGGCGAATATACGTATGATAGGACAAAGTCTTCATTGTGGTATACTTATTACTGGAAATGGAAGGAATACACTCCTAAAAATCTAGATACGTGGGATAAAACAATTTACCTTCCAGATTGCGAACGCAACCAATCCATCAGGGTATGGTGCGCTTTAAATGATAATATTGACAGGTCTTTCACATATACTGTGGAGAACTGGGATGAGACCGTGACGGTCAATGTTCCTGACTTCAATTAATGCGACAAGAATATGAAACGATATATGCATTTAATACCCCTGAGCATAGCTTTTTTGTCAGCTGTGATATTGTGTGCCGGTTGTTCCCGCAGTGATGAGGACCGGCTGATGCTTGATCAGATTCCGCTTTCTGATTTCAAAATGGACTTTGCCGTGGACGGTTCAGATGTGTATATTACCAAGGCGGAGGAGTCCGTGCGGCAGGAAAACAGAGTTACCGGACTATATATATTGTTGTTCAACGAAAATGGATCTCTTGTGCACCGCAGGAGCTATTTTGTCGGAGAGGGAGAAATTCCGCAGAGATATGAAGGCCAGATAACCAATTATACAGAAAAGGATTCTGAGACAGCGGGAGCGTCAATGGGCATAATAGAAGGCTTTTTTTCCGAGTATAAAGGCAACGTGGATGAACTTACTGGAAAACTCACATTCTATGCAGTAGCAAATTATGATTTTGATCTTGAAAAGACGCTTAAAGAAGATGAGCTTACGAAAGAAGATTTGGAAAATATGACAGTGAGATTTGCAACAGAAGGAAATGTGAACAGAACGAATTTCCTGATGATTGCGAAGACGGAAGATGTAACGTTAAATCCCACTTCTTCCGGAGGCACTGTCATCGTAGATCAAATTGGAGTCACTCTTCAGCTAAGGCGGGTGGATGCCAAGATATCCTTCCGTGTCAGTATGGACATTCAGGGAGCTAAGAACCTTGTATTTGATAATCTGATATATAGAGTTCACAATGTCCCCAATGTCACTTATCTTTTCGAGCAGACTAAGGGAACAGGCAATAATACTTGGGATGCAGCAGCAGTATTAGCAGAGGGTGGGTATTCCTGTATGATGGGGGATACTTTTCAGTTTTTTGATACTACTTATGCTGACAAGTCGGGAGGAGAGTTTGCATTCTACCTTAGAGAAACCAGGCCTTTACCTAAGAGACAGATAACATTAGCCGATAAAGGTACCAAATCCTCTCTTTATGCTCTGCGTGAGGCTTGGGAAGGGGGAACCCAGGACAGTCCGACACCGGTGCATGGTAGGAACTTCACCTTCGCGCCCCAGTATGGAACATTTGTGGAGATATCAGGCAATCTGTCTTATACCAAAACTAATGCGGAAGGAGATGAGGAGGAAGTGAATGGTGACGTTACCTATATTATCCATCTGGGAGAGACGGGAAATGATCCGAATGATGAGGAGGCTGTAAATAACTATGACGTCCGCCGAAATGTGCGGTATATCTATAATGTCAATATCACCGGTATCAACGATATGGAGGTGGAGGTCTATGAGGATACAGAACGGAGGCCGGGAGTGGAGGGAGATTTGATTATCTCCACAAACCGTCAGGTGACTTTAGACGCCCATTATGGCCGTGTCATACTTGAGCTTAACAAGGACAATCTCGGGAAAGACGCCCGCTGGAGCTCCGTAACTCCCTTCGCTACCATAGAGTACAATCCCGAAACAGGTCTGATTAATGCTCCGTATGATTACAAATGGGTGCTCTTTGCAATCAATAAGCATTTTGACCCCGACAACGACGGTACCACTATGGTAAAATTCCCCGGGATACAGGCTTATGACGGAGGTGTGAAATTCTATAATGAGAATGGTGCTCCGAGGAGCGAAGAGGAAATAAGGCATGCTATAGAGAATGATGTTGGAAATAGATTTGATGGCAATAAGACTTTCAAACAAAGTTTGACTTATGATAATTACTATGTTGATAAAAGCATAGATGACGAAGCATGCCTCAGGGACATAAATCAGCTGATCAACTATCTGCGGAAAAAAATAAATGAGGATGACTTAACTCTTTTTAATGAAGAGGGTGTAGTTTACATCACTGCTTTTGTGGACGAGTATACCTACCTCTACGACCCCACGATGGAAGATTATATCCATCCGGGCGTGTCTGCCCATGAACAAGATCCGGTGAATGCTGACAAAAGACTCCAGTTGTGGAAAAAGTACACCAATGTCGGAAACAGGACACTCAATATAATGCCGATGACTAATGTCAATTTCAGTCCTGACGGCAATACTTCCATAACGAATGCCTACATTACACTTACGCAGAACTCCATCAAGACTATTTACGATACCACGGATCCAGAGACTACTACAGGGTGGGGACTTGAGACGATTAATGAGACAGGTAAATTAACGTATAACATGCAGCACGGCATAGTTGGATATGAGAATAATACGGATGGTGACGGTAGGACCAATTTTATAAACTTTTGGATTAGGGGTGATTACAGTCTCTTCAAGTGGACTGAAGTAATGACTGTTACTGAAAGGATTGAGAATGCCAATGGACTTAATCCTGAATTCAGGGATGCATTCCATGCCTGCATTACTAGAAACAGGGACCTGAACGGCAACGATAGGATAGACAAAGATGAGATTTTCTGGTTTTTGGCTGCTAAGAGCCAGTTGGACGGTCTATGGATAGGTCAGCCTTCTCTGGACAGGAGTGCGTGGATGTATCAGGGACAAGGAGATACGGTCAATCATTTTGTTACGAGTACTCTGCGTGATGATCGTAGATATTGGGTTCTTTGGTCAGAGGAAGGAGCGGCGTGGGGCGGTTTGCAGACTGGTGGAGATGAAGAATATACAGGTATGTATGATTATAGATGTATCCGCAATCTGGGTATTGACATAAGTAATCCTGATGCGCCGGCTCATTATGCGTCTTACATAGGACCGTATGGAGAGGGCTCGGATCAATACTATACTGTGGTAATGGACAAAATCAATAACCGCGTGTTGCGAACCTCCCCGGACAACGGAATCAATCTTCCTCCTCATAATGAGCGCAGTGATAACAACCGGCCATATCGTAGTTTTGATGTCTTGATTGATGGTGATGCTGAGAAAATCGCACGATATACGTGGGTAGAAATGAATGATGCCATCAGCAGGAACCAGAATCCATGTCCGCAGGGATGGAGAGTACCTAATCAGAGAGAGTATCTGATTATGATGAGTACTATTCCTGAAAAGCAGTCTTTAAATTTCATGTGGAATACAGAAGAAAACTATAAAATAGGTATAGCTACGTCGTTCTCATTTAATGGTGTGGTTTCTCCTTACGCGAAAAATCAAGGAGGAACAGGCTATGGGACTGGAGATCGTTATGGTTTTATCCACGCCGGGGGAAATGTGTTGCTGCATAATCCTGGCGATACTTATATACGACTCAGGTTTCGATGTGTGCGTGACAATACAAGAGCCCAGTGACAGTATTTTAACTGAAAGTACAGAAGCGGGGTAAATATATAAACCCCTTAAACAAAGAGATATACGAATACAACGAGAGCTTTTCGGGTGTTCCGAGACCCGCGAAAAGCTCTCGTTATATTCGTAATATTCAGATATTTAATACATTGCATTCTGACCCCGTGCGCCAACTTGCCGTTCATAGCAGATCTCGCTGAGGTGAGAAACCCGAATAAACAAATACTATTCATAGAAATGATTTTATGCTGCCTACTCAATAAATCATTATATTTGTATTTGGGTAATAAGAAGGAACAGCATTATGAAGATAAATAAATTGCAGTTGCATAACTACAAGAATTACAAAGATTTTTCTGTAGATTTTGGTTCAGAGTCGACCATCTTTATCGGAAAGAATGGTACAGGCAAGACTAATTTGATAAAAGCAATCAAACAGTTGCTGAGTTTTATCTTTTCACGCCGGAAGGATGATTCACAATATGGGTTTGTTTCATCTTCCGACAGGAATGTAATCAGTTATAAACCGCTTGATGCCCGTTACGGAAAGGATGAAAGGGAGGATGAATATAACTATCATTATCCGATATCCAATACTATGTGCGCTGCATTGGGTAATGGTGAGCAGTTGAAGTGGACTTTTGAAAAGGAGTCGCTCACTAGTGGACTGAAAGATTCGCTTTACCGAAGAGCTAACCAGACATTTTGGAAAATGTACGCAGGCAGAAAGAATGAACTGCCGGTATTTGCGTATTTTTCGGATTCATACCCACATGTCAACCTACAGCTGTCAACAACAATAAAGGAATTGTTGGAGTCGGGTAATCCCTTGCCTAGAAATACTGCGTATTACAAATGGGATGACGACAAGAATTGCACGGAGATATGGATGCAGTACTTCATAATGCAATACAAGAAGAGCCGTTTACAGAAAAGTGAAGAGTCAACATATTTTATAGATGCAGTCCGCAATGCATTGGTGAAATGTTCCGAGCCGGTTTCAGAGTATAATCCTGATACGGATATTGTACTGAAGGATATATCGCTGGACTTTAGAGGTAAAAAAGAAGTGGTGGTGTTGGAGTATGAAAACGGCACTCAAATTCCATTCACGGAGTTGCCTGCAGGTTATCTTAGGCTTTTTTCGATGGTGTTGGATATAGCATGCCGTGGCTATCTGCTTAACAAAAACTGTAATCCTGAGGGTATTGTACTGATAGATGAGTTGGACCTTCATTTACATCCATCGGTAGAACGTACTGTATTCAAGCGCCTCCGGGCAACATTCACCCGTATCCAGTGGATTGTTACCACTCATTCGCCTCTTGTTCTTTCTGCCTTTGAACAAAAAGATGGCAGCAATGTTATATACAAGATCTCGAAAGTAGGAACGGACATTGTTTTTACTTCTGTCGCAAATATGCAAGGAGTAGATGCATCAACCGGCCTGAAATACGCGATGGATACTCCGGACGATGACAGCAGGTTGAACGACTTCAAGGAGGCTTATGATTTTTGGAAGTCCAAAGGTGATGCAGAAAAACTTGCCGGCATTAAGGAGATGATAAAAAATATCGTCGGAGAAAACAGCTTGTTATATCAAAAGTTGAAGTGATATGAAGTACATTGATAAAGCATTGAGGAAGCAGCAAGGGGAGGCAGTTGTCACGGAGTTTCTTAATTGCTTTTATAGGAGAAAGGGAACATATCCTCAAGACTTTTATAAAGCCTTCAGTGAGGAAATAGATGATGCTCATGGTCATGTCAAATACCATCAACGGCTTAAGAATGAGGTCTTAATGCCTGAACAAGAAGGACGCTGCTGCTATTGTATGAGGAATCTGCAAAAAAGTGGTAAAGCGACAGTCGAGCATATCATGCCTAATCATGCCGCCGATAAAAAAGAACTGGATGAGTACCGGTCAAGGCCGACAGAACTAGATGGCTTGCCGCATCCCGATGACTTTAAATCCATGAATCCGGTTGTATATCCTCCCCATCCTCACTCAATCGCCTATCAGAATTTAGTATTGTCGTGTGACGGAGATATTTTTAAAGAAAATTCAAGGCCTGTCTGCTGTAACCTTAAAAGAAGGCATACTTTTTTGCATCCGTTTATACTCTATCATGATATTGAAGAAAAATTTTTCTATACAGAAGATGGTATGGCTGAATGGACAGATGATCCAGAACCTCCGGAGTCGAAGGGGAATGCGATGAGAATATTGGGCTTGAATATCCCTGTATTAAGAATGATACGAAGAATATGGTTCTTTTGCAATGACAACAATCTCCATCCTGAAAGGGACGGGAAGGAGACAATCCTCAATACTATGATTGGGTATCTGGCATCTTCAAATTTGACAGAAGAGGAAATCAATATGCTTTTGAATTTCAAGAAAGATAAATATTGGAATCTACTACTGGAATATGATGTTTTTGCCGGTATACGGCATTGTTGATAGGACAGATTTACGGAAAGTATAGGCGCACCTTGAATTTGTAATTGTCTGTCAAACAGGTGTGTACGAATATAACGAGAGCTTTTCTCGGGTCTCGGAACACCCGAAAAGCTCTCGTTATATTCGTAATGTATTGATATTGACGGTGATGTGTTTTTACTCCGTGCGCCTGCTTACCGTTCTGGGCAGCACCGCACGCATACCGTGCTGCAGCAGGGCTGTTGTCACATGGACTGTGCTCTCACAAGGACCGTGTTCTAAGGTATGTCTGCGATATTTTGCCGGAGCTGTTACTGGCGGTGTCCCCGCTTACCTGAGCGCAGGCGGGAGGATGCGATGACGAGGGCCTCGTCGCGGGCGACGTAGCGCATGGCGATGAAGGTGAGGATGGCTGCGCAGATGGGGAAGATGCAGGGGATGGTGAAGATGGGGCTCTCACCGAGGGTCTGCTGCAGGAGGCCGAGGGGCTTGTCGGGATTGTTGCGCTGGAAGAAGTAGATGGCGATAATGACCTGGTAGCCGATGAGGATGAGGGTGTTGAGGTTGCACAGGCGGATCTGGCGGATGCGGTTCTTGAACGATACGAGGGTCACGACGCTCAGCACCGCACACACTATCTGGAATATCGTGGTGAGGGTAAATCCCTTGAAAGCTGCTACGGCTACGAAGGGTATGGTCGTGGCGTCTCCGACGAAGCGGATCATCGGGGTGAAGAACATGGAAATGAGAAGTCCGGCGGCAATGGCCAGGAAGAGAGTCTGTATTCTGAAAAACATCGTCTGTAAATTTCTAATGGTTTGCGGACGCAAAAATACTAAAAATCGGAAATCTTCAGTATCTTTGATAGCTGTTAACTCTACATTACACTGTCAAATATGGGAAAGATTGCAGATTCTGAACTGATTATCAACAGCGACGGCTCGGTGTTCCACCTTCATATCCGTCCAGAGGTCCTGGCCGACAAGGTGATTCTGGTCGGAGACCCCGGCCGTGTGGACCTTGTGGGCTCGTATCTGTCCAACATCGAAGACTCGTCCTCATCGAGGGAGTTCCGGAGCGTGACCGGCTCCTACAGGGGAGTCCGCATGACCGTACTCTCGACCGGTATAGGCTGCGACAACATAGACATAGTCATGAACGAGCTGGACGCTCTGGCCAACATAGATTTCGCCACGCGCGAGGTCAGGCCCGTAAAGCGCCGCCTTACCGTTCTCAGGATCGGGACGTGCGGCGTCATACAGCCAGACATTCCGCTCGGATCCTATATTTTCTCCAGGGTTTCCGCAGGTTTTGACGGCCTGCTCAACTGGTACGGCGGCCGCGACGAGATCGTGATGAAGGATGTGGAGGAGGCCTTCCTGACCCATGTGGACTGGAGCCCTTACCTGCCGACTCCCTATTTCGTGAAGGCCGGGGACGTGCTGACGGAGCTTTTCTCTGACTGCACGGTGCCGGGCATGACCATATCTGCTTCCGGATTCTACGGCCCTCAGTGCCGTGTGGTGCGTCTTCCGCTCGCGATGCCGGACCTGCTGGAGAAGCTGGAGACTTTCAGCTTCAACGGCCTGCGTTTCACCAATTTCGAGATGGAGGGCTCGGCCATTGCTTCTCTGGCCCGCAAGCTGGGGCATGAGGCTGCGACTGTCTGCCTCGGCATAGCGCAGCGCTCGGCCAAGCATGCAGACGCTGACTATAAGTCCCTCATGGGCTCCCTGGTGGAGCTGTGCCTGAACCGTCTGTCGGAAATGAGATGAGCCCGGACAAGAGCAAGGCAGATACCCGGCTGAGACACCGTGAGATGAACAGCCTGCTGGAACTGATGCAGGACAGGGATGAAGTGACCCAGGAGCTTGTGCGCAACCGCATCTTCTCCCTGGGGTGGCCGGCTCTCGACTACTGTTTCCGGAATCAGAACCGGGTCGTGCCTCAGGAAGGCCGCAGGGATGTGGCAGTGTTCCTGAGGGACACGTCGTCGATATACAGTGTCAAGCAGATTCTGGATCTGATGCTGACAGGAGATACATTTTTCGTACCTGACGGGCTGTATTATCTTACCCGCATCCTCATGCCCTCCCTGACACCGAAGGAGTTCAGCAGCTGCTATGCCGGACCCGCCAGTGAGCTGGTGTCCGAGCTGCGCGATACGATGACGGCGGTGGAGAAGGTGGAGATGCTCAACCACATAGTATTCGACCGCTGCGGCTTCCGTCTCTCTTCCGGTTATAGGGACGGATATGAGGATGTCGTCCTGATACCCGATATCATGGAGAGGCGTCAGGCGGGAGTCGTGGGGCTGTCTGCAGTCTATTTTCTGCTGGCATCTTTTGCCGGTCTTCCGGTCTATCCGGTCTTTCCGAGGGAGCCGGGCTATTATGTGGCTTATTTTGAGGACGGGAGGACACTCTTCTCCATGGATATGGGGCAGAAAGGCCGCATATCGGATCCCATCCCTGCGGCATCGTGGCTGGACACCGGTGTCATGGGCAAGGACCAGACCATACTATATCTCTATGCCACCGCTCTCAGGCGTTTCGGCGACAGACCCCTGTCCAGGCTGCACAGACTGCTGCTGGACAGGGTCATAGATGTCCTTAAACTCTGACTTATTCCATCAGTTTCTTGTACTTGAACCGTTTGGGCTCGTCGGTGCCCAGTCGCTTGCGGCGGTTCTCCTCGTACTCCGAGTAGGATCCCTCGAAGAAATATACCTGGGAGTCACCCTCGAAGGCGAGGATGTGGGTCGCGATGCGGTCCAGGAACCAGCGGTCGTGGGAGATGACCACGGCGCAGCCTGCGAAGTTCTCGATACCTTCCTCCAGGGCCCGGATGGTGTTTACATCCACGTCGTTGGTGGGCTCGTCGAGCAGGAGGACATTGCCCTCGTCCTTGAGGGTCAGGGCCAGGTGGAGACGGTTGCGCTCACCTCCGGAGAGGATACCGCAGAGCTTCTCCTGGTCGGCTCCAGAGAAGTTGAAGCGGGAGACATAGGCGCGGGCGTTGATCTCGCGGTTGCCCAGGCGGATGAACTCGGAGTTCTCCGATATGGTCTGGTAGACGGTCTTGTCGGGGTCTATGCTCTTGTGCTGCTGGTCCACGTAGGCGAGCTTGACGGTCTCTCCGACGGTTATCGAGCCGCTGTCGGGCTGTTCTATGCCCATGATGAGGCGGAAGAGGGTGGTCTTTCCCGCTCCGTTGGGGCCGATGACTCCGACGATGCCGGCGGGCGGCAGGGAGAAGGTCAGATGCTCGAAGAGGAGCTTGTCACCGAAGGCTTTGGATACGTCGTTGAACTCTATGACCTTGTTGCCCAGACGGGGACCGTTGGGAATGTATATCTCGAGGGCCGCCTCCTTGGCCTTGCCGTCCTGGCTGGCCAGTTTCTCGTAGGCGCCCAGACGGGCCTTGGACTTGGCCTGGCGGGCCTTCGGAGCCATGCGCACCCATTCCAGCTCGCGCTCCAGGGTCTTGCGGCGCTTGCTCTCCTGTTTCTCCTCCATCTCCAGGCGCTTGCTCTTCTGTTCCAGCCATGAGGAATAGTTGCCTTTCCAGGGAATGCCCTCGCCGCGGTCCAGCTCGAGGATCCAGCCGGCCACATTGTCCAGGAAATAACGGTCGTGGGTGACGGCGATGACGGTGCCCTTGTACTGGCGCAGATGCTCCTCCAGCCACTGGATACTCTCGGTGTCCAGATGGTTGGTGGGCTCGTCGAGCAGCAGCACGTCGGGCTGGCGCAGCAGCAGGCGGCACAGGGCCACGCGGCGGCGCTCACCTCCGCTGAGATTGGCTATCCTGGCCTCGGAGGGAGGACACTGGAGGGCATCCATCGCCCTCTCGAGCTTGGAGTCCAGCTCCCAGCCGTCGCAGTGCTCTATCTTCTCCGTCAGCTCGCCCTGACGCTCTATAAGTGCGTTCATCTCGTCGTCCGACATGGGCTCGGCGAACTTCATATTGATCTCCTCGTATTCCTTCAGCAGGTCGGCGACCTCCTGCACTCCTTCCCTTACCACCTCGATGACGGTCTTGTCCGGGTCCATCTGAGGCTCCTGCTCCAGATATCCCACCGTATAGCCTGGGGCCCATACGACCTCGCCCTGGTAGGATTTCTCCACTCCTGCGATGATCTTCATCAGGGTGGACTTACCCGAGCCGTTGAGACCGATGATGCCGATCTTGGCCCCGTAGAAGAATGAGAGGTAGATGTCCTTGAGTATTACTTTGTTGTTGTGCGGGAGGACCTTGCCTACACCGTTCATTGAAAAGATGATTTTCTCGTCTGCCATATTTTCTCTTGTAAAAATGCCCCGCAAGATAGGAACTTTTTCCTAAAAAAGAAATTTACAGTATTTTTGCACAAAATTCACGAGTATGCTTAGAAAGATCCGTATCGTACTTGCACTTATATTCTTCATCGGTATCACCTTCCTGTTTCTGGACTTCACCGGGACGCTTCATGCGTGGCTCGGATGGATGGCCAAGGTGCAGTTCCTGCCGGCGGTGATGGCCCTCAATGCGGGAGTAATCATCGCACTGGTGCTGCTGACCCTGATATTCGGGAGAGTGTACTGCTCGGTCATCTGTCCGCTGGGCGTCATGCAGGACATCATGGCCTGGCTGGGCAAGAAGCAGAAGAAGAACCGCTATTCGTATTCTCCGGCCAAGTCATGGCTCAGATATGGAGTGCTGGTGCTGTTCATCGTGGCTATGGTGGCTGGCATAGGATCCTTCGTCGCACTGCTCGCGCCTTACAGTTCCTATGGCCGCATCGCCTCCAACCTTTTCGCTCCTGTGTACGGATGGATCAACAACCTGCTGGCCCTTCTGGCCGAGCGGGCCGACAGCTATGCTTTTTATGAGACCGATGTGTGGCTCAGGAGTCTTCCTACCTTCATCATCGCTGCAGTGACATTCGTACTGCTTTTTTCCTGGCGTGGAGGAACGGCCGTACATATTGCAATACGGTATGCCCTGTGGGTACGGTCCTCAGTTTTCTGGCCCGTTTCTCGTGGCTCAGGCCGGTGATAGATACCGACAAGTGCGTCAGCTGCCGCAAATGCGAGCGCAACTGCAAGGCCTCGTG
>DWYD01000123.1 GCA_019118865.1 Candidatus Coprenecus merdipullorum | reverse complement strand
TCCGTATTTGTTTCCGTGTTTCTGTGCCATAAATTTATGATTTTAAGATAGTTGATTAATTCGTTTTAAATTTTTACTGAATAGGTCTGAGAGACAGTATCTGACGGGCCTCGGCCGGGGTGGCGATGTCGCGTCCGAACTCGCGGGCGATGCGGACCACCTTCTCCACCAGCTCTCCGTTGGAGCGGGCCAGGACTCCCTTGCTCAGGTAAACATTGTCCTCGAAACCTACCCTGACGTGGCCTCCGTCGATGATGGCGGCTGCGGCCAAAGGGAACTCATAGCGGCCGATACCCGCTACGGTGTAGGTGGCGTCGGCGGGAATGCTGCCGCGCAGGAAGACGAAGTCGCGGAGCTCGCCGCTGATGCCTCCGTTGACACCCATCACGAAGTCGAAGTGCATGGGAGCCTGGATATAGCCCTTGCGGTGCAGCCTGAGCGCCATGTCGATCATGGACTTGTCGAAGACTTCGAGCTCAGGTTTGATACCGCGCTCTATCATCCTCTGTCCGAAATACTTGATAGTGTTCTCCGTGTTCTCGAAGATGTCGTCTCCGCCGAAGTTCAGAGTACCGCAGTCGAGTGTGGCCATCTCGGGAAGCAGCTCTGTGGGCTGCAGTCTCTCGTCGTTGGTCATGCCCACGGCTCCTCCTGTAGAGGGCTGGATGATGACATCGGGACACTCTTTCTTAATAGCGTCGATGATGACTTTGAAACGGTCCTTGCTCTGAGTGGGTGTACCGTCATCCTCACGCACGTGAAGGTGGATGAGGGAGGCGCCGGCGTTGTAGGCCGACTTGGCCTCGCGGACACACTCCTCTACGGTGTAAGGTACCGCGGGATTGTGCTCCTTGAGCACTTCCGCACCGCATATTGCGGCCGTGATTATCAATTTTTCCATAAGATAGTGATGAATTGTCAGTCAGTTACTGTTTCCTCTGGCACTTCTTGGGCACCACGCAGGTACCGCTGGCGCGGCAGACCACTACAGGCTCAGCCAGCACGTCGGCGGCAGAGTCGGATATGTCAGGTCTGGGAGCGATTACCTTGCGGGCCTCGAAGACCATCTTGCGGGAGGTGTTGCCCACCGAAACGATCTCGCCCTCGGCCTCGATATAGTCTCCGGCGTATACGGGAGCCATGAACTCCACGTTGTCATAGGCCTTGAAGAGGCCCTCGTCACCGTCATTGATGATAAGCAGCTCGGTAGCCACGTCTCCGAAGAGCTGGAGCATCTTGGCTCCGTCCACGAGATTGCCGCCGTAGTGAGCGTCATGGCAGCTCATGCGCATGCGGATAAGAGATTTCACACCCATGACCTACCTCCTTTTATAGATATAGTTTACGAAAATGCTGGGAGTATGTACGGCCTCGGGAGCTATCTCCCCTACGGGCACCACCTTCTCGGCCTCTACGATTACGAGATCGGCGGCCATCGCCATCACGGGGTTGAAGTTCTGGGTAGTACCCTTGTACACGAGGTTGCCGGACTCATCGGCGATGGAGGCGCCCAGAAGGGCTATGTCGGCTCCAAGAGGCTTCTCCAGCAGATAGTCCTTGCCGTCCACATTGACCACAGGCTTGCCCTCGGCTACGAGAGTGCCCATTCCGGTAGTGGTGAGGACTCCGCCGAGACCCGCGCCCTTGGCCCTGATCCTCTCCGCCAGGGTGCCCTGGGGCGAGAACTCGACCTCAAGCTCTCCGGCGTTCATCTGGTTGCCGGTCTCGGGGTTGGTTCCGACGTGGGATACGATGAGTTTCTTGATCTGTTTGTTTACCACCAGCTTCCCTAGAGACTTGTCGGGGAAGGCTGTGTCGTTGCAGATGACAGTCAGGTCCTTGACTCCGCTCTCAGCGAGGGCATCCATGATCTGCAGGGGGGCGCCGACGCCCAGGAACCCGCCGACCATGACGGTCATGCCGTCCTTAACATAGGATACGGCCTGCTCAAGTGTTATTTCCTTTTTCATCAAAGATAGTTTTAGTAAAATTCTAATTAGCAAAATTAATAAAAGTTAAGTAAATTTGCCAATAAAATTACAAATTATCAATCTAACACTGTATCTATTATGTTACCTCAGCTTGACATCAAACCTGATCCATCAGACACCCTGGCCATGGAAATCAGCGAAGTAATTCAGAAAGTGTCCACAATGAGCGGACATGAGATCTGGTCTTCAGTAGCAGACACCGTTATTAAATGGGGACTCAAGGTTCTGGCCGCCCTCCTTATTTACCTGGCTGGAGCCTGGCTTATCCGCAGAATCAAGAAGATGCTGCGCAATGTATTCACAAGACGCAAGGTCGAACCGTCCTTAAGCACTTTCACCATCAGCTTTGTCAATATCTCACTTACAGTCCTGCTCTTCGTGGTAGTAGTCACTATCCTAGGAGTACCCGCCAGCACCTTTGCTGCCCTGCTGGCCGCTGGAGGACTTGCAGTCGGTATGGCTCTCAGCGGTACCCTCCAGAATTTTGCAGGAGGCGTGATGATCCTTCTATTCAAACCTTTCAAGGTTGGAGACTATATCGAAACAGGAGGTTTCAGCGGAACGGTGGATGCCATCAATATCACCTCAACACAAATCCACACCCCCGATAACAAAATAGTTTATTTACCTAACGGAGCTGTTTCCAATAGTAATATTCAAAATTATACCGCATCTGATTTACGTCGCGTAGACTGGAGTGTCAGCGTATCCTATGGAGACAATGCAGAGACTGGCATCAGCCTGCTCAGAAAATACCTCAGCGAGGATCCTAGAGTTCTGACCGGCCCTGAAGCACCTGACGCTCCTTTTGCAGCCCTCTCGGAACTAGGCGACAGCGCGATTATTCTTATCGCCAGAGCCTGGACCAAAGGTTCCGACTATTGGGGACTGTTCTACGATATAAATAAAAAAATATATGAGGACTTTCCTAAGCAGGGCATGACGTTCCCTTATCCCCAGCTTGATGTGCACGTACGGAACGTACAGGATTAGCATAGATTGAGAGGAATATCTCCCTCAGCTCCTCCTTATCCATATCAGGGCCTTTCTCCACTATGGCGGAAAGGCCCTTTTCCATGCGCTCTGTGAAGGCGGTCCTGGCCTCAGTTGTGTACTGTGCCGAATTGTCAGTACCTCCCTCTATGATGTCGAGGGCGATGTAATTGGTGTCCCAGAGCCGGTAATTGGAGCAGATACGGTCATCGAGCAGGGCCGCCAGAGCTTTAAAACGGTCATTCTTGCCCTGTGCCGCGCAGGAGGCTATGTCGTCCTCCGTCAGAGCAGGACAGAAATGGAAGGCTATGCCGCCCTTATCCTGAGTCACGCCTGTAAGGATGCTGTGTGTGTCTTCCCCGGGCTTCTTGACATACTGGCCGCGGCGGGTGATATACAGTTCCCTGGCTTTGAGGAAATCACATGGCTCATACTGATAGGATATGGCTATAGGCAGGACAGATATTTCAAGGAAATCTTGGACAAAATCACCATTTCCACTCATATCCAGCATTTTAAGCACGCCTTGACTAGTCTCGTCATGTCCGTCCTTGGAACGTCCACCCCTCTGCGCGATCCATACAGAGCAACGCCCCGAAGCTATATTCTCCCGCATATAGGACGAGAGAAGAGACGAAGCGACATATTTTTCCCTGGGCGTACCGCCTCGGACAACCTTAATCATGCGGTTTGAACGGAAAATATCTTCAATCAATGTATTGGCTATGAGATTGTCTCCCACAGCTATCTCCGTCGTAGACACTCCACTGTCAAAAAGGATAAGCTGCAAGATTGCCGGATCCAGTATAATATCCCTGTGATTGGACATAAGAACATGCTTGCGCCCGTCCTCCACATTCACCAGTCCGTCGATTTCCAAAGAAACAGAGGTCTGCTTCAGAATAGAGCGTATCACTCCGGCCATTACACGCGCCTGAAATTCATCTATCGTCCCGATTCTGCGCAAGAGTCCCCGCAACGCATCCTCCTTTTCGCGTCCAGGACCATAAAGAAAAGTCGAAATTGCCGACAACTCAGGCGCGTCCGCAACTCTTTTCAAGGCGATGGACGTTTCCTGATCCGTATAAGGTCTGATACTGTTGTAATCCTTATTCATCTTCTTTGATTCATATAACACCTCATAAGAGAGGCTATCATTACTGTATAGAGAAACGCCAGGAATATAACTGCTCCCAATGCTCCTACTGTCACAGCCGTATAAAGATTATACAGAAATGACACGCCGGTAAGCTCTACTACCAGCAGCGCCGGAAGCGATACAAGGTTCAAGTAGATTATCAAGTGGAATATAAGCCCCACCAGCGCACAGAGCACCGGGAACATAAGAAAGAAATTCTCTCCTATCGTGAACAACAGCACTCCGGAAAACACCGTCATAAGAAGAATAAGCCCGATAATATGCTCGAAAACAAAATTCTCGGATTTTCTGGTTTTCCTGATAAAAAAAATGGAATATGCCACCAGCATAACCACCAATGACGTCAATGCCAATATCCAGTCCCAGGACAGAAACTTGGTATCTGTAAAAGAAAACGGAACGCCGGTCAATTTTGCTGCCGCCCATACTGCTCCCGTAGCGGCTCCTCCAGCTAAAATTCCTGAAACAAGAATCCACAACGCATTAAGCAGAACCTTGCATGACCTGACTCTCCCAATATCCACATAACACTTCCACACAAAAATGAAGAGCATGAGTATCACGGCATTGAATATATAATCAGCTGTCTGTCCGAAACAGAATGTACCGATACAAGGAACTGTAAAAGCCTTACGGTTCTTATCGGAGCAGAAGTACCGCGTATCCGCATACTGCTCCCCGGTAAGATATTCCCGCAGCATTGGCTCCGCCTGTACCCCATAATGAGCTACAGCATCAGGATGGATATTGGAGAAATTATCACGTTCATTGTGATAGTAATGAAGATTGTCTATCACAGAGAAGTTATATCCGGGAAATTGTTTTTTTGCAGGCGTAAAATCAGTAAAATTAGGCATCATCCCGTAAACCACCGATGTCAGGGAATACGTATAGGGCATTCGGGCATACCTGGTATAAAACTCCAAAAGAGGAGCATTGCCATCGGATGTCTCAAAAAGCAATACCGGACCTTTCACTCCACGGGCTTCCATATTAAACAAAAGTCCCACACGTTCAAACAGTTGAGCGTCATTCTCCAATGCATAACGCATTCCATCCAGATCATGTTCTTCGGAATCAGTGAAAAGAATCTTAAGCCCCTGGTTCCACTCCCTTGCGTAAGTCAGGGCGCCACGGGCCAGCTCAAGTACCGCAGCCAGTCCATAGCCGTCATCTGCAGCTCCGTATGAAAGCGTTTTGCCAAACGGAGTCTGCTCTGTAAATCTGGAGTCCAAATGAGCCACCATCATCAGGTACGCATCGGAAGTGTCCCTGCCAATAGGTTCAAACTTACAGTACACATCAGCGATATTGAGTGTTCCACCGAACTTGCATGGAATGGAGTCATAGCGGACAATCTGAGGATTACCACCCATATCCTCCAGTTTTTCATATAGATACCGCCGTACGCGAGCTCTCTCCAAAGGGTGTTCTATAGAATGCGGACGAGCGGATATAAAGCGGATATCCTCTAATGCACGTTCAGTAGAGAAAAGGATATTTTTTTGATTATCCGCATTCCTGAAGGTGAAAAAGCCCATCGCCGCAAAGGCTGCGGCAACTATCAGTACGAGAGCTGTAAGGAACTGGACTTTCTTCATTTCTGCGGCAAAACTGGATTTTGGTCCGCAAATTTAATAAAATATTTGAAATTAGCAAGTCTATTTAACGGGGAATCAGCAGCGAAGAGTCTCCGTAACTCAGGAAACGGAACCCGTTGCCGAGGGCATAGTCATACACTTTCCGCCAGTCCTCCCCGATCAATGCGGCTATGAGCAGCAGCAGGGTACTCTTGGGCTGGTGGAAATTGGTTATGAGCCAGTCTACTACGCGGAAACGGTAAGTGGGGACTATGATTATGCGGGTGCGGCAGGTAATCCGGTCCTTTCCACGGCTCCGGGCATACTCCAGAAGGGCCTCCAGAGCCTCATTAAGGGGAATTTTACCCAGTTCCGAGGTATAGGGCACCCATTGCTCCACGGGCGACGGCTCCCAGTTCCCAGGTCCCTTTACAGCACATTCCGCTCCTAACCAGTAGAGGGATTCGAGAGTCCTCACACTGGTTGTTCCTACGGCTATAACCGGCTTGTTTCCCTTTATTTGCAGGATTCTATCGAGAACATCGGTCGAGATGGAGAAGGGCTCCGAATGCATGGTATGCCCCTCTATGGCCTCGCTTTTGACCGGAAGGAAGGTTCCGGCGCCCACATGCAGGCAGACATTCTCGCAGTCCAGCCCCTTCTCCTTGAGCCGGGTGAGTACCTCAGAGGTAAAATGCAGCCCGGCGGTAGGCGCGGCGACCGAGCCCCTGTAGGAGGCATAAAGCGTCTGATACCGCTCACTGTCAATACTTTCCGATTCACGGTGCAAATATGGAGGAATGGGCACGCGGCCGCACATCTCCATCACCCGGGAAAAAGGCTCGCCGCCATCCCAGGTAAACCGCACGAGGATATTGCCCCCGGAGCCGTCCTCGAGAGTAGCACGCAGGTTCAGGCGCTCAAGGTCAGTATTATGGTTTTCAGGAAGATAGAGACGGATAGGCTCGCCCTTCCACTTCTTCCGGTTGCCTACAATCGTCTTCCACACACAGGTGGAGGTAGCGGCAAATGAAAGGTTATAATCCTCAGGATCCGACGGTTCCAGGCAGAAAATCTCTATCATGGCCCCGGTCTCTCTCTGGAAAATGAGCCTTGCTGGCACCACCTTGGTATTGTTGAATACCATGAGGGCTCCCTCAGGCAGGTAGTCCGGAAGGGAAGAGAATACTGTATGGGTTATCTCACCTTTATTATATAAAAGGAGTTTGGAGGCATCGCGCCTCTCCGTGGGGTAGGATGCGATCCGTCCGTCGGGCAGGTCGTAGGTATAGTCGGAAATGTTTATCTGAGGTATTGCCATATTTTAACGTTTTCAGGCGATTTTACGCACTTGCGGCAGCAAAGCTATACAATATCCCGCTGAAGTCAAAATAATCGTTTTTTACAAATTGTTTACAAATGTTAATCACAATATCACATACCTCTGATTGCATAAATGTAAACATAGTGAATACAATTTCCAACATCTTGCACAAGCGGTGCAATTTGTATAATAAAACTTTTTTATAGAGCGGTTTTTTAGTAGGTAATATCTGCATAATCAGTAAATTAACTTCTATTATATAAAGTGGGATTGATATATTTCTCGGCATTTTATGACTTTGATGAGTAAATACAGCTGGTTCATAGCAGTATATCTTAGGATAATTGCATATTAACTAGTTAATTACACTATATTATATCAATTTACAAAGGAGATTGTCCGCTATTTTTATGACATTGATATTCAAATAGATTTCTCTTACGCTCCTTTTTGTTTACATTTGTTCCATCCCTCTTGTGTGATTTTGTAAACAAAATATTATGTACATTTGTAAAAATTTAAATTCACAATAATGAATCGCCGTTTACAACAATTTTTGGAACTCGAACAGCTCAAACCGGCCCAGTTTGCGGACATAATGGGCATCCAGCGCTCCAATGTCTCCCACATCCTGTCGGGACGCAACAAGCCCGGATTTGACTTTATCCAGAAATTCCTGCTGAAGTTTCCCTCCGTCAACCCGGACTGGCTCCTCCTCGGTCGCGGCAAGCCCCTGCGGGAGCAGAACACTCCCGCTCCTGCTCCCCGGCAGCAGGATACCTCCCCTGACCTGTTCTCCCCGTCCATCGAACTGGACCTGGACAGCGGCCCTTCGTATGCTCCGGTTCCGGAGGCTGAAAGCACCCGGGACATGATTGAAGACGGTGATGAGCCCATGTCCGCACCGGTACGCCCCCAGCCCAAGGATGTACGGCGCATCACCCTGTTCTATTCCGACGGAACATTTCAGGAATTTTATCCACCCAAATAGTTTTTGGCGTATCTTTGCCTGCGAATCAACGCTGAAACACTATGTACAGACTGCTCATCCGACGTATACTCTTCTCTTTCTCGCCAGAAACGGCCCATCACATCACTTTCCGCCTCCTGCAGTTCCTGCGCTATATTCCACTTTCCCAGAGCCTTATAAGGGCTATTTTCCGTGTCAGGGACAAGGAGGGAGAGCTGCGCCGCGAAGTATTCGGCCTGACATTCAGGAATCCCGTGGGCCTGGCGGCAGGTCTGGACAAGAACGGAGAGTTCTACAACGACATGGGCAACTTCGGCTTCAGCTTCGTGGAGATAGGCTCCCTCACCCCCGAGCCTCAGCCAGGCAATCCCAAGCCGCGCTGTTTCAGGCTTATAGAAGACCGGGCCATCATCAACCGAATGGGCATCAATAATAAAGGTGTAAAATACGCCGTGGCCCAGCTCCAGAAGCGCGTTCCGAACGTCATCGTCGGCGGCAACATAGCCAAAGCCTCAAAGACCCCTAACGAAGAGGCCTACAAGGACTACGAACGCTCCTTCTCCCTGCTCTACGACTACGTGGACTATTTCACCGTGAACGTATCCTGTCCCAATGTCAAGGACCTCACAGTCCTGCAGGATGTAGGCTATCTGTCTGAGATAGTGGACCATCTGCTTACCCTCAGAAGGTATTATGACGACTACCGCCCCATCCTGCTCAAGATATCTCCCGACATCCCTTACGAGCATGTGGACCGCATCGTGGACCTGGCCCTGAGCTCTGGTCTCGACGGCATAATCGCCACAAACACAACCAATTCCCGTGAAGGACTCTCCACTGACCCCGAGAAGGTCAAGGCACTGGGCAACGGCGGCCTGAGCGGCCAGCCCCTGTATGAGAAGAGCCTGGCGATGGTGCGCCACATCCATCAGAAGACCGGCGGCATCCTGCCCATCATCGGCGTGGGCGGCATCATGACCCCGGAACAGGCCAAGGAGATGCTGGATGCCGGTGCCTCCCTGATTCAGATATACTCCGGCTTCATCTACAACGGTCCCGGAGCAGTACGCAAGATTCTAAAGTACCTTAAATCCCATAAATAATGAAACGAGCAGCCGTCTGCACCATCGGCGATGAGATTCTCATCGGCCAGATCGTCGACACCAATTCCTCTGCCATAGCCCGAGAGCTCAACGCCATAGGCGTGAAAGTGCTCCGCATGGTCTCCATCAGCGATGACAACACCGACATAAAGCAGAGCTTGAAGTCCCTGCTGCATGACAACGATATAGTGATAGTTACAGGCGGACTCGGCCCCACCAAGGACGATATCACCAAAAAGGCTCTCGGGGAGCTCTCCGGCAGCCGCGGCACCGTCTTCCATCAAGGACAGATGGAGGTAATAGAGCGGATACTGGCCCACCGGGGCATTGAGATATCGGACATCAACCGGGACCAGGCCATGGTGCCCGACACCTGCGAGGTCATGGTCAACCGGAAAGGCACCGCTCCCGGGATGATATTCCGTTTCCCGGCAGCCCTCTACCCCCATTGTCCCGTGCTCTATTCCCTGCCGGGAGTGCCTTACGAGGCCATCGGCCTTCTGCCGGCAGTGATGGACGACATCCGCAGCCATTTCGCCCTCGACAGCATACACCATAAGACCATAATCACCTACGGCATAGCCGAGTCCACCCTGGCCAAGATGATCGAGCCCTGGGAGGATGCCCTGCCGGAGGACATGCACCTGGCCTACCTGCCCAATCCTCTTACCGGTGTCAAGCTGCGTCTGTCGATATACGGCGGGGAGCGGGAGGACGAGATACGGCGCATAGAGGCTGAGTTCGCCAAGCTCGGTCCCGTCCTCGGAGACGCCATCTACGGCGAGGGGGATGACACCCTCCAGTCCGTAATAGCCCGCAGGATGACTGCCGCCGGAAAGACCTTGGCCGTAGCCGAGTCCTGCACCGGAGGCCGGATAGCCTCCCTCATCACGCAGATACCCGGAGCCTCTAAGTTCTTCTACGGCTCAGTCACATCATACGACAACTCAGTGAAAGAAAATGTACTGCACGTTCCTACCGGAATAATCGCTTCAAAGGGAGCCGTAAGCCGTGAATGTGCCGAGGCCATGGCTCTCGGAGTCCGCGAAGCTCTTGGTACGGACTACGCCCTCTCGACCACCGGCATCGCCGGCCCGGACGGAGGCACGCCCGACAAGCCCGTCGGCACAGTCTGGACCGCAGTGGCATATCCGGATACGGAACATCCGGGCAAGACCGCAGTCCTGTCCCGGATGTTCCGTTTCAACAACGACAGAAGCACCAATATCGACCGTTTCGCCGGCAGCGCCCTCAATCTGCTGCGGACTGTGCTGCTTTCTGAGCCAGGTGCATAACCCGCAGGAAGTTGCCGCCCATGATGCCGCGTATCTCGGAGCTGCTGTAGCCGCGCTGCCGCAGTTCCGCTGCTATGTTGCCGTACATGGAGATATCCCTCAGTCCCTCAGGCGCCACATCAATCCCGTCGAAATCCGAGCCGAGACCCACATGGGCCGCTCCCGCCACCTCCACGGCATGGTCGATGTGCTCCACGACCCTCCTGACAGAGGGCGTGGGATAGACGGCCAGCTCGTCCATTATCCTCCAGTAATTGTCCCGGTACTCGATATTGTACAGGTCGGAGCGGTAGAGTTCCTGCCAGTGCTCCCCTTCTTCGCTGAGTTTCAGAAATTTCTCGTCCTGGGCAAAATCGGAGTCGATGAATTTGGGATAGAAATTAATCTGAATCACTCCGTCGGCGGCACTCAGGTCCCGCAGCATGGCGTCGGACATATTTCGGGGATGGCTGCACAGAGCCCTGCAGGAGGAATGCGAGGCGACAATCGGGGTTTTGGAATATTTAAGCAGGTCGTAGAACGTCCCGTCCGAGGCGTGGGAGCAGTCCAGGAGAATGCCCAGGCGGTTGCATTCGGCCACCACTTCCTTTCCGAAAGCGGAGAGACCGCCCCATTCCGGCTCCAGGGGCATGCACGAGTCGCAGATCTGGTTGTGCCGGTTGTGGCATAGCGTGAGATAACGCACTCCAAACCGATGATAAAGACGCAGATATGCCAGATCATGCTGTATCGGAGTACCGTTCTCCATACCTAAGAATACGGAGATCAGGCCGTGCTTCTTGTGCTCGAAAGCCTCTTCCGGGGAAACGGCGAATGCCGCGACAGCACTGTTGCTGTCGACGGCATCGTAACATTTGGATATGAGCCTTATCGCATGGACCGTAGCCTCCGCGTCCGTAAGCTCCGGCGGGGAATATATCGCGAAGAACATTCCGTCCACCCCGCCTTCCCGGGCCCTCACGAAGTCCACGTGCCCCCTCGGCTGCCGCTTCCCGAGGTCTATCTCCTCGAGCAGCATCGTCGGAGTGTCGCAGTGCGAGTCCAGCACGAAATCCTTGTCTGAATGTATCCAGGACATCTTCTCTTATCTGCGGTTTCTGACGCTGGATGCTTTGGATACATCCACTAGATCCATATCCTTGGCATTTACAGTTACACTTGAAGCACCGCTGGCTTCTACCCTGGCTCTCTTGGCTATAAGAGAGGATGCCTTGCAGCTGGAGGCTCCGCTTACATCCACGTCCAGATAGTCAGCCGTTCCGTTGACATAGAAATTGGACGCACCTGAAAGACTGATGCGGAGGTTCTTCATCCTGACCTCCTCCATATCCACGTCGGAGGCTCCGGAATTATCTACTACGCAGTCAGTGTAATTGCCGCCTATGATGTAGACATTCGAGGCACCGCTGCATTCGATATCGGAATTGTCAATGCTGCCTGACAGATCCATTTCAACGTGGGAAGCACCTGAAGCCACAATTCTGAGATCACCCACTGTATTGAAAGCCGCTTTCTTGAGGGATGAGGCTCCGCTGGTGCGGATATCGAGCGACTGAGTGTCAAACCGGTCCAGGATACTCATATTTGCTGCACCGGATAGGCGTACGCTCTCTATCCCGGGACAGCTGACCTTGGCGTATAGTTTCCAGTCCCCGCTGTTGAACTCGCGGCGGATGTCCCTGGGAGCCTTTTCAAGGTCGAGGGTAAGAACCAGTACGCCCGACTGTACTTCGGCCGTTACATACTCCTCCAGTTCTGCAGGGAATGTGAGTTCCAATGCATGTTTAGAGGCTTTCTCCACGTCCACCTCAAAGCGGTTTCCGGCCCTGATGCCGTTGAAATTACGGACTTTTACCTCTTTGGTAATCTCGTCGTAAGACCTTGCCTGTGCGCATACCGGTACCATCAATGCCAGTATGGCTGCCATTGTAATTAATCTTTTCATATCTGCGTTGATTTAAAATGTTTTATTCTGTCTCATTCAGCCCCCTAATGGTTCCTACCACATGATCCAGGGCTGCTATCTGCCTGGCCGAGTACTCCTGCAGAATCTCTCTCTGCCGCTGTATATCAACTCCTTCCAGCTGGTCAATCAGGGGCACCGGTTCCCGGACGATATCGTCTACCACAGCCATAGCCTCCTCCGCCCAGTCCTCCGGCATATAGGCCGTCAGGACTGCGACCTCGACGGTAATATCGGCCACCGTGCGGCAGTACTGCTGATAGATGTACCCGGGAGACAATGTATCCTGTTCCTCTGAAAATGACTTCTCTTCCGCTATCTGCACCCGGGGTTCTTCTTCCCGGATGTACGGATTCATCAGGGTCCGTACGCCGAAAATAAGGGCCAGGGAGGCCACAAGGGGGAAGGCAATGACCTTCCACAGGGGTTTCCTGCGGCGCTTGAGGTTCGAGCGGAAGTGTATGCGGTTGTGGCTGGAGTACTCCCAGCGCTGCTCAAAGCGGGACTCGTCTCCTTCGGGGATGAGTTCGTCTGATTCCTTGATGGAACCGCTGTTCTGTCTGAAGTATTGCTGTAAGTTATCCATTGTCCTGTTATTTTTCGTTTTTAATCATTTCCACTAGTTTGCGCTTGCCCCTGAGATACTGCGACCGGACCGTGCTTTCCTCCACCCCCAGTATCTGCGAGGCCTCTGAGTAATCGTACCCCTCGAAGAGCAGCAGGGAGAGCACCGCCCTGTATCCGTCGGGCATCAGGAGCATCTGCCGCTTTATCCTCCCTATCATCTCCTGCGGGCTCTGACTCTGCAGGAGACTGTCCCACTGCTGCGACGAGTCCTCCTCAGGGTCTTCCTCCGCATATTTCTCGAGCTTTACCTTCAGTCCCCTGCGCATGCGGAGCATGTCTATCGAGGCTCTGGTGCAGGCTTTTGTGAGCCAGGCCGAGGTCTGCGCCTCGGTCAGTTTAGCGGTATTGGTCCTCAGATACTTGATAATAGTGTCCTGGACTATCTCCTCGGCGTCGAAACTGTCGCCGGTTATTCGCAGCGACGTATTGTAGAGCCTCGTCTTGTATCTGTTGTAGAACGCTGTAATCTCTTTAGGTATCATCTTTTGTTTTTTCCACTTATATAACGTATGGGCAGGGCCGTCTGTTGCATCTGCCGCGTATTATTTTCTTACTATTTTTTCCAGGACCTCCGTGGTCTCCAGTTTCAGGTTCCTGTCGTAGGTGTCGTGCCGGACCATACCGACGCCGCGGGCATACCAGGTGCGGGCAGTGGTGATACGGTTGCGCATCATCCCCTTCTCGACCTTGTGCTCGGAAACTATCACGCACGGAAATGTACCGGCCGGGGTGGTCAGGGTGTCGGTACCGAGGACCCGGCGCTCCGTCACGGTGACGTTCATCGTCATGCCCAGGGCCCTGACTTTGCCCGATGCACTCTGCAGGGTATCACCGGGTGTCAGGACGGAAGGCAGCAGGGTCAGGCCGCCATCCGCGGTGATCCGGGCATTTTTCCAG
>DWYD01000122.1 GCA_019118865.1 Candidatus Coprenecus merdipullorum | reverse complement strand
GACTGAGGGTCGGTCATCATCAGGGAGTCGGCAGCCGACAGGGTTACGGATATAGGGCTCACGCGGAGGGAGGTGCATGATGAGGCCGTGAGCAGAACCAGCACCGACAGCAGGAGAACCGGAAGAAGGGGTGTAAGTGGGGATTTCATAGGTTTTTCCATATCTTTCGCGGGTTAACGGAGTTCTGATGTCCCGAGCTCGGGATGACAGTACCGTCCCTGGGAGCGGGTGAGTGTGCCCCAGTCGATGGCGCGGACCGGGCATCGGTGGATGCAGGCGGTACACTGGACGCAGCCGCGTCCCCAGACCGGACGGCCGCCGGACATCGTCACCGTGCCGGTAGGGCAGACGCGGGCACACAGTCCGCATCCGATACAGGAGTCGCCGGCGTGGAACTCCGTCCTGCTGCCGGGACCGGCCATGAACCGGCGGAAGAGAGGGTTGATGACACGGCTCTTGAGCCAGGGATGCGTACCCGTCACATAGTGACCGGACCCCGTACCGGCACCGGCAGTTCCGGAACCTACTGCGAGTATGGTCTCCACGACTGCGTCCACCTCGTGCGGAGCCGATGCCAGCTTGGCAGCGGTGACCTCGTCGGAGTCTACTCCGAAACCTTTCATCAGGATGTAGTTGTTGGGCATACGCACGGAGAGGCAGGCGGTGAGAGGCAGGCCTCGACTGGCCAGGGCCTCCCCCATCATCCTGTCCGTCAGACCGCAGGTGTCCCCGCAGGTACAGACAGCATAGACCTGCTGTCCGCCGTAGTCCCTGATGACGAGCCGATCCACGAAGCGGAGCATCAGCACGGCAGGCCCCCACGAATGAACCGGAAAGACCAGGCCAAGATGCTCATCTGGCTTCAGTGAATACTCGCAGGTCCCGGATGGTCCCGCCTTGCGGAGCTCTTCCGCGACGGATACAGGATCTCCTTCACCCAGCACCCGGGAGATCCGCCTTGCTACCCAGAGAGAATTGCCTGTACCGGTAAAATAGAATATCATAGGCTTAAAAATTTTTAGTTGCAAACAGGACATTGACCAGATGGCAGAAGACCATCTTGGCATTGACATTGGACTCTATCATAGTACGGGACTCTTCCAAAGCCATGAAGGCCTTCTCATAGAAACTGTCGGGAAGAAGAGGGCCAATACGCTTCACGGCTTCCTCTTCCTGAGGAAGGGCATCCGATATTATGCCCAGACCGCGCCGGTGCATCATCATCTTGCGCAGCAGGGCCTCCATATACTGACAGAAGTCCTTCTGCCGCTCGCGCCCAAGGGCCAGAAGAGCGTCATTGCCTTCGAGCAGTCCCGCCAGGTCTCCGGAAGTCACAGCCTCCAGCATCTGCTCCGCGGCCGGAAGATAGGCTGATGCCGGCGAGCCTTCCCCGGCCATGTCCAATGCCAGACCGGGACTGCCTCCTGCGATCCGCGCATAGACCAGAGCCTCCTGAGCGGAAAGACCTGCCTTCTCCTGCAGCAGCAGTGCCGTCTCCTGAGTCTGAGGAGGATAGAGCCTGATGAGCTGGGAACGGGAACGGATGGTAGATATGATCCGCTCGGGCGCATGTGTGATAAAAATAAAATAGGTATCCGGCTGAGGCTCCTCGACTATCTTGAGCAGACGGTTGGCCGCCTCGGCGCTCATCCGCTCGGGAAGCCAGATTATCATGTATTTGCCCCGGCCCTCGTACGACTTGAGGCTCAGGGCATCCAGTATCTCGCGGGCCTCCGCAACGCTGATTGCCCCGGCCTTGCCGTCGATACCGAGGCGGGAATAGAGATCCGCTTCGGTAAAATAGGGATTGTCCCTGTACAGCTGCCGCCACTCCTGCAGAAAGGATGAACTGAGGGGTTTCCTGGAGCTCCCGGACTTAGCGGTGACATTGACCGGAAAGGCGAAATGCAGGTCAGGATGGACCATCTCCCCCACCTTGCGGCAGGCAGGACACACCCCGCATGAGTCATCTCCCGGACGGCGGCTCTGACACATCATGTATTGCACCAGGGCCAGAGCCAGAGGCAGGGCGCCGTAACCGTCCTGCTCGACCAGCATCACGGAATGCCCGGTACGGCCGCTGTCCACCATATGGAGCAGACGCGACTTGAGTTCTGAGTTTCCTAGTACTTCTTTAAATTGCATATCCGATTTCAAAGATAAATAATTATCTTTGTAGTTTATGGATAAAATGGAAGAAAAAAACACAATATACGACTCATCCCGCGGATGCACCACCAGACGTGCAGACAACGGAGAACTTGTATGCAGGTATCACGGCGGATGCTGCAAGCTGCACGATTTCAACTGGCTTGACGGCATCAGCGACCCCAAGTACAGCAACATCTACGAAGTCCGCTTCAAGAACACACGCAAAGGTTTTTATGAAAATACATCCCGCCAGCTGCTCAAAAGAGGCGATCTGGTGGTGGTGGAGGCAGTCACGGGACACGATCTCGGCATCATAACTCTCGACGGTCCCATCGTAGGCCGTCAGATGCTGCGCAACCACTTCGACATGTCCGTCAAGGAGCTTAAGAAGATCTACCGCAAAGCCCGTCCCCTGGACCTGGAGAAATGGCAGGAAGCCATCGCACGTGAGAACAGCACTATGATCCGGGCCCGCCAGATAGCCGCCGAGATGGGGCTTAACATGAAAATAGGAGACGTGGAATTCCAGGGAGACGGAACCAAAGCCATCTTCTACTACATCGCTGACGAAAGGGTGGATTTCCGCCAGCTCATCAAAGTATTTGCAGAAGAATTCCGCATAAGGATAGAGATGAAGCAGATAGGCGCACGGCAGGAGGCCGGGCTCATAGGAGGTATCGGAGTCTGCGGCCGTTCACTCTGCTGCTCGAAATACATCACCAACTTCCAGTCCATATCCACACAGTCCGCCCGCTGTCAGGACCTGTCCCTCAATCCGCAGAAACTGGCCGGTCAGTGCGGCAAACTCAAATGCTGCATCAACTACGAGGTGCCTGTCTACGTGGACGCCCACAACAACACACCCAATGTCAACGCCCCGCTGGAATTCCAGGACGGACAGGCATGGCTGGTCAAGACAGACATTCTCAAGGGTATCATGTGGTTTTCTTATCAGCAAAACGATATGTCCAAGATGACACCCCTGACTGTGGATGAGGTACGCCGTATCATCGCGGCCAACCGCAAAGGATCCAAGCCCGCCACAATGATAAAGGACAGTACAGGAGATGACCAGCCGATCGACTTCGTATCTTCTCTCAGCGACGACAGTATAGACCGCTTCGACAACAAACGCAAGAAAAAGAAAAGAAAGAAAAAGCCTTCTGCACCCAAGGCCGGAGACAGCGGCAACGGAGGGAAAACCGCGAAACCGGGGGCAAGAAGTAACTCTAACCCTGACAGACAATGAAAACGCCGGCACGGATTATCCTGCCGGTATGTCTGCTGCTGTCCTCAGTCATCATCAGCTGCTCACAACCAGAGAATACGTCCACCATGTTCAGCACCTTCCAGGGAGACAGCGGACGGAAAGCCTCTTTTGCACTGGACTTCCTTGACTCCACCAGTGACTATTCCCTCAGTCTGATAGTCCGCCTGCCCAAAAACAGCTTTCCTGATACACTTTCAATGGGCATCTCCTTCACAGCTCCGTCAGGGGTGCGCGGTACGGAGACCGTTTCACTGCCATCAGACTTCAATGTGCTGAAGCGTTACATCAAGGATCATCCTGAGGACACACGGATCAGACTGGCATCCACCCCGGACTTCTGCGATATATCATGGAAGTACAGAGAGCGCATACGGCCCTCCGAGTACGGAACCTGGATCATGGACATAACCATTCAGGACACGGGGAGTGACATTCTTGGAGCGGGAGTGACCATTAACAAAACAACAGATACAACAGCAAATCCGAACTAAAGGCAAAATCATGGGAAAGGATAAAATAAGCAAATTCCGGGAAAACGAGACATTCCGCTGCCTCATCCAGCCTCCTATGGACGAGGTGCTGCACAAGGACCATCCTCTGAAAGGGCACTGGGGTTCAGAAATATTCGGCAATGACCGGCCGATAATCCTCGAGCTGGGCTGCGGCAAAGGAGAGTACACCATCGCCCTGGCCGAGCGCTTCCCCCAGAGCAACTACATCGGAGTGGACATCAAGGGCGCCCGCCTCTGGAAAGGCGCCAAGTACGCCACGGAGCACGCCATGCCCAACGTGGCCTTCCTCCGCACCCGGATAGACTTCATCGACTCGCTTTTCGGTCCCGGCGAGGTATCGGAGATATGGCTGACCTTCTCCGACCCCCAGCCCAAGAAGCCCAACAAGCGGCTCTCCAGCCCTATCTTCCTGGAGCGCTACTCGCACTTCCTCAAGCCCGACGGCATCATGCACCTGAAGACCGACAGCCAGCTCCTGCACGAGTCCACCCTCGAGGTCATCCGTGAGGGCGGCCACACCCTTCTGGAAGCCGACAACGACATCTACGGCACCGGCCTCGCCGAGAGGGAGCCGCTGCTGTCCATCAAGACCTTCTACGAGTCGATGTTCCTCGCCGAAGGCAAACCGATCACATACGTAAGGTGGAAACTATAGACCGCCGCACAGACTTGCGGCAATGGATGCGAGGCCGTCTCTGGATAGGGACGGCTTCAATATTTCCAGACACTGCTGTGCCCGGAGAGAATAGTCCTTGACCACTCCTGTGGCGGATTCTATTCCGCCGTTGGAAAGGACAAACGCCCTTATTTCAGAGGCAACCTCCCTGTCCTGATCTTTCTTCGAAGGGTCGCAGGTGATATCGCCCATCCGGCAGCGTATGTGCTCCTCCCGGTCGGGAGCATTGCGCATGGCGCAGAGCAGCGGCATGGTGATCTTGCGTTCCATGATGTCGCTGTCGCTGTCCTTGCCGGTCTCGGTGCTGGAATGGTAGTCGAGGATGTCGTCCCGTATCTGGAAGCCGCATCCCAGCCAGTAGGCGTACCGCTCCATCGCCGAGACAGCTTCCTGCGAAGCTCCCGACACGATGGCAGGACCCTTGACGGAGGCGATGAAGAGTGAAGCCGTCTTGCGTCTTATGACCTGGATGTAGTCGTCCTCGGTAGCGCGGAGGCTGTCGGCCAGCTCCATCTGGATGATCTCGCCCTCGGCAAGTTCCTCGAGGGACTTCGAATAGATGCCCAGCACCTCCACGGGACAGCCGTAGGCGATGAGCAGGTGAATGGCCCGGGTCAGCCAGTAATCCCCCATCAGCAGAGATGTTCCTGGAGAAAAGAGCTTGCGGACCGTCATGCGGCCGCGGCGCTGGTCGCTGTCATCCACTACGTCATCGTGCAGAAGAGTGGCGGTATGTATAAGTTCGGAGACAGCGGCACAGGCTACAGCCTTCTGATTAATAGAACCGCTGCAGGCCTTCGCGGTTACGAGGGCCAGCAGCGGTCTGAGTTTTTTACCCGAGGCATCGAGGAGATAGGCATTGATCCTATTGAGAAGATCGCTGCGGGAAGCCAGTGCATCCGCAAGAATCCGCTCGAAGCCTTCCCACTCCGGTGCTATCGTCCGTCTGATGTCTTCGGTCAGTGTCATCGGTCTGCTAGAAGAAGAATGCCAGGGAGAGCTCGCCTCCGTTGAACTTGTTGTCCTCCAGGATAGTGGCTGTCTTGTCTTTCTTGTAGATGGGATTGAGATCCCAGTTCCACTTGAAGGATACCTGGAAACGCCATACATATACTCCGGCACCTACGCCGATACCGTACTGAAAACGGTTGATAGCATCCTTATAGCTTTCTGCAGACATATCCACACCAAGAACACTTCCCTTGCCGAACAGCACTGCGCCGACATAGGGTGACACCACGACATAGGGCTTGATGAAATCAAAGAGGCTGATACCCCACCGGACATTGAGGGGCACCCGTATGGAACCGGATGTGTACTTCGTTGTCAGAGGGACACCGAACATTTCTCCGGCATCTCCCTTGAAACCGGACTGCACGTAGAGCAGCTCGGGGGCAAACTCGAAGCCAAGGGGCAGATTGAAGTTGAATACGAGACCGGCATTGAAACCTGTGTAGGTTTTCAGAAATCCCTCATCGAAGGCGTCACCGGGTGCTGACATATTGGAGAAGTTGAGTCCGGCCTTTACTCCGAGGTGAAAACCCTTGTCCAGCTGGGCGTGTGCCGGCACCGCTGTCAGCAGCATGGCAAGAGCAAGGATTGAGAAAATCTTTTTCATAATAATTGTGTTTTACTTTTACTGAATAGAGTTCATCTTGGCGACGATGGCGGCCTTGGTTGTGGAGCCTACCATCTTCTCTTTCATCACACCGCCCTTGAAGAACAGCAGAGTCGGGATGTTGCGGATGCCGAACTTCATGGGGATGTCTGTGGACTCGTCCACGTTGCACTTCGCGATGAGCCATTTGCCCTCATACTCTTTGGACAGCTCCTCTACGATAGGAGAGATCATGCGGCAGGGGCCGCACCAGGGTGCCCAGAAATCCAGAAGCACAGGAATCTGGGAGTTGATAACCATTTCCTCGAAATTGGAATCGTTGATTGCTAACATAATTTTTATACTTTTAAAAGAAAAATACCAAATTCACTTCAAGACCGCGGTAGTTGCCCATACGGACAGGTCCGGATGTCCCGCCGTCCTGACCGGACGGCAAGTCCCCGCGGGAAACATTCTTCGCCAACTGTCCTATATTCCAGTTGTACTTGACCTGGAGCTGGAGCCTCCAGAAGTCTATTCCGCCACCTATACCGATACCGTACTGAAAGCGGTTGATACCTGCCCAGTCCACATCCGCTGGAAGTTTATGGACCGCACAACCTATGTACGGCGACACCATCAGGTAAGGCCGCAGAAGGATGAGATCGAGACCCACCTGCAGATTGACAGGCAGTTCTATGAAATCTGTCCGGAAAAGGAAATTATCCGGGCCGCCCTCCGGTCCCCGGTACATAGCGCCCTTCGATATATAGTTCAGCTCGGGCTGAATGGTCATGCCCTGCACCGGGAGGTCGAAACTGAAGGCCACTCCGGCATTGAAACCGGTGTAGTTGCTGACCGACTCGGAGATATAGCCCAATTCGAACCGGCTCATGGACGAGAAGTTAAATCCTCCTTTCACTCCTATCTTGAAGAACGAGGAAGAATAATCCTGACCTGCCGCCCGGCCGGACGACAAAACAAGAAGGACTGCCGCGAGTCCGATAATTGCTGTAAGCTTGCCGATATACTTCATCCTGCGAATATAATCAAAATTATCTATTCTTCTTAACAAGATAGGCCAAACCTCCCTGCGCTGTCTCCTTATACAGATTGGGAAGATCATGCCCTGTCCGCTTCATTGCCTCTATTACTGTATCGAAAGGCACTATGTGACTGCCGTCCGACATAAGAGAAAACTGGGTGCAGTCCATCACCCTCGCGGCGGCGAAGGCATTGCGCTCGATGCAGGGTATCTGAACCAGGCCGCAGACGGGGTCGCAGGTCAGGCCCAGGAAATGCTCCATGCCCATGGCGGCGGCGCACTCGATCTGGGGAGGGGTACCCCCGAAGAGACGGGTAGCGGCGGCACAGGTCATGGCGCAGGCGCTGCCGACCTCGCCCTGACAGCCGACCTCGGCCCCGGAGATGGAGGCATTGGCCTTGATGACGGAACCGAAAAGACCGGCGGTGGCCATAGCGTTGATTATCTTCTTCTCAGTGACTTTGTACTGAGTGTGGATCAGATAGAGCACGGCCGGAAGCACTCCGCAGGAGCCGCAGGTAGGAGCCGTGACGATGGTGCCTCCGGCGGCGTTCTCCTCGGAAACGGCCAGCGCGTATGCGAAGAGCAGGCCACGGCGCTGCATGGTGTTCTGGTAGCTCATCGCATGCTGGTAGTAAGAGTAGGCCTTGCGGCGCACGTTCAGGCCGCCGGGCAAGACGCCCTCATGGTCCAGACCGTCCTCTATGGCTTTCTTCATCACCACCCAGCGGTCATAGAGGTAGTCCCAGATATCGGACTCCTCGTGCTGGGCAACGTATTCCCAGAAATAGGAATTGTACTTGTTGCACCAGCCCAGGATATCCTTCATCTTGCTGTAGGGATATATGTTCTTCTCGGGCTGCCGGCGTCCGTCCTCGCTGATGTCGCCCCCTCCTATACTGAAAAGTGTCTTTTCACCCATGAGATTGCCTTCCGCATCGTATGCCTTGAAGTTCATACCGTTGGGATGCTGAGGCAGGAATTCGCCCGGCTTCCAGATGATATCCACCCGCGGACTCCGATCATCCTTCAGAGCCTCAATAAGGGCCACATCGGTCATGTGCCCCTTGCCTGTGGCGGCCAGACTGCCGTAAAGGGTAACAGCAAACGAAGATGCCCCGGGATACATTCCCTTGAACATCTCCGCCGCTTTTTTGGGGCCCATGGTATGGCTGCTCGAAGGCCCCTTTCCTATCTTGAAAATCTCTTTTATGCTCTCCATTGCAGTATGTGGTACTCAAATGAAGGCGCAAAGATAACCAAAATCAAAAATTGTACTCAAAAAATCACACCGTCCGCTCGATATTCCAGACGAAGGCCCGCACGCCCACCTCGCGGTTGCGGTTGTCGAGCTTGCGGACGGTCTGGAGCAGCTCCTCGACGCGGTCGTCCTCGACCACAGTCATCATGGCGGAGTTCATCTCCGGCCAGGTGTGGGTGCCGCGGCGGGGCTCTCCGTCCCTGCTGCCGCGGCCCTGGACCTGCTCGAAGAAGGTGAAGCCGCGGATGCCCAGCTCGTCGAGCATGTACTCCACCCTCTCGGTATTGGCCTGGTTATATACTATAAAGACACATTTCATAATAGGTATCCTCCATTTTTACTGGTTGAGTTCCTGCCTCCTGCGCACCTCGGGGTCATCGCCCTCGGGGTTGGGAGACAGCTGCATGAAAATGAACTGGGAGCGGGTCTTCCTATCCTTGTCCCTCTCGCCGTGGCGGGAGAGCAGGGCATAGAAGACGGGCACCACTACGAGGGTCACCACAGTGGCCACGAGGAGACCGCCGATGACGACGATACCCATGGGCTTCCACATCTCAGCGCCCTCACCCTGGCTCAGGGCCATGGGCAGCATGCCGAGGAAGGTGGTGATGGCGGTCATGAGCACGGGACGCAGACGGGAGGCTCCGGAGAGGGCGATGGCCTCGTTGAGCTCGTATCCGCGGTCGCGCATCAGGTTGGTGTAGTCCACGAGTACGATGGCGTTCTTGGTCGCGATACCCACCAGCATGATGAATCCCAGGGAGCCGATCATGTCGAGGGTCGTACCCGTTATCCACAGGGCGAGCACCACACCGGAGAGGGCGAATGGCACTGCGGTCATGATCATCACCGGCTTGACGAAGGACTCGAACTGAGAGGCCAGCACGATGTATATCAGCAGAATGATCAGGGCCAGGAGGAGCAACAGGTCCTGGAAGGTATCCTGCTGGTCCTCATAGTTACCGGCCAGGCGGACGGTGATGCCGCTGGGCACGCCCATCCGGTCCACGGTCTGCTGGATACCGGCGGCCAGCTCGCCCATCGAGGTCTCATACGGGGTCACCGAGATGGTCACTATCCTCTGACGGCTCTTGCGCTCGATGGTGGGCGGGGCGAAGTACTCCTCTATCGTTCCGAGTTCCTTTATCTTGATCATGGCTCCGGTGGCGGTAGGGATGGTCATGTCCTCGATGTCGGTGATGGAGTTGCGGTCCTCCTCCTGCAGGCGCACCACTATGTCGTACTCGTCGCCGTCCTCCTTGAGGTAGCCGGAGGCCATGCCGTTGACGCGGTTGCGCACGTAGGTGGAGACGGTGGAGGAGTTGAGGCCGTGGTAGGCCAGCTTCTCCTTATCGAGGTTGATCTTGATCTCGGGACGGTCCTTCTCGCGGCTGATGTCGATGTCGCGGGCTCCGGGCACATTGTCACGGATGGCGTTGCGGACCTCCTGGGCGAAGGCGTTGGTCTCGTCGAAGCTGTAGCCGTATATCTCCACGTCGACTGTGGACGAGGCCCCGCCCATGAAGCTGGACACGTCGCACTGGTAGTCGATGATCTCGGGATAGGAGGCCAGCTCCTGACGCAGCACCTCGGCTATCTCGAAGATGGAGCGCTCGCGCTCGTTCTTCTTGCTGCAGACTACGGTCATGGACATGGTGTTGTTCATGGTCGAGGAGAACATAGCCGATACTCCGTCGTCATCGGTCGTACCGGCAGAGGTCGATATCAGCCTGATTTCGGGCACCAGCTCGTAGAAGCGGCTCTCAATGTGACGGGCCATCTTGGCGGTTTCCTCGATACGGTAACCGGTGGCCAGCTCGATGGATACGGACAGACGGCCGTTGTCGGTCTCCTGGATGAAGTCGGTTCCGATCTTGCCCATCAGGAAGGGAGTGATGGAGGCAAAGAAGAAGAGCACGATAGCGCCGAGGGTGATGGCCTTATGATGCAGGCACCAGCGCAGCAGCCGGGCGTATGCGCGGTCCAGAGCGTCGAGGATGGGGATAACGAATCTCTGGTAGAAGTTGCGCTTGGGCGGGATGTTCTCGATGACTCCCCTCTCGTTGATGCGCACGGGACGGGCCTTGAGCAGCTTGGAGCAGAGCATGGGGGTCAGGGTGATGGCCACTACAGTCGAGGTACATACCATGATGGTCACCAGCCAGCCGAGTTCCTTGAACATGATGCCGGCCATACCGGTAAGCATGGTCAGAGGCACGAATACCACCACTATCACCAGGGTCGTGGCAATAACCGATACCCACACCTCGTTGGTCGCGTAGATGGACGCCTCCCTCGGCGATGAGCCCCTCTCGATGTGCTTGGTGATGTTCTCGAGCACCACGATGGCGTCGTCCACCACCATACCGATGGCCACGGTCAGGGAGCTGAGCGATATGATGTTCAGCGAGCTGTCCGCCAGCATCAGGTAGATGAAGGCCACAATCAGGGATATGGGGATGGTCAGGGAGATAATCAGGGTCGAGCGCCACTCTCCGAGGAAGAAGAGCACCACGAGCACTACGAAGAGCAGGGCGTACAGAATCGACTCCTCCAGGGAGCTGATGGAGTTTTGGATGTCCTCCGAAGAGTCGTAGATGGTCTCTATCTTAATGTCCTTGGGCAGGGTCTTCTCTATCTTGGCCAGCTCTTTCTCGAGGTCCCGGCAGATCTGCACGGTGTTGGCGCCGGTCTGCTTGGTCACCATGAGGCGGACGCTCTCGCGGCCGTTGGTCTTCTCGTCGAGACTCAGGTCCTTGATCGTGTCGCGCACTGTGGCCAGGTCCCGCACGAAGACCTGACGGCCCTCGGGGGTGACTGTCACCACGATGTCGTTGATCTCAGAGCTCTCGACGTACTCGCTGCGCACCTCGAGCTGGTACTGCTCCTTGTTCATCTTGACGGTACCGGAGGATAGGTTGAGGTTGTTGGCGGCTATCGCGCTGCCGACGGTCTCAAGAGGGAGGCCGTAGGCATCCAGCTTCTGCTGGTCGATGTCCACGTACACATAGCGCTCCGGGGAGCCGGAAAGGGTCAGGTTTCCGATACCGTTCACCATGCTCAGCTGCGGGATGATCTCGTCGTTGAGCAACTTGTCCAGTCCAGGATAGCTCTCGTCGGCCGTAATCGAGTACTGGAGGATAGGCATGGAACTGGTGCTGAACTTGAAGATGAACGGGTTGGTACAGCCGTCGGGCAGCTCGTCCGTCACCATGTCTATGTATGACCTTACGTCGTTTATAATCTCGTCCAGATCCGTACCCCACTCCAGCTCGAGCATCACCACGGAGATATTGTCCTTGGTGGTGGAGGTAATCTCCTTGAGGTAGTCGACGGAGTTGAGGTTGTTCTCTATGATCTTCGTAACGTTGGTCTCTATCTCGGAGGCGCTGGCTCCCGGATAGACGGTCAGCACGGAGATGTACGGCGGGTCCATCTCCGGGAACTGGTCGATAGGCAGCCTCAGGAACGAGAACACGCCTATCACTATCACGGCGACGAATACCAGGAGGGTCGTCACCGGACGGTTGATCGCTGATTTGTAGATACTCATCGCAGGAGGGGATTATTGTACCACATTGAGTTTGACTCCGTCCACGAGCTTGGCCTGGCCGGTGGTGACGATGGGGTCGCCGACCTTCAGGCTGTCGCTGGAGATTTCTATCGTCTGATCGTGACGCTCGCCTATCTCCACGAAGACGCGCTTGGCCACGCCGCCCTCATCCACGAAGACATAGCGGTTGTTGGAGCCGATGAGCCTGAGCACCGCCTGGTAGGGCACCACGAGGGCCTCGGTCCTGCCCAGGTCCAGCACCGTGCTCACGTACATGCCCGGACGGATGAGCTCGGAGGAGTTCGGAATCCGCAGCTTGAGGGTAAATGTATGGGATGCCGGGTCTACGGTCGGATAGACTATCTCGATAGACGCGGGGAAGGCCCGGCCGGGGTAGATATCCGAGTAGACATTGACCTGCATACCCTTCTTTACCAGGGGATAGTAGGTCTCGGGGACATTGACGTAAGCCTTCAGCTCACTGATCTTGGTGAGCTGGAGGATGGGCTGAGCCCCGCTGTAGAGTTCCCCGTCCTCGTAGGTCTTGGCCGAGATGACACCGTCAAACTGCGCCCTCACGAAGGTGTTCTCCTCCAGGAAGCGGAGGGTCTCCTGCGTCTGGTCGTAGCTCAGCTTGGTCTGGTCGTAGGTCTGCTGGGAGATGGCCTCGCTCTCGAGGAGCATCTGCACGCGGTTCATCTCTATCTGGAGATTGGCAAACGTTATGCGGGTGGTATTGAGCTGGTTCCGGTCCATCCGCACCAGGGTGTCGCCCTTACGCACACGGTCGCCCACCTCGACGTAGATCTTCTCGATGAGACCCGTCAGCGAGGGGGAGATGTTCATCTGGTCATAGCCCTGCAGGGTGGTCGAGAGCTCTATCTGCCTCGATACCTCCTGATAGGCCAGCGGGGTGGTGCGTACCTGCTCTACCCTTTCCTCCGCGACATCCGCGGTCTTGTTGCCGCCGCAGCCGCTGAGCAGTGCGGCGCAGGCTGTAATTGTGGCTATTGCTTTGATTTTCATGGCTTATTTTTCTTCCTGAGTGTATGTATTCTTGTTGAGTAGTTTTTCGAGCTCAATCTGGGCTGTCACATAGTCCAGGGCCGCCTGCACGTAGGTGCTCTGGGCGGTGATGAGGGTGGTGGCCGAGTTGGTCACGTCGAGACTGGAGGCGTGGCCGAACTCGTATTTCTTGCCGATGTTGTCAAACACCTTCTGGGACACCTCCACGTTCTTGAGCTGGGTCTGGTAGCGCTCGTAGGCGGAGGAGAGGTTGTACTTGAGCTGGCGGTGCTGGATCCTGAGGGCCATCTCGGTGCTCTCCAGGGTGTTGAGCTGCTTCTGGTACTCCAGCTTGGCTTTCTTGAAGGTCTCCAGGTTCTTTCCCGAGGAGAAAATGGGAATCGACAGGGTCAGTCCCACCATGTTCGGAGGAGTCATGTTCATGGTCATCTCGTCGGAAAAATACTTCCTGCCCGTGTACTGGTAAAATGCGCTCAGGGTGGGTCCGTAGGCCCATCCGGCGAGGTTCTTCTGCTGGCGGTAGAGGTCGGTGCTCTTGAGGGCCAGCTGGTAGGAGAAGTTGTTCTCTAGGATGAAATCATCGTAGAGCAATGCCAGGGAATGCTCCACGTCCATCAGCTCATCCAGGGTCTGGGTCAGGACTATCTCCTTGTCGAAGCCGATGTTCATCTGCAGGCGCATGGAGTTGTATATCATCTCCAGGCCGCGGCGGGCCTCGTTAATCGAGGTCTCGAGGGTAGCCACCTGCACCAGTATCTGGTCGGCGTCCACCTGCTCGGCCACGCCGGCGTCCACGGACTTCTGGGAGAACTCGTGCAGCCTGCGTACCGTCTCCAGGTTACGCTCCAGCAGTTCCAGGGTCTGACCGCTCACCAGGGCGGAGAAATACAGGAGCCGCACCTGCTCGGCGACCTCCTGCTGCGACTGCCGACGGGTGACGTCGGACATCTCCACGGAGATCTTGCCGATGAGGGCGCTGATGACCTGCGCTCCGCTGACGGCCAGGGCGGCATTGACCCCTATGGAGCCGTATGGAGGCATCGCTATCGAGAGGCCGGTCTCACCGAAGGCCATCTCGTAGCCCATGTAGTTCGAATAGTCCAGAGTTCCGTTGACCTGGGGCAGCATGCTGGCGATGGCGGCCCAGCGGTCGGCCTCGGCCTGGCGGACGGCAAGGGAGGAGTTCTGGAGGTCCCAGTTGTGCTCCAGGGCATAGCTCATCGCCTCTTCCATAGTAAAATACAGCACAGAGGAGTCTGTCGGCTCCTGCTGCACCTGCGCCTGCTGTTCCTGAGTCTGCTGCTCCTGCGGCAGTCCCGCCTGCGACGTCCGCAGGGGGTATGCCTCCGCCGTCATGGAGACAGCCGCGGCACAGCACAGAAGGGCTGTTGTCTTGAAGGATTGTCTCATTATTTTAACATTGATTTATTATTTTCCAGATATTCATCGATATAGGCCCTGCCCTTCTCCGAGGCTATGCCTCTGATAAGAAAGAGCATCAGGCAGTCAGAACTGCGGTCGTGCTTTATTTCCAGATAATTGCGCACCGCCCTGTCGGTCACGGCCACAGAGAGCTCGAAGAGCTGGAGGGAAAGGGTGTGGGCGTCCAGGACTCCGGTGATGAACAGGCCCTCCTTCTGCCCCTGTCCGATGATCCGTTCCAGCATTTCGCAGTGCCAGCGGTTGACATCCTTGACCACGTTCAGGAACACCTCCGGATAATATTTCTTGACCTCGGAGAAGAAATCGTAATAGAAGGTCATGCGCTGGCTGTCCTTGTTCCGGAGTGAGTTCATGAACCACTCCAGTACATTGCCGGCACGGGAAAGCTCCTCCTCGGAACGGAGCATGTTGTCCTTGTGAAGCAGCAGTATGCACTCCTGCAGAAGCTTCGCCTTGTCGTGAAAAAGCTCGTAAAGCGTGCGCTTGGACATACCGTTGGCCGAAGCTACCTCATCCATTGTCAGCGACTTGCATCCACGCTCCAGAAAGAGTACGGACGTATTTCTCAGTATTTGCTCCCTGTTTGTCATAATCAAGGCGCAAAACTAAAAAAACTTCCGCAGTTTCCAAATTTCTGACAGAAAATCGTTAATCGGGCAACTCCTCTTTCCAGTCCTCCACACTCCACTCACCCCAGACCTTGACATGCATCGACATATAGCCGGGGGCCATGCCCTGCTGAGCTACACGGCACATTATTTCTACAAGGTAAGAATTATTTCACAGAAATCACGCATAAATCAGAAATTACCCTAACAACTCTTCCGTGATTTTATTATTTTTGCATTCAGAAAAAAATACTCTAAACACTCAATATTATGTACAAAGATTTTCAAGCCTATCTTCAGAATGAACTGAACAGCATCAAGGAAGCCGGTCTGTACAAAGAGGAGCGCGTCATCGTCACTCCCCAGGGTCCCGAAATCACCCTTCAGGACGGCACCAAAGCCCTTAACTTCTGCGCCAACAACTACCTCGGCCTCGCTGACAGCAAGGAACTGGTAAACGCAGCCAAGGAAGCCCTCGACACACACGGCTACGGTATGGCCAGCGTTCGTTTCATCTGCGGTACAGGTGACCTGCAGAAGAAACTCGAGGCCAAGATCGCTGAGTTCTTCGGCACAGAGGACACCATCCTCTACGCTGCATGCTTCGATGCCAACGGAGGCGTATTCGAGCCCCTGCTGAACGATCAGGACGCCATCATCTCTGACTCTCTCAACCATGCTTCCATCATCGACGGTGTACGTCTTTGCAAGGCCAAGAGATACCGCTACGCCAACGCCGATATGGCCGAATTGGAGAAATGCCTCCAGGAAGCCCAGGCACAGCGTCACCGCATCATCGTTACCGACGGTGTATTCTCGATGGACGGCAATGTATGTCCTCTTGACAAGATCCACGCCCTCGCCGAGAAGTACAACGCCATGGTTATGGTCGATGAGTCGCACTCCGCAGGTGTCGTAGGCAAGACCGGACGCGGTGTAACCGAGCGCTACAACCTCCGCGGCCAGATCGAGATTATCACCGGTACCCTCGGAAAGGCATTCGGCGGCTCCGTCGGCGGATTCACCACCGGTAAGAAGGAGATCATCGCCATGCTGCGCCAGAGGTCAAGGCCGTACCTCTTCTCCAACTCCATCCCTCCCATGATCGCCGCCGCAGGTATCCGCATGTTCGACATGATGCAGGAGTCCAACGAGCTTCAGGACCGTCTGCACGAGAACACCGACTACTTCATCAGCAAGATGAAGGCTGCCGGCTTCGACATCAAGCCCACCGAGTCAGCTATCTGCGCCGTCATGCT
>DWYD01000121.1 GCA_019118865.1 Candidatus Coprenecus merdipullorum | reverse complement strand
GTAGACGTAGTATTGACCGAGGACAATATTTTCATGCTTACGGCAGACATGAAGGTGCTGAGGCTGTCCAGGGACGGCAGACTGGAAGGTATGTCGGAGTCAAGGGCAATGGTCCGGGGGAATACCTGTATGTCAATGACATCTACCTCGCTCCGGATGGGAACGGCATCTGCATCAATGATGTAATGAAAGGCGTCCACACTTACGGACTGGACGGGACATACATCGGGACCCGGGAGCCAGAGACTCAGGCACAGATGGTATTCACCTTGGCCGACGGTCCATACATACTGGAATCCGTACAGACAGTGCTCGGAAACGAAGCCGACCGGCTCCGCATCCGGGACACCAGCGGCCGTCAGACCGGCAGGTTCGCCAACCATCTGCTTTTCCGGCTCACTCCCAAGGCCAATGTCACTGCATATCAGGAATACAAGGCCCTCATCCAGAACGGGGACGGAGAGATCATCTTCCACCAGATGAGCACCGACACCATATTCACCGTGCATCCGGAAGTCCCGTCCATCGAACCGAGGTGCTGCTTCACCTTCCGGCACGGAATCGCTCAGAGCGACCTGTCCTCATTCACTGATGTCTGGAACGATATCTACTTTGTCTATGACTACGCCGAGGATGCTGCCTTCCGCTACGTCACCCTCATGGAGCCCGGCCAGCAGAAACAGCTCTACCTGATCGACAAGACCGACGGCACCATCTACCGCTCGGCACTAACATTCCCCGGCTCCGAGGAAGCCTTCTACCCCAAGTGGCAGTACGGCGACCTGCTCATCGACTACTGCCTCACCGATGACGAGGAACCCTGCCTGACGATACTCCGTTACAGAAACTGACTGCCTGTCACCTTCCAGCATTACATTTTACATTTTGCAGTAAAGCACATACCCTGAAAAGGACCAGGCCCTCCCACCGCTTCGCGGCGGGCCCCTCCCTCTAGTGCCGAGGGCGGCAAGTCCTTTTCAGGGTATATGCTTTACTGACAGACAACTACGTATATGATCAATCTTTCAGCCGGGCCAGCATCAGCACATCGTTGTCCGTCGGCTGCAGGTCAGAAAGAATCGCCCGGACGCGCTTCGCCGCTGAGCCGGTCAGCGTCCCCTGCTCCAGGGCCTGGGGAGCCGCGACTAAGAACTCCTCTGCCGGAATGCTCTGTACCAGATAGCCGCACTGGACAGAATATCCGCCCTGATATCCACCGAGAAAGTCATTGAGGATCTCCGTAGGATAACTTACGCTCTCCCCTGATTTCAGGTCCGTAAGCACATTGGCCACGGGTACTCCTATGATGATGCGCGGCATGTATTCCTGCATTTCCGTCAAGGTAGAGAGCACTTTCCCCGGCAGCAGGGTACTTTTCAAGGAAGAGCCGCTCTTCAATGACCGGGTATTGACAGTGAACACCGGCCGCAGCACATCCCCTTCCAGGACATACAGGGTGTCGGGCCAGTTTCCGCTGGACTCAAACGACACATCCAGCACACCGTCGATATTGAAGGACGTACCCACGAGAGTATTGGACGGAGTCCGGGTGCGCTGCCTTCCGACCTCGGGTATCTCCCAGAGAATCTCGCCGGACATATCCTGACACCAGGCTATAGCCGGACAGGCATCCTCCTCATAAGGCACCGCCATGACCGTCAGCGTGCCAGCCCGCCCGTCCACTATAAAACTGGCCGAGCCCGCTCCGAACTCATCCATCGGTTTATATGCTAACGGGACATCCCCAAGATATTTTCCCGAAGTCAGGTCATACGTCTTAATACGGTCCGCCGCATCCATTATCCACACCCTGCCGCCGTCCTCGTCCACAAAAGTCTGAGAGGAATTCAGATACTCCCCTGGGCCGCGCCCGAGATGCCCCACGTTGCAGATGAATCTCCCGGTATGCCGGTCGAACACCCTGACAGGAGCCTTGCTCAGAATAGCCTGAACGTCCTTGACCAGATAATTTTCCGTAATGAGCACTTTCGCCGCGGTGAATGCATCCAGAGTATCGCTGTCCAGTGCGATGAACTCCGGCTCCACCGCCAGGTCCGAGAACACCAGAGTGTCCTGCCCCTCCGTCATCTGAGAATAGTCGAAAGTCACCAGACCTCCCTCTCCGAGCCCTCCCCTGCCGCAGGAGGCTGACAGGAGCACCGCCGCTGCAGCTAAGAACAATTTTACCGATTTCATATTTTTGCCATTAAGTCAGTTTCAGGCAAATTTAAGAAAAATCCCCGGTGCTTGCAACTAAGAAATCATTTATTTATTCATGCGGTCAAATTGATATTTCCCCCGCTCAGTCCTGTCCGTGAAAAACCGGAAAGAGGCTATTTCCCGGTCAAATACATGGAGCGATGCCGTAACCTCCGGATATTGCTTAATATGCACCCTCTCCATCGAGAGCGGGCAGAAAGCGTATATGCGGTCCGTTCCCTCCACATCGAGCAGCCGGCACATACTCTTGAAAATCACAGCATCCCCCGATTTCAGGACAATATTGAAGAATGGAAGATCCTTCTTGCCGCATTTCACCTCCACTTCAAAACACAGCAGCGCCGGGTTGATTTCGACCTCGTCGCTTACCGGGTCGAAATGAATGTCCGAGAAGAAGCCGTTGTAGTGACGATAATCTTTAGATTTGCTGAAACATATCTCTCCGCCTATCGGTGTCATGACTTTCAGACAGGCGGAATAAGGGACAAACGCCTCCTCCACCGGCATTGTCAGACGGAAAAATTTAAAGCAAGCCCACTCTTTCCACTGCAGAGGGACGTCACCCTCCTCAATGATTCCTATATCATAGAGAACTCCGGGCTCCAGCATCCCGCTGCTCACCGGAACAGTCAGCGTCAGCTTGTCCTCCTCCTGCCCGACCGGCATGGAGTAATCTACCTCCATCTTGCAGACGACCTTCCAGGGTATCTCCTCTGTCGCCTTCCTGGAGGCCTCGCTGTACATATCCAGAATCTTCCGATACGAGGAGCGGTCCATCTTTATGGACTCGGACACTTGACCTTCCTTATATTCCCATTCATTGAACCGGCTGACAACATGCTGATAAGCAGCGCAGTCCTCGTCCTTGAAAATCGCCACTCTTATCCTGACAGTCTTCTCCTCATTGAGGTCCCCGTTACTAAACACCTCCTGTTGAAGAGTTATGCCCTTGATGCTGTCATCCCAGATCAGGCTTTTGAATCTTGAGTCCGGGACCGAATCATGACCGTCCTTGCAGACATCGACAAGGGATGACGGGTGATAGAAAAAGTATTTACGGCTGTCCATGGGCTGATTGTTTATGTGTGGTATTTGCAAATATAGGCATTTTCCACTCAATATTGCCGCAACGGCAACAAATCCCGCTATTCGGTGCCGTTGCGGTAATGTCTTTTCTGCACAACCGCTGTTACAGGCACTCTGGACGGCATTGTCCCGCCGCACCCTTGCCACAACGGCAGCAAATCCCGCGAAACACTGCCATTGCGGCAACAGAATTTTTCCGTACTTTTGTCTGCCGATAATGCATCACCCATGGACGAGAGACTTCTGATAAAATGCGACAGCAGCATCTACGCCGACAACATTTCGAGCGTACTGGAGGCCAACAACATCACTGTGCGCAGGCACGACAATGAAAACACTGACCGGCGGACCGGGACACATGGTACTGACTCCGGCACCGTACTGTACGTACCCGACAAGGACTTCGAAAAAGCCGTAGAGATAATAGCCCCTATCGCCGACAGGATGCACGAGGCCATCCCCTTCTGCCCCAAATGCGGCAGCGACAACGTCACGCCCATAGCTCCTTTCCGGTACACCACTGCAGTCATAATCGCGTCCGTCATCCTGGGCCTCGGCTCCGGCTTCTACCCCTGGTGGTCGCTGCAGCTCGGCATCCAGTCCGGCACCGGCAGCATCATCGCCGGAGTATTCCTGCTCCTCGCCATCTTCATGGCCATGTCCACCAAATACCTAAACGCCAACTACAGGTGCCGTAAATGCGGCCGAAAGTTCAACCACCGCTAACCCATCATCATGAAAACGATATCCCGACTCCTATCCACGGCCCTCATCCTGCTCGTCAGCCTCACAGCAGCCCGCGCCATCAACCCGCAGAAAGAATACACCTACACACCGAAGGACTTCGGCATCGAATACGTCGAGGACTCGGTGGTAACCTCGGACGGATATAGGATCAATATCTGGAATCTGCCCGGCACCGGGGAAAATGAAAGGTCCGTGCTGATAGCCTGCGCCGACGCCGGCAATATGGGACAATGGCTGGGAATCGGGGCGACGCTCTGCTTCTTAGGCTACGACGTATGGATGTTCGACTGGCGCGGTTTCGGAGGAAGCCAGGACTTCGCGACGGACCGGGACATGCTCTACCACAGCGAGTATCTGCGGGATTTCGGGGCAGTCCTGGAACATGTCGCCGTCCTCCGGGACAGGCCGGTGGACGTGCTGGCATTCTCCATGGGCACCATCATGGTCGGGGAGCGTCTGCGGCAATACCCCGGAAGGAAATCGCTCATCCGGAGCTGCGTCATGGACGGTTTCATCTCCGATCCGGCGGAGAGCGTCAGGATTCTGAACGGGGACAATGACAATGGAAGCGGCAGTGACGGAAAATCCGTGTATCTGCCGACAGCTCCCCTCCTTTCCCCCGGCTTCCGCCCCCAGGACATCTCCGTTCCCATGCTGCTGATCCACGCCACGGAAGACACCGTCAGTCCCCGCCGCCTGCTCGACCCCCTGACCGCCTCCCCGCTCGTCACCCTCCGGGAATTCGACTGCAAGCACCTCCAGGCCGCATTCACCCATACCGAAGAATACTTCACCGCGCTGGATACATTTCTCAAGGCGCACTGAGCCTGCCACCTCTCCATCAGTCCCACCTTCCGAATGTGAGACGATTTATATGGTTTTCTGCGCACCTTCAGAAGGTGAGATTGAGCAACGGCACAGCCACAGCGCGTATAATGCCGTTTCCGGACATTCTCACCATTTACCACCTTCCGAAGGCGAGACGATTCTCGGGATTTTATGCACACCTTCAGAAGGTGGGATGATTAGCACATGCACACAACTATTCTGCTAATACGGCCTTTCCGATTTCCGCCAACAACCCCTCACACATCTGCCGAGAGCGTTACCCCCTTCGTTGAGCAGCCACCGCCACTATCACACGGACAGTCAGAACGACTGCCGCTATCACAATGAGAGCGAGGAGCACTGCGTAAATCCAGGACGGCATGGCCTGCGCCTTTCCGAGAGCTACCGCCAGTCCGGAATTGGAAATGGACGAATGAAGCAGCATGCAGACAAGGCACAGGTGCGAGATAAAGTCCTTCACTGCGGAACTGACCCCTGGGGTAATCTTCGCCGGCACTGGCTCCAACGTGTTCATCAATTGCGGAGCACGCTGACACGCCAAGAAGAACAGATACGCTGCCGTGGCAATAACGCAGAGAATCAACAGCGAAGTCATGTTTCCCCAGCGGTCGGGCATCCCGTCTAGACCGAAACGGGTAGGTATCCGCGCACTTTCCAGCCTGTTCCAGAACAGCAGCGGATAGAAAGAGGTCAGCAGCACAGCCGCCGACACGATGTTGAATATCTTGCGTAACTGTTTCATATTTTGCTCAGGTTATAATATCCGTAATTTGAAATAATGTCTGTTACAAGCACTTGGGCAAATTTACGAAAATTTACGAAAATCTGCGGAATATCCGTCTGCTCACCTTCCGAAGGTGGACTTTCAGACCTTTTGCGGGCATTCTTCACGTATAGCTTTCCCGTCAGACATTAACATTTACATAAATGAATGTGAAGTTCTCATACACATTTCTGTAGCAAAAGTGCTCTGTGAGGGAGTCCTATCCCCAATCTGTAATGCCAGCACCTAGTATAATTTACAAAACTACAACACGTTATCTCAAATAGACCAAAACAGACTCGAGTGCGTTTTGATGCAGACGTATCTCCATACCTGCCCAGAAGAAGGGCCTATAATACTGGTCGGCTTCAGCACGGCTTCGCTTCTCCTCCGAGACCGGTATGCTGGGGAGTCTATTCGGCTTAAAAATTATACCTTACCGTGGCAATGACCGCCGGAGGCCTGAGCGCGTAGGAGTATACGTAGTCCGTTATGTCAGAGGTGTATGCCGAGCTGTAGGACGCCGTGTTCAGCAGGTTCCTGCCCTTGAGCGCGTATGTCAGGTGCCTGGTCTTGACGGACAGCTCTGCACCGAGGAACACCATGTTGCGGTGCCGTGGCTGGAGGGAGCCGTTGTAGTAGTGCTCGCAGTCCACGGAGAGGGTGATTCCTCTGCCGAAGGAGAACAGCAGCTCTCCCTCCTGCTTGATGTTGTCTATGGGATCAGTGTACCCGAGCGACTCCACGGCGGTCTCGGACCTGCCGTAGGTGGCGGAATAGTCCAAGGTGAGCCACCTTGTGAACCTGGTGTTGAGCCCGAGGGAGGCGGTGAAGATGTCGCTCCTGCTGTCAAGCCTGACGCCCTGGCGTATTATCCCGCTCCAGCTGCGTCTCCACCCTCCGCCTACGCTTATCAGCATGGATATGGGCAGGAAGTGCTTGGACACCTTGGCCTCCAGCCCCAGCCCGTGGGACAGGTTCGGAGCCGCCACTGACTCTATGCGTGTCAGCGCCCCGTCGTAGCTGTATGCGTATGTGAGGTTGCTTCCGGCCCTGTAGTAGGATGCCTCCAGGTTCGCGAATATCAGGTTGAGCGCGCTGCTGTAGCTGAGCGAGGCCAAGTAGTTCTGGCTCCTGGTGTGGCGCAGCTCCCCGTCCTTTGTGGCGATGTTGCGGTAGTCCGTCATGATGAATCCCCCGTAGCTGTCGTAGAGCCCTCCGTAGGCCTCCGTATATGATGCGGATGCCGAGTACTTGAGGTCCTGTGTGATCTCTCCGTTGAGTCTCAGGACGGGACTGGCGATGACACGCGTGACGCCGTCTTTCCTGCCCCTTACGCGGTCCCTGGTCCTGAGCGTCATCAGGTCCGCGTTGACGTGCGCCGATATGAAGAGCCTGTCACCGGCCTTGTATGACACTCCCGGCCCGAGTGTGAGGTCGTACCTCTGCCATCCGATGTCGTTGCGCATGGAGTCCGCCGCCTGCGTCCCCGTGGTGTACAGCTGCGACGCCATGTCCTCGATATGGGCGTTCAGCCCCATCCCTATGGAGAACGTCCATCCGCCTCTGGTCCATACCCCGGAGAGCGAGTTGCGGGTGATGAGCTGCGATGAGCTGAGCGTCTGCACCGCTTCATCCGCCTGTGTGGCGCCGAAGATGTCCGGGAAGAGCACCGGCGTGACGCGCAGGGATGTTGGCTGGTAGTTGTACGAAGTGTTGGAGAGCAGGTTGAGTGACATCCTTCCGGCCACCGGGATGATCATGTGCAGGCTGTTCGTGGCCGAGAGCGACGGCAGCCTGAATGCCTGGCTGACCGGGGTCCCGTCGCTGATGACGCTGCCCATGTCCCTGTTGAGCTCCCCGCTCAGCCGCAGGATGTCGTTGATGTAGCTTTTCCTCCTGTTGTTCTCTATGCCGATTGTCAGGTTTGCCCTGTCGCTTCTCCTAGAGGCCGATGTGACCTCGTTGACCGTTATGGGCATCCCTCCGACGATATTGTGAACCGTCGTGGACACTCCCTCGCTCTTCCTGATGTCGTGAGTGTAGTCCGCGTTCAGCGTGAGCTGTGCCGTCCCGCTCAGCCTGAAGAGGAAGTTGCTGGATGCGGCGTGGATGTTGTTGTCCATGAACAGGTCCTCGTCCAGGGGCGGCTCAGTTGGGAGGCGCACCCCGATAATGGAGGCCGCGCTTTCCGGCGAGCCGAACTCCATTGCCGCGTTGTACCCCATGTTGTTTGTCTTGTAAGTGTTGATGGACTGCATCCTCTTCCCGAAGTACATGGCTGAGACCTCGCCCCTCCACATCCACGGGCTGTAGCCGAGTCCTGCCAGAAGGGAGCCTGTCCATGTTCCCCTGGCACCTTCCTTGAGGATGATGTTCATGGCGGCCTCGTCGGGACGGGACATCTCCTGCAGCGCACGGATATGCTGGTGGTTCTCGTAGATCTCTATGGACTGGATGTCGTCAGCGCTGATGTTCTTTGATGCCAGGGTGTAGCCCTTGCCCAGCATGTCCATCCCCTCGATGTAGAACCGGGAGATTTCCTTCCCCTGGTATGCGATCCTTCCGGACTCCGCGACCTCTATGCCTGGCAGCTTCCGTATGATGTCCTCCGCCACCAGGTCGTTGTCGTCACGGTACCGTGCCGCGAAGTAGGTGAGGGTGTCCCCGCCTCTTCTCACCGCAGGAGCGGTGGCAGTGATCACTGCCTCGTTCAGCTCCAGCTTCTTTTCCCTGACCGTGAAGTCAAGTGTCCGTGAGACGTTGGCTGTGAGCGCGGTGCTTTTCTCGATGTTGACCGCGGTGACTGTGATTTCCAGCGAGTCCGCCCCGAAGAGTCCCTCTATCACGTACCGCCCGTCCCCGTCCGTCGTGGTGTAGGTCAGGACTGCGCTCCGTGCGGGGTCCCGTACGATTACGTTGGCGGATACGACCGGCTCTCCCGTGCCGTCCAATGAGACCCTGCCGCTTATTCTTGACTGGGAAAATGCGGAGATGCCGGCGGCCAGTATTGTCAGCAGTGTTATGGCTATGCGTTTCATATCCGTGTCGGTTTAATTATTCCAGTTCCAGGCGTGGGTACCATGTCCTGCCCGAGCTGATCGAGCGTGTGTCCACCTTCTCGTCGTTGAAGTACAGGGACTGGGAACTCCCGGACATATAGAATGGGAGCTTCCAACTGGCCTCCAGCATCTTGTTGGTGTTCTTCCTTGAGCTTTTGCGTATCTGGTGTCTGTCCGCTCCGTTCCTCGGACTGACATCCCCGCTGTGCCGGTAGATGGGGCATCCCTCAGGCCTTATGAGGCTTACCGCCTCCCATACGAAGCTGCCGCTGCTGTCCTCCGCCCTGAGAATCAGGCCCGGCAGTCCTCCGAGTTTCCACGGGCCGTAGTTGTATGGGATGTCGTATGTGAACCACACCTGCCACTCCCGTCCCCGGAACGTGCCCGTAGCCCTCTGGCAGTTGTAACCCAGGATGACCTCCTGCTCCGGAGACAGCTGCCAGTCTATCGGCGTTACCTCCTCGGTGTACTGGTAGTCTGTCTTTATAAAGCGTTCCGACACCAAGCGGGTGTTCTCTCCTGGGTATGTGAACACGTCGTAGTAGACGGGATGCTCGCTCTTCTTGAAGTCCGGCCTGATGCCCACCTCGTTGCCCGTCCTGAGGAAGTCGAGGTGGTTCTCGTACATTATGCTGTCGCGGAACTCGCCGTACCTGCTGTAGAAGCGGTTGAGCCTGTCCCCTATCTCGAGTGTCTGCATGTCTACTATCGTCGCATCCAGGGAGTCCGGCTCCGTTATGGTGTATCTGTAAGTGACGCTCAGCCTCGATGTGTCTATGGCCACACGGGTGCTGTAGTTCCTCGGAACTGGAGTGGGGATGAGGTCAATCTTTATATTTTTGAATTCACTGGCATCAATATCTCCGTCTGTCATAATTGCAATACTGCCGCTTCCGGTCTGCGAATGGACTTTGACCGGCAAGATGAAGATGAGGGCGGCAATGCAGACTATTGCGGATAATGGTTGTCCCATGTCGATTCTTTTTTTATTCCAGTTCCAGGCGGGGGTACCATGTCCTGCCCGAGCTGAGCGAGCGTGTGTCCACCTTCTCGTCGTTGACGTACAGTTCCTGGGATTGCCCGGACATATATAGTGGAAGCATCCAGCTGGTCTCAAGTATTTTGGCTGTTTCCTTCCTTGAGCTTTTGCGTGTTTTGTACTTGTCTGTTCCGTTCCCCGGGCTGACGTCTTCGCTGTGCCGGTAGATTGGGCATCCCTCAGGCCTTATGAGGCCGACCGCCTCCCATACGAAGGTGCCGCTGCTGTCCTCCGCCCTGAGAATCAGACCCGGCAGTCCTCCGAGTTTCCATGGGCCGTAGTTGTACGGGATGTCGTATGTGAACCACACCTGCCACTCCCGTCCCCGGAACGTGCCCGTAGCCCTCTGGCAGTTGTAACCCAGGATGACCTCCTGCTCCGGAGACAGCTGCCATTCTATCGGCGTCACCTCCTCGGTGTACTGGTAGTCCGTCTTCACGTAGCGTTCCGACACCAAGCGGGTATTCTCTCCTGGGTATGTGAACACGTCGCAGTAGACGGGGTGCTCGTTCTTCTTGAAGTCAGGCCTGACGCCCACCTCGTTGCCCGTCCTGAGGAAGTCGAGGTGGTTCTCGTACATTATGCTGTCGCGGAACTCTCCGTACCTGCTGTAGAAGCGGTTGAGCCTGTCCCCTATCTCGAGTGTCTGCATGTCTATTATCGTCGCCTCCAGCGAGTCCGGCTCCGTTATGGTGTATCTGTAGGTGACGCTCAGCCTCGATGTGTCTATGGCCACACGGGCGCCGTAGTTCCTCGGATTCGGAGTGGGAATGATGTTAAATTTTAAATTTTTAAATTGGCTGACATCAATATCTCCCATAATCATCATGCTGCCGCTTCCGGTCTGGGCGTGAATGCTTAAGAATGGAAATAAAAGAGCCGCAAAAGCTGCGAATAGGATTTTATCGTGTTTCATAAGGCTATTGATTTTTATTCGACAGTACAAAATTACCGCCTTCGGAAATAGCGGAAGAAAATAATCCTTACTCAAAAATTGGAAATTATTACTGAATTATTACTGAATGCCGGTACGGACACTGAAAATTTTCCGGACTTGCAGGATATGCCTATTTTTGTACTATGGAAAGGAGAATAAAGATTCTGAACCTGCTTACTATAGCCGCTATAGCCGCATTCTGCGCTGCACAGGGCCTATGGCTCCGCACCCGTTTCATGTACACGCTGCACGGGCACGAGCAGAAGCTCTATGGGGAGATTCTACGAGTGATGGATGAAGATTTTCAGGCACGCCGTTCTTCCCCGGATCAAAGAATCGGCATAGCCACCGTGACCAGCATAATTGGCGGCAATAACGAAAATGAAGCTCCAAATTATATATTCGAAATATACATAGCTGACACAGAACTCTATCCGAAGAAGGACACATCGTGGCGCAGAGAAATCATCAACAGGTACCGGACGGAACAGCCTCAGGGAATCCGCAAATACAATATCATGGCCAGTGGTTCCGAATTCGGACAGGACGCCTATGAGGCACTGGAGCGTTTCTGTGTGGACGAGTGCCATCCTTTTTCTGTTGAAGAGCTAAAAGACAGACTGGACAAAGCCGGTCTGCACGCAGTCGACGTTGTCACCGAAAAACAGGATACTGCGGCACATACCCCGAAGATGATATCCCGTCCTTCCATATTGAAGCCGCGCATGACCGTCATATATCCATACGACATCCTTCAAGGCGAGCTGGTCAGGATTGAAATACCTGTCAGCGTATCCCCTATTATCAGGGAGATGTCCGGAGTACTCGCAATGGCCCTGGCACTTTCCGTACTTCTGATATCCTGCCTGCTGGCACAGATATCCACTATCCGCAGGCAGATACGCATAGAGCAGCTCAGAGCGGACTTCATCCACTCCGTAGTCCACGAACTGAAACGTCCGGTCTCCACTCTGAAAATATGCGCCTCATATATGCGCAACGCCACCCTTATGAACGATATGGAATGCCGTGAGTCCGTGATAGCCGACTCATGCAGGGAACTGGACAATCTTTCTTCCTATCTGTCCAGACTGCGCGAGCTTACCTACAGCGACACTGCTGACCTGCCTCTGCAAAAGACTGAATTCAGCCTGAGAGACATGCTGGAAGAGTGTATGTCCAAGCTCGATATCCCTGCCGGAAAGAAAGTCCATATCGATATACTGCAGCAGAAGGACCTTGCAGTGATCGCCGACAGGATGTATCTCTCCGACATAGTAGGAAACCTTATGGAGAACGCCGTAAAGTATTCCGGTCCGGAAGTGTACATCGGCATAGACTACCGTCTTGACGGCAACCGGTTCGTGCTGACCGTCCGCGACAACGGCTACGGCATCGCTAAAAGCGAGCAGCCCTATGTGTTTGACAAATTTTTCCGCAGTAGAAAAATACAGGACAGCGGTATCCCCGGCATGGGGCTTGGCCTGGCTTACGTCCAGATGCTGGCAGAAGCCCACGGAGGCTGCATCAGCGTAGACAGCGAGGAGGGAAAGGGAAGCATATTCACGGTAACAATGCCTCAGGGAGGAGAAATATGAACCGGATACTGTTGGTAGACGATGACGTAAGGAACTCCATGCTCCTGAAAAGATATCTTGAGGTGGAGGGATTCGACGTAACATACGCCCCGGACGGCACCGCAGGATGGAAAATGTACTGCAGCAGCAGACCGGACCTGATACTGCTGGATATAAATATGCCGGGAATGGACGGATTCGAGCTGGCACGCAGGATAAGAGAAATGGACCGCGACACCCTGCTGTTCTTCCTCACAGACAGAACGGAAAGGGATGATCGTCTGAAAGGATTCAGCCTCAAAGGCAATGACTATATTCCCAAACCGTTCTACCCGGAGGAACTGACCGCACGGATACGCGAGCGGCTTGAGGCACGGACTTCCGCAACTCAACACATCATGACCGTCGGCAACACCGTTTTCGACAGCAGTCTCTCCACTCTCACTTTCAACGGAAGGACACGCAGCCTGACCCTCAGGCAGACGGAAATCCTGACACTCCTGGCCCGTAATGCCGGCTCTGTTGTCGAACGCGGAACAATCCTGAAAAAGGTGTGGGGAGACGACAGTCCTGCCAATTCCCTTGCGCTCAATGTGCAGATTACATATCTCAGACATCTGCTGGAAGACGATGCATCTGTATCCATAATCTCGCTTAAAAAGAAAGGTTATGTGCTCAAAGTTATACCGACGACAGACTCAGACTGAACAGTAGACAAGGGCACGTACTTCGTTAAATGCGTCCAGGAAGTGCTATGGCAGGGGCCGTCTGCGGTCTGCATTGCCTGCTATCGAGCTTATCGAGCTAATACGGTATCCCGTTCAGATACATTTCCTCCAAGTTCAGTATCACCGTCCTGAATTGCTCCAGAAGGTCCAGCCCCAAAGTACCGTCCTCTTCTCCTCCCAGATATTGAGGACTTCCCTCACCGCCTGTATGCAAGCCGACTCCTGTATCCACTGTCACCGAATCGAGGACAGCCTCACCGTTTCCTATGCGAAACTCTTTATACGGCAGACGGTAAGCGCGGGTACTGTTGACACCGCCCACACCGGCAACCCTCAGGGAATCCGGTGTTCCCGCAGCCACAACCTCCTCCTTGTGCTGCAGGTACCAATGCGGAAGAAGCGTTGTCCCGTATCCACCCGTATCAAAATGCAGATACAGAGGCTGCCCGTCTCCGTCTGCAGCAGCCACGCGCAGGTTCTCACTGTCCGTCCTCAGCATATTGCTCTCTCCCAGCGGATTTGAAGAAGGCACGGCCGGGATGAT
>DWYD01000120.1 GCA_019118865.1 Candidatus Coprenecus merdipullorum | reverse complement strand
AGAACGAAAATAGAAACAACACGGATATCATGAAAAAGATCAGATGGATATACCTTCTGCCGGCAGTGGCCGGCGCAGTGCTGATGACGGTTACTTCCTGCAAGGATACTGACGGGACCAACGACGCCTCCGGTACGTTCGAGGCCACCGAGGTGATGGTCTCCTCCGAAGCCTCCGGACGCATTCTCTCCCTTAGCGTGCACGAGGGCGGGGCGCTCACGGCCGGGCAGGACTGCGGACTGGTCGATACCCTTCAGCTCTATCTTCAGAAACGTCAGCTGGAGGCCGGAGTGGAAGCGGCCCTGAGCCGCCGCCGGGACGTGGAGACCCAGACCGCCTACATCAAGGAGCAGATAGAGGTCAACCGCCGGGAGGCCGACCGCGTGCGTAACCTCATAGCCGCCGATGCAGCCAACACCAAGCAGCTGGATGACATTACATCATCCATCAAGCTCCTGGAGACCCAGCTGGCGGCCACCGAAGCCGATATCGCCCAGAACAACACCATAGCCGAGGCCGAGGCCGCCTCCTACCGGGCCCAGATTGCCCAGGTCGAGGAGTCCCTGCGCCGCTGCCGCATATCCTCTCCGATAGACGGTACGGTGCTGGTCAAGTATGCTGAGGCCGGTGAGCTGACAGCCGCCGGCAAGCCCCTGTTCAAGATAGCCGACCTGAGCCGGATGAACCTGCGGGCCTACATCACCGCCTCGCAGCTCACGGCAGTCAAGCTGGGCCAGAAGGTGAGGGTATTCGCCGACTCCGGCGAGGACGGGGTGCGCGAGTACGAGGGCACGGTGTCGTGGATATCGGACCAGTCCGAGTTCACCCCCAAGACTATCCAGACCCGGGACGAGCGGGCCAACCTGGTCTACGCCATCAAGGTCTCGTTCGTCAACGACGGCTATGTCAAGATAGGCATGTACGGTGACCTGAAATTCTAGACAATGTACAGCGTCGAGGCAGATAATCTCATCAAGCGGTACGGAAGCAACGAAGCTCTCCGCGGAGTCTCCTTCAGGGTCTCCGAGGGGGAGATATTCGGCATCATCGGACCAGACGGTGCCGGCAAGACCTCCATCTTCCGGATCCTGACCACCCTCATCCTGCCCGACGGGGGCAGCGCGAGGGTCCTGGGCCTCGATGTCGTGCAGGACTACCACGGGATACGCCGCCGCGTGGGCTACATGCCCGGCCGTTTCTCCCTCTACCAGGACCTGAGCGTGGAGGAGAATCTCCGATTTTTCGCCACCCTCTTCGGCACCACCATCGAGGAGAACTACGACCTGGTCAAGGACATTTACTCCTACCTGGAGCCGTTCCGCAAGCGCAAGGCCGGAGCCCTTTCCGGCGGCATGAAGCAGAAGCTGGCCCTTTCCTGCGCCCTGATACACAAGCCGGACGTCCTTTTCCTGGACGAGCCTACCACCGGTGTGGACCCCGTCTCCCGCAAGGAATTCTGGACGATGCTGCGCCGCCTCAGGGAACAGGGACTCTCGATAGTCGTCTCCACCCCCTACATGGACGAGGCAACGCTCTGCGACCGGATTGCATTGATCCGCAAAGGCATTTTCCTGGATACCGATACTCCCGCCGATATTATTTCCAAATTTACCCTTCCCCTGCTGGCCGTCAGCGGTCCCCACATGCCCTCGCTGCTGCGGGACATCCGCCTGATACCGCAGGTATTCAGCTGCTTCGCCTTCGGAGACACCCATCATGTGGTCATGCGGCCCGGAGAATTGTCCCTGGAGGCGCAGATCAACTTCCTGAACACCGCCCTCCACGCCAAGGGCCACAGCGGCCTTTCCATCAAGCCGATACGTCCCAATGTGGAGGACTGTTACATGTATCTTGACACACTGGAGGAACATTCATGAGCAGAGGAGAAAATACCAGAAAACGCATCCGTGAGCTCCTTGGGTACGCCGACGACGGCTTCCTCGGGGAGGATGAGGTGATACGTACGGAAGGGCTTACGAAATGTTTCGGGGACTTCACGGCTGTCGACCATATCTCGTTCTCTGTCAATAAGGGGGAGATATTCGGTTTCCTCGGGGCCAACGGCGCGGGCAAGACCACGGCCATGAAGATGCTCTGCGGCCTGAGCAAGCCTACGGACGGCAGGGCGGTGGTGGCCGGCTATGACCTGCATTTCAACAGCGACGTGAAGCGGCTCAAGAAGGTCATCGGCTACATGAGCCAGAAGTTCTCCCTCTATGAGAATCTAAGAGTGTGGGAGAATATCCGGCTCTTCGGAGGCATCTACGGGATGAAGGACCGGGATATCGCGGAGAAGACCGATGAGCTGCTGCAGCGGCTCGACCTTACGGAGCAGAGGAACAGGATGGTGCGGGACCTGCCGTTAGGATGGAAGCAGAAGCTGGCGTTTTCCGTGGCAATATTCCATGAGCCGAGGATCGTCTTCCTCGACGAGCCTACGGGAGGAGTGGACCCGGCGACCCGTCGCGGGTTCTGGGAGATGATCTACGATGCCGCCGAGAGGGGTATCACTGTGTTTGTCACGACCCACTACATGGATGAGGCGGAGTACTGCAACCGTGTGTCCATCATGGTGGACGGTAGGATAGAGGCGCTCGACTCGCCGGCAGCTCTCAAGCAGCGGTACGGGGCCTCGGGTATGGACGAGGTATTCAGAATGCTCGCCGGGCGGGCCAAAAGGGAGGAATGACGCTATGGGAAGGATGAAGGATTTTAAACGGTTCATGTCGTTTGTGGGCAAGGAGTTCAACCACATTCTCCGGGATACGAGGACCCTCATGGTGCTTATCGTGATGCCGGTGGTGATGATAGTGCTCTTCGGCTTCGCCCTGTCCACCGAGATCAAGGATGTCAAGGTGGCGGTCTACGATCCCTCGCGGGATGCGGCTACATCGCGGCTCATCAGTCAGATAGATGCCAGCGAGTATTTCACGGTTACGGCCTTTCTGGACGGGGAGGACGGGGTGCTGGAGGCCTTCCGCTCCAATTCGGCGGACATCGCCCTGGTCTTCGAGGACAATTTCTACCACCGCGCGGTCCATGATTCCGACGGCCGCCTGCAGGTCATCGTGGACGGCTCCAATACCAATATCGGCTCGATGGCGGTATTCTACGTCAGCAGCATAGTCTCCTCCTTCCAGAAGGAGCTGGCGCAGGAGGCGGCTCTCAATCAGGCTGCGGCCGGCAGCACCTCATCCTCAGCGGAGGCTGTCCAGCCCGTGCAGATACATACCTCCACCCGCATGATGTACAATCCTCAGATGAAGAGCGCCTTCAACTTCGTGCCCGGAGTCATGGGCATGATCCTCATGCTCGTGTGCGCGATGATGACCTCGGTATCCATCGTCCGCGAGAAGGAGAGGGGGACGATGGAAGTGCTGCTGGTATCGCCTGTTAAGCCCTTCTCGGTGATACTGGCCAAGGCGATACCATACTTCGTGGTCTCGGCCTTCATCCTGCTGATAGTCCTCTGCCTGTCGGTGTTCCTGATCAAGGTGCCGATATCGGGCAGCCTGATGTGGGTGGTATTAGTGTCGCTGCTGTTCATCCTCGTGTCGCTGTCGATAGGTATCCTGATATCTACCCTCGTGGCCAAGCAGGAAGTGGCGATACTTATCTCGGGCATGGTCCTGATGCTCCCCACGATGCTGCTCTCGGGCATGCTTTTCCCCATCGAGAGCATGCCGAAGGTGCTGCAGTGGATATCCTGGTGTGTACCGGCCAAATGGTATATTGACTCGATAAAGGTGATGATGATTCAGGGCCTCGGCATCCGGTACTGCCTCGATGCGGTGCTGATTCTGTGCGGCTTCCTGACGGTAATCACCGGACTGAGCGTATTTAAATTCAAGGACAGGCTATGATACTCAAATATCTCATAGAAAAGGAATTCAAGCAGATGGCGAGAGACCCCTTCATCCTCTTCATCGTCATAGCCCTGCCCGTACTGGTGATGCTGGTCTTCCCCTGGGCCACCACCATGGAGATAAAGAACGTCAACGTGGCCGTGGTGGATAACGACCGCTCGGACCTCTCCCGATTGCTGACCGAAAAGATCGCCTCGACCGAATATTTCGACATCACCGGGGTCTTCATGCGCTCGGATGAGGCCCTGGAGCAGGTGGAGTTCGGGGATGCGGACATCATCCTCGAGGTGCCCTACGGATTTGAGCAGGATCTGCTCTCGGAGGGCGGCAGTTCCCTTCTGATAGAGGCCAATGCCGTCAACGGGACCAAGGCCAGTCTCGGTACGTCCTACCTCGATGTCATAGTACTGGACTTCACCGAGGAGGTGAACTTAGAGCGCGGGGCTGTGACGCTGACGTCTCCCGGCGGCATAGCCGTGGACTCCTACTACTGGTTCAATCCCACGATGGACTACAAGATACCCATGATTCCGGCCCTGGTCATGCTCGTCGTGGCCCTTATCACCGGCTTCCTCCCGGCCATGAACATCGTCGGAGAGAAGGAGGCCGGCACCATCGAGCAGATCAACGTCACCCCCGTCCCGAAGATTACCTTCATCGTGGGCAAGCTCATTCCGTACTGGGTCATCGGTATCATCGTGCTAAGTG
>DWYD01000119.1 GCA_019118865.1 Candidatus Coprenecus merdipullorum | reverse complement strand
TGTCGGGATGAGACGACTCGAACGTCCGACCCCCACGTCCCTAACGTGGTGCGCTAACCAACTGCGCCACATCCCGAATCGGACCGCAAAGATAGTAAAATTTCCGTACCGTCAAACTTTTTTCAAAAAATTTTACTCTGTCTCGATGGTCATCTCTTCAATCAAATGCCCGGCTCCTCCAATCCTGTCGATAACGAAAAGGACATAGCGGATATCCAGGGAAATGTTGCGGCAGAAATCGGGATCAAACTCGATGTCGCTCATGGTGCCTTCCCACACACGGTCGAAGTTGATGCCAATCAGACGCCCGCGGGAGTCGATCACAGGGCTACCGGAGTTGCCGCCGGAGGTGTGGTTGGTGGCGATGAAGCAGACAGGCACCTTGCCGTCATAGCCCCAGCGGCCGTAATCACCGGAGGCGACGATATCGCGGAACTTCTGGGGGATATTGTAGTCGAATATCTCTGGATTGTCCTTTTCCATGATGCCCTCGATGGTCGAGAACGGCAGGTAGTACACTCCGTCAGAAGGGGCGTAGCCCTTGATGTGGCCGTAGGCGACGCGGAGAGTGAGGTTAGCATCGGGATAGAAGGTTCTGTCGGGCTGGAACTCCATCTGCCCGCGCATATAGTCGCGGTTGAGGAGGGTAATCTCGGAGTTGACGCGGGCCACTGTAGGACGGAGATTCTCCCCTATCCATGCGCTGAACTCGCGGCCGAATACTACGGCAGGGTCCTCCTTCAGGGCGGCGACGCCGGCACAGTCCAGGATCTCAAGAGCGGCACGGTCGGCGAACACAGAGGTGGAGAAGAGGTCGTCGGCCCATTTCTCTATGGAGCCGCCGTACACTGCCAATGTACTGTCGAAATACTCAGGGCGGAAATCCACGGGGACATCGTCCTTGTAGGCGTTCATGACAGCCACGAAGCATTCCTTGTCGATGGGCAGGCAGTAGTCCTTGTAGAAAGCTGCCTCCACGGCCTTCAGCACCGAATCGGAACCGCTCTCAGCCGCACTCAGGGCACGAGTGGCAAACTGTACAAGCTCGATGGTGCGGGCCGACTCATTGTAATACTCAAGTGCGTAGTTGTAGGGTTCGAGCACTCCGTAGAGGGAGTCGAGTGCGGGGATGATGCCCTCATACTCCGAGCCCTCGGCCCAGTCCGTGAAACGGGACTCGAAGGCCTGCTTCTTGGCCACGGTACCGAGACGGACGATGCCCTTCATCTCGCCCTGCCACTTCTTCCACGCATTGGAGACACTGGCATTCTTGGACGAATACTGGATTCTCACCGCCTGGTCCGAGTCCATATACTTTTTCTGGATATCGAGACGCATGGTGCGGAGGTTGATCTTGAAAGGATTGGACACTTCCGAAATATAGCGCACGCCCTCGGACATGATGTACTCGCGGGTGCTGCCGGGAAAGCCGTACACGAAGGTGAACTCACCCTCCTCCACTCCGCCGGCGGCAATATGGAAGTACTTCTTAGGCTTGTAAGGAACATTGTCCTCGGAATAGGGAGCGGGGTTGTTGTCCTTGTCGGCGTAGATGCGGAAGATGGAGAAGTCTCCGGTATGGCGGGGCCACATCCAGTTGTCGGTGTCACCGCCGAACTTTCCGATAGACGAGGGGGGAGCTCCCACCAGACGCACGTCGGTGTAGCTGCGGTAGACGAACATATAGTACTTGTTGCCGTAGTACAGGGGCTCGACCGAAGCCCGCAGGCCGTTGCCGGCAGCCACTGCTTCCTCAACGAGTTTTGCAGAATTCTTCGCGACCAGAGCCTCACGCTCCTCCTCGGTCATGCTCTCCTCATATCCGTCGAGCACCTGCTCCGTCACATCCTCCATATACTCGAGGAAGCTCACGGACAGTCCCGGATTGGGCAGCTCTTCAGCGCGGGTCATGGCCCAGAAGCCGTCGCGGAGGTAGTCGTGCTCCACGGAGCTGTGTTTCTGAATCTGGCCGTAGCCGCAGTGATGGTTGGTCAGCAGAAGGCCTTCCGGGGAGATGAGCTCACCGGTGCAGCCGCCTCCGAAGAGGACCACGGCATCCTTGAGCGATGCCTGGTTGATACTGTAGATGTCCTCGGCCGTGAGGGTAAATCCCTTGGCCTGCATGTCCCCTATCCTCTGGGAGATGAGGGACGGAAGCCACATTCCCTCATCCGCGGAGGCAGATGCTCCGCAAATGAGGGAAAGCGCTACCATTGAAAGGTATTTTTTCATATAGCGGGTTTTAGTTGATGTAGTCTGCCAGGTCGTCCTCGGAGAAGCCTGCGATGTAGTCGTAGCGCTCCTGGTTCCAGGACTTGGCCTTGCCGACGAACACCCTTGCGGACTTCGCAAAGTCAGCGCACCTCTGGGCATCCAGCACGAGGAGCCAGCCCATGATGATGTGACCGGCCATCTCGACCAGACGGCGGGCGTGGAAGTCGATGTAGGTGTTGTCATGTCCGTGTACGAGGGTGCAGGCCTGCTCATACTGTGCGGCCATCTCGACCAGGGTCTTCTTCAGAGTCGCGTACTCGGGAGCGACCTCCTCGGCCTCGTACTCGCGTATCCTGGCGAGGTAGGCACCGGTGGTCACGTAGCGGATGGCGGCCACTGTCTGGAGCTGGGACGTACCTTCATATATTGTGGTAATCCTGGCGTCGCGGTAGATGCGCTCCACGGGATACTCCTTCATGTAGCCTGAGCCTCCGTGCACCTGTATGGCATCGTAGGCGTTCTGGTTGCAGTACTCGCTGGACATCATCTTGAGCACGGGAGTGAACATATCGGCGTACCTCTGGTACTTCTTCATGTCCTGACGCTCCTCGGGAGTGAGCTTGCGGGTCTCGGCGAGGAAGCCGTAGGACTTGTAGATGTCCACGAAGCGGGTGGTCTCATAGAGGATGGCGCGGGAAGCCTGAAGCTTGGCCTTCATCACGGCCAGCATCTCGGACACTGCCGGGAACTCGATGATGGCTTTGCCGAATTGACGGCGCTCGCAGGCGTACTTGTAGGCCTCGCGGTAAGCGGCCTCGGAGATACCCACGGACTGGGCACCGACTCCGAGACGGGCACCGTTCATCAGGGACATAACGTACTTGATGAGGCCCATGCGGCGCTCGCCGATGAGCTTGGCGGGAGCGTTCTTGAAGACCAGCTCGCAGGTGGGAGAGCCCTTGATACCGAGCTTGTTCTCAATCCTGCGGACAGTCACGCCGCCCCATTTCTGGTCGTGTACGAAGTAGGACAGACCGCGGCCGTCGCGGGTACCTTCCTCGGAACGGGCCAGGACGAGCTTGATCTGGGCGTCACCGTTGGTGATGAACCTCTTCACACCGTTGAGCATCCACATGCCCTTCTCCTCGCACCACTCGGCCTTGAGCATGGCGGCCTGAAGGTCGGAGCCGGCATCAGGCTCGGTCAGGTCCATGGAGCAGGTATCGCCCTGGGGGATGCGGGGCAGGAACTCGGCCTTGATCTCCTCCGAGGCGAACTCGTGGATGGTCTCGGCGCAGTCCTGAAGACCCCAGATATTTGCAAATCCGGCATCGGCTCTGGAAACCAGTTCCTCTGCCATCACGTAAGGCACAAGGGAGAAATTCAGTCCGCCGTACTGACGGGGCAGGGACATACCGTACATGCCGGCCTGGGTGAGGACCCTCTGGTTCTCGGCTGTACCGGCAGCGTAGGTCACGCGGCCGTTCTCGCATACGGGGCCGTCGTGGTCCACCTGCTCGGCGTTGGCGGCGATGGTGTCGGCGCAGATCTCGCCCATTACCTCCATCACCTTGTCGTAGGAGTCGATGGCATCCTCGACATTGCAGGGAGCGTAGTCATAGACTCCGCTGTCCTTGAAATCCTGTTCCTTCAGCTCCACTATCTTCTGCATCAGGGGATGCGAGAGCTGAAACTTCAAATCACTGTTGTCTGTATAAAAATTTGCCATGACTTCTTCTCCTTACTTGCTGTTTTGTTTGTAGAACTTGATGAGCTTGGGTATCACCACATTGAGGTCTCCTACGATAGCATAGTCGGCTATCTTGTGGATGGGGGCCTCGGGGTCGCTGTTGATCGAGATGATCATCGAGGACTGGTCCATACCGGCAGTATGCTGGATCTGGCCGGAGATACCGCAGGAAATGAAGAGCTTGGGACGTACGGTCACGCCTGTCTGTCCGATCTGGCGGGCATGGTCCGCGAAGCCTGCGTCCACAGCGGCGCGGGATGCTCCCACCTCTCCGCCAAGGGTCCTGGCGAGCTCGAATATCAGGTCGAAATTCTCCTTGCTGCCCACACCGAAGCCGCCGGCCACGATGATCTGGGCGCCCTTGATGTCGATCTTGCGCTCCTCTATCTCGCGGGCCACGATCTCCACGGTCAGGTCGCTGTCCTTCAGGATAGAGTTGACGTCTATCTCCGAGATGCGTCCTGCCACGGGGGCGGCCAGGGGAGCCTTCTTCATCACACCCTCACGGACAGTGGCCATCTGGGGCCTGTGCTCGGGGTTGACGATGGTGGCGATGATGTTGCCTCCGAATGCGGGGCGGATCTGGTACAGGAGGTTGTGGTACTGCTTCTCCTTGTCCTGGTGGTCACCGATCTCCAGGGAGGTGCAGTCGGCGGTAAGGCCGCTGTGCAGGGCGCTGGAAACCCTGGGAGCGAGGTCCCTGCCCACGGAGGTGGCTCCGAAGAGGGCTATCTGGGGCTGTTCCTTGCGGAAAAGGTCAATGGTAATCGATGCGTAGGGCAGTGTGCGGAAAAACTCTAAGCGCTTGTCGTCGGCCAGGTGCACCACTGCGGCACCGTATGAATAAAGCTCGTCGGCCAGGCCGCGGACATCATGTCCTATCAGCAGGGCCTCCACATCGCAGGAGAGCGAGGCGGCCAGGTCACGGGCCTTGGTCATCAGTTCGAGACTCACGTCGCAGAGGCGTCCTCCGTCGGTCTCGCAATATACTATAATGTTGTTCATGTCGTCTAGCGTTTTAACAGATTAACCGATTGTATGACTGGATATCAGCTCCTTTACGAGACCCTCGATGTCGGCGTCCGAGTCCGAGAGGGTCCTGGACTCCTTGGCCTGGAGGATGATGTTCTCGATCTTCTTCACCTTGGTGGGCGAGCCGGAGGAACCGTAGCTCTTCTCGTCCCCGCCTATCTCGGCGAAGCCCCACTCGGGTATCTGGAAATGCTCGGAGCACTTGCCTGATGCGGCGTACTCAGAACCGGAGGCCTGGTCCTCAGAAACGGTGCGGGCTCCTTTGTAGCGGAGGAGCTGCTTGGCGTTGCGGGGCCTGCATGCGGCTGCTGTGCCGGTCACGGTGATCAGCACGGGCAGAGGGGAGGACACCACTTCGATGCCCCGCTCCAGCCTGCGGCGTACGGTCACTCTGTTATCGTCGATGTACAGTACTTCTTCTGCGTAGGTAATCTGAGGCCAGCCCAGCTTCTCAGCTACCTGAGGGCCCACCTGGGCGGTATCACCGTCGATAGCCTGACGGCCTGCGATGATCATGTCAGGAGCGATTTTGCGGACTGCCTGGGCCAGTGCGTAGGATGTGGCAAGGGTATCGGCTCCTGCGAACTTCCTGTCGGTCAGGAGGACTCCTCCGTCAGCGCCTCTGAAGAGACCCTCGCGGATGATGTCGGCGGCCCTGCCGGGGCCCATAGTCAACAGATGGATTTCCACGTCCTTCAGACGGTCCTTGATCCTGAGCGCCTGCTCGAGGGCATTCATGTCTTCAGGATTGAAAATAGCAGGTAATGCGGCGCGGTTGACCGTTCCGTCCTCCTTCATCGCATCTTTTCCTACATTTCTGGTGTCCGGCACCTGCTTGGCCAGGACCACGATTTTCAATTTGTCGTTCATCAGTTTTAATACATTAATCCGGGCAAAGGTAGGAATTATTTCTCAGACTGCAATGCCTTATGGATGGCGGCGGCAGCCCGGCGGCCGGCGCCCATCGCCAGGATCACAGTCGCAGCACCTGTCACGGCATCGCCTCCCGCAAACACCATCGGGCGGGTGGTGGCTCCGTCCTCATCAGCAATGAGACAGCCCCGGCGGTTGGTCTCCAGTCCGGGGGTAGAGCGGGCTATCATCGGGTTCGGGGAGGTTCCGAGGGACATGATGACGGTGTCCGTCTCAATCTCAAACTCGGAGCCGGGCACAGGCACGGGAGAGCGGCGTCCCGACTCGTCGGGCTCGCCGAGCTCCATGCGGATGCAGCGAATACCGCGCACCCAGCCTTTCTCGTCGCCCAGAATCTCCACGGGATTGGTCAGGAGGCGGAACTCTATGCCCTCCTCCTTGGCGTGATGGACCTCCTCCACCCTGGCGGGCAGCTCCTTCTCCGTGCGGCGGTAGACCACGGTCACCTCAGAGCCGAGACGGAGAGCGGTACGGGCGGCGTCCATGGCGACATTGCCGCCTCCCACCACCACAGCCCTGCGGCCGGAGAATACGGGGGTGTCGTATGTAGGGTCGTAACCGTGCATGAGGTTGTTGCGGGTGAGGAACTCGTTGGCGGAGAACACTCCGTTGAGATTCTCCCCGGGGATACCCATGAACTTGGGCAGACCGGCTCCCGAGCCGATGAAGACTGCCTTGAAGCCCTCCTTGTCGAAGAGGTCATCCACCGTGACAGTCCTTCCCACCACCACGTCGGTCTCTATTTTCACTCCGAGGCGGCGGACATTCTCCACCTCGTACTCCACTACCTCCTCCTTGGGCAGACGGAACTCGGGGATACCGTACTGCAGCACGCCTCCGGCCTTGTGCAGCACCTCAAAGATAGTAACGTCATAGCCCCAGCGGGCCAGGTCAGAGGCACAGGCCAGACCGGCCGGGCCGCTGCCGACCACCGCGACCTTGATGCCGTTGGCGGGAGCCTTGTCTGCGAAGCGGACTCCGTTGTGACGGCTCCAGTCAGCCACGAAACGCTCGAGCTTGCCGATGGCCACCGGCTCGCCCTTGACTCCGAGGATGCAGGAGCCCTCGCACTGGGTCTCCTGGGGGCAGACACGGCCGCAGACTGCGGGCAGGGAACTGTCCTGAGAGATGATGCGGGCAGCCTCCTTGATGTCTCCGGCCGCTACCTTTGATATAAATGCGGGGATCTGGATGGAAACCGGGCAGGCCTCCACACAGCGGGGCTTCTTGCAGTTGAGACAGCGCGAAGCCTCAAGGACGGCCTCCTGCTCGTTGTATCCGTAGCATACTTCCTCGAAATTACGGGCCCTGACTGCGGGATCCTGCTCGCGTACAGGGACTCTGGGTATCTTGTTAGCCATTGTGTATCCTCCTGATGTTGTTATTGATGCAGTCCTATATGACACTGGTGGTCCTTCTCCTTCTCTATGTCGCGGTACATGCCCTGACGGCGCATGGCCTCCTCGAAGTCCACGTCGTAGGCGTTGAACTCCGGTCCGTCGACACAGGCGAAACGGGTCTTGCCGGCAATGGTCACGCGGCAGGCGCCGCACATGCCGGTACCGTCCACCATCAGGGTATTGAGGCTGACGATCAGAGGGATGCCGTACTGACGGCCCTTGAGGGTGACGAACTTCATCATGATCATAGGACCGATGGCCACCGCCTGGTCGTACTTCTCGCCGGAATCCAGCAGACGGCCCATGATGTCGGTCACCAGACCCTTCTCGCCGTACGAGCCGTCGTCGGTGCATATATAAAGGTGGTCGCAGACGGCCCGCATCTCCTCCTCGAGGATTACCAGGTCCTTGTTGCGGGCACCGATTATCACGTCCACCTTTGCCCCGGCCTGATGCAGGTACTTCACCTGGGGATATACGGGGGCAGTTCCCAAACCTCCCGCTATGAAAAGATAGCGGCTGTGCGAGAGTTCCTCAGGGCTCAGGTGTATGAACTCGGAAGGCTGACCGAGCGGCCCGACCACATCCGCGAAGGACTCTCCGGCCTCATAGCTGCAGATGATGCGGGTAGAGGCTCCTACGAGCTGGGTGACGATGGTCACGCTGCCTTCCTCACGGTTGTAATCACAGATGGTCAGGGGGATGCGCTCATTCTTCTCCCCTGCCCTGACTATCAGAAACTGTCCCGGCTGGGCTGACTGCGCAACGCGGGGTGCCAGAACGTCCATCAGACAGATGGCCGGCGTCAGAAATTTCTTCCTAAGTATTTTGTACATAATCTATAATGAGTGTGTTATTCCTGCTTAACCTCACCCAGGACCTCGTAACCGAGTTTCTCGATGGCCGCCGCAAGTTTCTCCTTGGTAGTCTTTCCCGGGTCATACTTCACCCACACGGTCTTGTCGTCAAGGGATATCTTCAGGTCCTTGACACCCTTCTCAAAAGGGATGTTCTCCTGAACTTTCTTAACACAGTTCTCACAGTGAAGGTTGACAGAGAAGACGACTTCCTGCAGCGGAGCCTTCTTTTTCTGGGCGTACGAAGTTACGGCAAAAAATGACAACATCAACACGGCAACGGCCGTTTTCATAAAAAATTTAAACGTTTTCATATTTTTTAAAATTTATAAATTTGGCAAAATCTATTTCCAAAGGGTAAATCTCACTCCAGCATAAGCAGTTACCCCGATCAGGGGTCCCCATATCACCGAAGCGTTGAAATCAGGGGACCAGGGATCCTCCGCACTGATTACAGGATGCTCCTGACGGTAGTTGGTGATATTCTCGACTCCGACATATACGTCCACCCCCTTGAACTTGCGGGTAATCTGCGCAAAGAGCACCGGATATACAGGGCTCAGCCCGCTCTCTCCCGGGGCTACGGCAAAATCGGGAAGGCGCGACGGGCCGTTGAGCTGAGCGGTGAAATCGAAGGTCCAGATATTCATCCTCGTGGCATACTGGAGGTTCAGGACTCCTTTGTAGCGGCTGACGAGGGGCCTTTCAACCAACCCCCTGTCCCGCAGCCACACCTTGGAATCCGTGTAACGGAAGGTGGCCAGGACTGTGAAGCGCTCGAAAGGCTCTACGGAGAAATCCACCTGCCAGGTATTGGTGTACGACGGACCCTCGAGATTGTAGATGCTTACAGCACTCCAGTCATATTCCTGATCGACAATAATCTGGCTGGTGAAGTCGCTGCGGAAGTAGTCAAAGCTGAGATAGGAGTTGTCCTCGAAGCCTATCGGGATGTAGAAGGTGATATTGCCGCCGTAGGTCCAGGCGGACTCCATGCCCAGGTCCGGGGCTATGTCCAGACGGCGTCCGGTGGACATCATGCCGAGGTTGTCCACCACCACATTGGGCGAACGGGTGCCGCGGCCTCCCGAAGCCCGGATGACGAGCCAGTCCGCAGGTGACCATTTCAGATTGACCCGGGGCGAGAGAAAGAGACCGTAGAGACTGTTCCAGTCGAGGCTCATGTCTGCCACTGCCGAAAACTTCTCTCCCAGGGTATAGGTGTATTCCCCGTATATTCCCAGGGAATTTTCATTGCGCGAGAGGTCATAGTCCGCGAATACTGCCCGACGGGAAGCCGACAGAGGGTCCGCATACCCGTCATGCAGCGTCTGGACATAGCCGTCGAAGAAGTTCCTGAGGCCGAATGTGAAGCGGTGGGAGTCATTCGGTATGCCCTGGTACATGAGATTGATGAAGCCGGAATTCTGCCGCCCGAAGAAACTCTTGAGACCGAAATACGAGTCCAGCTGATGCCAGGTGTAATCGGCTACTACTGCGATGTTGTGGGAATTGTCCTCATTCAGAGGGATTCCCACCTTGAGGTAGCCGTTCACTCCCTGGTTCGTGATATACGTACCCCAGGGCACGCTCATGGTCCGCAGGGAGTCCACATGATCCCGCCTGAAAGTCATCTGACCTCCGAGACGGCTGTCGTACAGAGCCTTGACTCCGAAACGCACCTGCACTCCGCTCTGGTCATAATAGAGCCAGCGGTTGGCGAAGTTCAGATGGGTCATCTCAGGCTCGTCCCTGAATCCGTCTCCGTTCATGTCGTGGTCCATAAAAGAATGGGAAGCATGCGCCATCAGGACAGTCGACCACTTGCTGCCTATCTGCAGGGAGGACGCGGCGTTAAGCTCTCCCATCAGCATACTGTTGACGAAGGCATTGAGGAACAGAGGCTTCTCATCCGTAGGCTTGCGGTGCTCGACATTGATCTGGCCGGATATGGCCTCCACTCCGTTGATGACCGACGAGGGTCCCTTGGCTATCTGGATGCTCTCCAGCCACTGTCCGGGGATGTAGGACAGACCGAACGGGGCGGCCAGGCCACGCATCACAGGACGATTCTCGTCAAGCATGGCAGTATAGATGCCGGAAAGGCCGAGCAGACGGATCTGACGGGCACCGGTGACCGCGTCCGAATAGCCCACGGACACCGAGGCCGAGTTCTCAAAGCTCTCGGCGAGGTTGCAGCAGGCCATCTTGTTCAGGCCAGCCGAGGATATGACCTCCGTCCTGACACTGGATGAACGTAAAAGATAATTGGCATCGCTGCGGGCCACCACGACAGCCTCATCCAACTCACTGTCACTTCTTAGAAATACTTCCACATATTCCACATCGTCCGCCACGGCCATGGTATCTCTTCTATATCCCAAGGCTGCAGTCACGAGCGTCCGGTCACGGCCGTCATCTCTGGCAATACTGAACTTTCCGTCCCCGTCACAGTCCGCATAGGTTCCGGACTCCAGCCAATAAACTGTAGCAAAAGGCACTGCTTTCCTCTCTCCTTCAGGATTAAGTGTCAAAACGACACCGAGGACATGGCTTTCCTGCTGCCGCAGACACGGCACAGCCTGCACGGCAACTGCCTGCAGGAACAACACAACAATAAAAATCAGTTTCTTTTTCATATCAACACTGCTGTTTGAAAATGTTATATCCGATAATGCAGTGCCGATTCCATAATTTACGTGCGAAGATATAGCTTTTTTTCCTACTTTTGTATGAGTAATTCAAATTTAACTGACAATGAAATTCCTTAGAAACCTTCTCGCAGCCATCCTCGGCTCATTCATTGCCCTGGGGCTGCTGTTCTTGCTGGCAGTAGGTATGATCGGAGCCCTGATGCCGGCAGAAGAGACCGTAAGCGTCTCTCCCTCATCCGTTCTTAAAATCGACCTCGGTTCTACTATCGGAGAACAGACCGTATCCGATCCATTCGACGTAAGCTCCATAGTACCCTTCACCTCCAGTACCTCCAGTGTCGGTATCCTGGACGCAGTACAGGCCATAGAATATGCGGCCACCGATCCTGCCATCAAGTTCATATACCTGACCAACTGCGGATCCTCCAGCGGCATTTCCTACATGGAGGAGCTTCGCGGAGCCCTCGACAGGTTCCGTACCTCCGGCAAGCCTGTGATAGCATACGGTGAGAACTTCTCCTTCGGAGGCTACTACCTCGCCTCTGTAGCCGACAAGATCTACGCCGACAAGTTCGCCTCGAACAACATCCTCGGCATAGCCACCACCATCATCTTCCTCAAGGACATTCTGGACCGCTTCGGCGTGGAGATGCAGCTGATCCGCCACGGTAAGTACAAATCAGCCGGTGAGCAGTTCATCGCCAGCGACATCAGCGAGGCCAACAGGGAGCAGAACCAGGCCATGGTGGACGCCCTCTGGAAAGCCGCTGCAGGCAGCATCTGCGAGTCCCGTGAGATTTCTCTCACTGACCTGGACCGCATGGTCAACAACCTGGAGCTCAACACCGCCCAGGACATGGTCGATGCCGGTCTGGTGGACGAGCTATGTACGGTCAACGGCATGGAGGAGAATCTCCGCACCCTCGCCGGAGCCGAGAAACTCAAGGACGTGAAGATGATTACTCTGGACAAATACATCAAGGCCCGCATAAAGCCCGACTACAAGGCCAAGGACAAGGTAGCCATCATCTACGCTGACGGCCAGATCAATCCTGACGGCAGCACCGAGGGCATCACAGCCGACAAGTTCCAGCCCATCATCCGCGACATACGCGCCGACAGTTCTGTCAAAGCGGTGGTACTCAGGGTCAACTCACCCGGAGGCTCGGTACAGCCGGCCGAGATTATACGCACGGAGCTCGAACTGCTTCAGCAGGAAAAACCCCTGATAGTGTCCTACGGAACCATGGCGGCCTCAGGCGGTTACTGGATCTCTGCCGGAGCGGACAAGATCTACTCCAACAACACGACCCTTACCGGCAGCATCGGAGTATTCAGCATGCTGCCCTCCCTGGAAAAGACATTCAAGGACATCGCCCACGTCAATCCGGTCACTGTCCGCTCGCACCGCCATGCCGACATGGGTTCGATGACCCGCAGCCTCGACCGCGAGGAGACAGCCGCCTTCCAGGAGCAGGTGGAAATGATCTACGACCATTTCATCAGCATCGTGGCTGAGGGCCGCGGCCTCACTCCCGAAAGAGTGGACGAAATCGCCCAGGGACGCGTATGGTGCGGCAACGAGGCTCTTGACATTGACCTTGTCAATGAGATAGGAGGTCTAAAGGACGCTGTCGACTACGCAGCCGTGGCGGCAGGGCTGGACAGCTACAGAATCGAAGCCTGGCCCAAAGCCCAGAGCAGCCTGGACAAACTGATGGACAGCTTCGGCTCAGCCAGCGCGGCAGTGGAGACTCTTACTGAGCCCGAGAAGATCTTGGAAAGCCTCTTCGAGTCCGTCAAGGCCGAGAAAGGCATATACGCAAGAGTGCCGTACATCTACTATTTCGAATAGCGAGGCTAATCCTTGGAGATAATGGAAGCTCCGGCGACTACGGTCGTCGGGGCTTTTATTCTGAAACGGTCATCGATGCGCAGGCCAGGCAGGCAGACTATCTGCCCGTCAGCGTCAAAAAGTACGGGCTGGGCCATTTTCTGAACCCTGTCCAGCTTGAGATCGGTAAAGAAATCACTGAGTTTCTTTGACCCTCTCCTCATACCGAACGGCCGGAAACGGTCAGCAGGTCTCCAGCTTCTGCACAGAAGCGGCATTTTCAGGTCATCCGCTGCGAAATACAGGACCGAGCTGTCCTGCAGCACAGGACTGAATCCTGCAGGACGGGGGAAAAAGTCCAGACGGAAACGGACTCCCTTGAATGTATATACGCCGGGCCGGTCTATACTGAATTCCGTTTCCTCTTCCTGCCTGAGAGGGTACACCCTCATTCTCTCCGTCCCGAAAAGCAGTTCATGCGTACCGGTGCGGAACACTCTGCCGCTCTGCCCCGACTCCATGCATCTTCCGATATCGGATATCTGTCCGCTGTTGAACCCATAATCACGGAGCATCCGGTTCAGCCAATAACAGCAATGCCCCTCCTGCAGCAGCATCCTGGTATCTATACTCAGCACTCCATCATCCGAAGCAGAACATACTCTGGCATACACCCCAGCATATACTCCGTCTATAATATCTGAAGCTTCCCGAAAATATTCAGAATCACGGCGGACGGTATCCAGGAAAGATGGATTGATCTTCCGGAATTCGGGGAAAATGATGTTTCTCACCCTGTTGCGGGCATAATGCGACTCGAAGTTGGTATGGTCATCACGGTACGGGACCCCGCGGCTCTCCACATATTCCCTTATCTGAGAACGGGAGACCCCAAGCAGAGGACGGATAATCCTGCCATTGCGCACCGGAATACCGGCCAGTCCACGAAGTCCGGTACCTCTGGCTATATTCAGGAAAATAGTCTCTATACTGTCATCCAGATTATGGGCAATGGAAAGAAAATCAAAACCCTCCGCATCCATCAAGTCTGCGAAAAAGCCATAACGGAGCTCCCTCGCTGCCATCTGGGTCGAAATGGATTTTTCCGCAGAATAAGCCTTCGTATCGAATATTCTGGTATACACCGGAACTCCGTTGCGCCGTCCCCATTCCTCGACAGAGGCCATGTCTCCGTCACTCTCGCTTCCGCGGAGAGAAAAATTGACATGCGCCAGGGCAAACTTCGGATGAAGGTCTGAGTGCAGAAAAAGCTCTGCCATACACATTGAGTCAATCCCCCCGCTGACACCCAGCAGATACCTGTGCCCGTCCACACTGCCGCCGGAAAGCGACAGAAGAGCGGAACTGAACTCCTGTTCGATTCTCATAACATATTATTCTGGTTTGACATACTGCCCGAAGGTCCATGTAAGTCCCAGACTGACAATTTCCTTAAACTGCACCCTAGGAGCCTCTACTCCATACGCGTCAGCTATCTTGATATTGTCATCGTAGATAAGGTTCGTCCTGACAGTCAGGGTAAGAATTTTGGTCAGCGCCAGCGAGGCATCCACGTCCCAATAGACCTGAATATTCTCCGGATGGTTGATGTAGTTGGAAAAAAGGGTCAGGGCAGAACTAATTTTAAATATCTTGTAGGTATAGTTGATATCCATCTTGAGCTGCGCGCCGAACTCAGCCCTTACAGCCTGTCCCGGATCATTGCCGTAAGTCTCGCGCAGGGACTCCTCGGTAACTATAACCAGATTGCCGGTAGCCGGAGAGAGATTGAATGACATGAATTTGAATGGCTTGTAGTTGATACCGAGACCAAGCGATATGTATCCTGGCGCCATAAAGTTGGACTGAACATCACGGATTACAGAGCCGTCGTCCGCCGTCGAATACGAATAGGTAGGGGACATCTGGGTTCTGAAATTGAGAAGCGCAGAAAAATACAGCTTGTCTTTCAGCATCCAGCCCCACTTGCTGTCCAGCTGTATACGGTCATCACTCTTGCTGTACTGCTGGTTGAGCGGTGTTCCTTTCTCGAAGGACTGCACAAACCCATAAGAAAGCTTCAGGCGGTTCTCGAATATCATTTTATCCTTCGCATAATTTGCGTTTGCATCTATCAGACCGTTGAGCGAGATATTGGCAGATCCGCCCTCCGCCCAGTTGGTCAGTGATACCTGGGAAAATCCCACCTGCGTCAGTATCCCGTTGGTCCAATATTTAGGGACTTCCTTGCTGGAAGTATCCACTGCTGCCTCGTCTATGTCCGAGACTATATCAAGGCAGACTTTCTGAGCAGGATCCATTCCGGCAGTGTCTATCTCTACCTTCTTTATTTCCTTATAGTCAATCTCATTCCTGTTTTTCTTCCTGTCAGAGGCTCCTGCCTCCGGCGCGGACATAAAAATGATAACCGCAGCAGCGGCAACTGTCATCCACTTATACTTAATCATGATCTTCCGTGTTTAATACATCATCCGAATTATACTTGAATCCCAAGCGTTTACCTGTTTTCATCCTGGAAGACTCTATCTTCGTGTTCATCTCCCCGACTGTCGCTTCCTTGACCATATCATATGGCGGCACCAGCAGATCAAACGAAAGTGTATACAAGATAGCTGACTCCACAAAGGCCACCAGGTCGTCCCTTGTAAGAACACTCTTGCCGAACAGAGCTGTCATCTGTTTCTTCTGACGCTTCCCTTCCACGAAAAATGCCTTGTCCTTATTGATGAACATACGGGCCACCATATAGCCAAGGTCATCGTTCCGGTTGTATTTGAGGGAGTCATAAAGAAAGTTATAGACATTGATTACTCCGCAGTAGCCATTGTACGGATTTCCCTTGACATATGAGTTTTTCCAGACAGGATGATCCCTGTCAAACTGGAAGATATCCGTATGCAGGCTGAATATCAGCACATCGTCTGCAAATTTCAGCTCAGCCTCAAATTTTCCCCTATCCCTATACTCCAGACGGACACGTCTGGCGCCCTGATTCTCCAGCAGTTCATTCAGATCATTGCTCATCTCGCTCAGAACATCCTTGAGCACATTGAACACTTCCAGACACTGCTCGAATATCTGGGACTTTATAACGGACTTGACATTCAACAGGCTGATTATCTTCCCCCTGAGACTGGAATCATCACCGTTCATACTTCGATATCTTTATTAATACGACCTTGCGAAAATCACTCTCTGATGCGAAGGACGGCCTGAATAGATGCACTTACCCTCCTCCCTGCACACAAAGCTGTCAACCGGGATGCATCTTATGGTAGCTTTTGTCTCCTCCTGGATCTTCATTTCCGTCTCCGGAGTTCCGTCCCAGTGGCAGAGCAGGAATCCGCCGTCCTCTATACGCTCCTTGAACTCATCCCAGGTATCTACCTTTACGGTATGGGCATCACGGAACGCAAGGGCCTTGTTATATATATTGGCCTGTATGTCATCCAGAAGGTCCTTGATATGACCCGCCAGACCTTCGCGGGATGCAGATGTCTTCTCCAATGTATCTCTACGGCATATTTCCACCTCACCTTTTTCCAGGTCGCGCGGTCCGATAACCACCCTTACAGGAACACCCTTCAGCTCCCATTCGGCGAACTTGAAACCGGAACGGACATTGTCCCTATCGTCTATCTTCGTAGATATACCGGCCTTCTCCAGTTCCGCTGCCGCTTCCTTCATATAAGCCACCATCCGGTCCAGCTCCTCCTGACCTTTATAAATAGGTACGAACACTACCTGAATCGGGGCAATCGCAGGGGGAAGGACAAGACCGTTGTTGTCCCCATGCGCCATGATCAGAGCTCCCATCAGACGGGTGGACACACCCCACGAAGTTGCCCAGACGTAGTCCAGTTTTCCGTCCTTGTCGGCGAACTTCACGTCGAAAGCCTTTGCGAAATTCTGACCCAGAAAATGCGAGGTTCCGGCCTGCAGGGCCTTTCCGTCCTGCATCATGGCTTCGATACACAGAGTATCGAGTGCACCTGCGAATCTTTCATGTTCTGACTTATGGCCAACCACTACCGGCAGCGCCATATGATTACGGGCAAAGTCCGCATACACATGAACCATCTTCTCCGCTTCCTCCATAGCCTCCTGCGCCGTAGCGTGGGCAGTATGCCCCTCCTGCCACAGGAACTCAGCAGTACGCAGGAACAGACGGGTACGCATCTCCCAGCGCACAACGTTGGCCCACTGGTTGACCAGTATGGGCAGGTCGCGGTAGGATTTGATCCAGTTCTTATAGCTGTTCCAAATTATTGTCTCGGATGTGGGCCTTACTATAAGTTCTTCCTCCAGTCTGGCGCTGGGGTCTACTACTACCCCCAGACCGTCCGGATTAGCCATAAGGCGGTGATGGGTAACCACTGCGCACTCCTTGGCGAAGCCCTCTACATGCTCGGCCTCGCGGCTCAGGAAGGATTTCGGTATGAACAACGGGAAATATGCGTTCTGATGGCCAGTAGCCTTGAACATCCTGTCAAGCTGTCCCTGAATTTTCTCCCATATGGCATAACCGTACGGTTTTATGACCATGCATCCCCTAACGGCCGAATTTTCGGCCAGATCTGCTTTAACTACCAGATTATTGTACCACTGGGAATAATTCTCTTCTTTGCTAGTAACCTCTTTTGCCATTAATGTCTTGTTTATATGGAATGATTTTTGTTAATTTGTGATGCAAAAGTAGTAATTATTGACTAAAAAGGAGGTTAGGTATGAAAAAAAGTTTGATTTTACTTTCCATCTGTTCCGCGGTCCTGTTGACCTCCTGCGGAACATCCTCTTACTATGCATCTTCCAGTTTTGAAGACGGCATATATTACAGACCTTCCAAAGACCTCAGGGCGGAAGCCGATGCTGACAAGGAGCAGGTACAGCGGCTGATTGAGCAGACCAGACAGGAGGCGGCCCGTTTCTCGGACACGATAATCATCGCCGGCGCCAGCAACTCTGTCGACATACCCTACGACCCTGACAAGCAGTACACCATACTGTTCGATGACCAGCTGGAGTCCACCGGTCAGCTCAATATCAATTTCAACTTCGATGACTGGTATCCCGGATATGGATTTATGGACTATTACTCCTACTGGGACTGGAGATACTGGAAAATCTTCGGCCCGTCATGGTACAGATGGGGTTGGTACGATCCCTGGTACTGGGGATGGTATGATCCTTGGTACGGCGGATGGAGCTGGAGTTTCAGATGTGCCTGGGACTGCCACTTCGGTTTGTTCGGCTGGCATCTTCCCGGTTATTGGGGACCCGGCTACTGGGGACCCGGTTATTGGGGGTGGTATGACCCCTGGTACGGTCCATGGGGATATCCGACTGCATCGTTCTTCCCGACTTACCATGGCAAAAGAGACACCGGCATACGCACAGGCGGCCTCTCTGGCGGCAGGCTGACCGCATCCGGGGACGGAGGCAACACCATTCGTGACGGAGGACGCCAGTCCCGCCCGACCATGTCCGTCATCAGAGGACGCGGCACAGCAACTGACAGCAGAGTGACTGCAAGCAAGGACGCTGTAAGGGGAGGCAGGACATTCCAAGCTTCTGATTCCAGAATAAACCTTGGAGAGAGATACGTCAGCCGCGGCAGCGTCAGCAGCCACGCAAGACCTGCATCCGGAACAGCAGGAAGGACGGCGCACAGGAACACTGAGTCATACCGCAGGGTCTCCGGTTCCGCATCCGGATTCCGCAGACCGGCCGGAACACAGGAGTTCCGCAACCCGTTTGAAAACAGGAGCCAGTACAACAGCCGCTTCCAGACCGGTATAAGAACCGACTACGGAACATCCGTCAACCGCAACAGTCAGTTCAACCGCAACACGGTCGACCGCCGGCCTACTGTAAACAGAAACACTTACAACAATTCTACCTCCAGGTCATTCAGCACTGGAAGAAGTGTATCCCGCTCCACCATGAGCGGAGGCAGCGCCAGGTCCTACGGAGGAGGATCGCGCAGTGTAAGAAGATAATCTTAGATTCTTTACTATATGTTCAAGAAAATACTCATCACATCTGTTCTCATAATGGGAGCGGTCCAGGCTTATGCCCAGATTACCCCGGCATATACTTACAACGCCCTGCTCCTGTCCAGTCAGTACTATGACGGTACAGCCAGGAGCCTCGCCATGGGCAATGCCATGACGGCTTTGGGCGGAGATCTGGGAGCGCTGTCCTACAACCCGGCGGCATCCGGCGTATACTACTATTCCGAATTCACTCTTACCCCGTCCATATACTCCGGTATAAGCCACAGTTCTTTTCTGGGCAATAATACCAGTGCTGTCCGGAGTCGTTTCGCCCTCGCGAATCTGGGATGGGTCGGAGCGTTCGAGACCGGAAGGACAAGAGGGCTTCTCAATTTCAACCTGGCCATTACTGCCAACCAGACCAACAACTTCGCTTTCAGGAGCTCAGGAAGCGGAAGACAGAACAGTTCAAGCTACCTTGGATATCTTGCCGCCACAATGCCGTCCATACACGGCAGTCAGATAACCATGCAGGACGAATATGATGACAGTCCTTTTTACAGGGACGCATCCTGGAGTCAGGTCCTCGCATGGAACAGCGGCCTTATCGACACCCTCAACGGCAACCCCACCACTTATATTGGAGCCACAGAGAACATTGACCGCAACGGCAACTTCTTCGTTCCCGGCACCCTCATACAGGACTACTACAGGGAACGTACAGGGTACGTACAGGATATCGTCATCAATGCATCCGGCAACGTCGACAATATTTTCTTTTTCGGTATAAGCCTGACCCTCCAGAGTATCTGGATGAATGACTACACATACCTCTCAGAGCGTGCTGCCAATCCCTCGGAATTCAGTATTACCGGAGGCGGTATTGGATTTACAGACTTCTCCCGGGAATACCAGCTTACCACCTCCGGCATCGGAGTTGACCTCTCCGCCGGATTCCTGGTACGGCCGGTAGCCGGTCTCACCATAGGCGGCTCCATCTCGACACCGAACTGGATGTTCCTCAACGAGACATGGGTCGAGACCATGCAGGGACATACAGACCTGTACGGTTCCGCGGCCCTAGAATCTCCCGTAGGGTCCAACTCCTACCGGATAACCGCTCCGTTCAAATGGAATCTCGGCATCGGATATACCCTTGGCACTTTCATGGCCGTCGGAGTCGATTACGAGAGAGTTGACTACTCCGCAATCCGCATGGCATCATCCAACGGAAACAGCACTCTTTTCCAGTATGAGAACGACTACATGAAATCAGGATACCAGGCTGTCAACAACATCAGGGCCGGAATCGAACTATGGCCGCTCAGGCAGATGGCCGTCAGATTCGGCTACAACTACTACAGCTCTTCCGAAAAAAACTTCGACAACACAAGACACTACGCATCTGCCGGACTAGGATACCGGACCGCAGGAGGATTCTTCATCGACCTTGCATACCAGCAGCAGTGCAATTTCAACAACAACACATTCTCCCTGTATGGGACATATGATAACCTCTCCTCCCCTGTTGCCTCCGAGAATTATCTCAACTGGAAGCTGCTCCTTACCCTGGGCTGGAGATTCTAAAGAAATGATATGGCGTTCGGTCCCTCATTGAAAAGCAGGTCAAGGACACTTAAACCCGGGATAAAGCCGAAACGGTCCGAGAATACCTGATAATACGGTTTGAAGCGGTCTCTGAAGATTTCGGAGACCGCTTTTTTAGGATGTATGGCATCCCTAAGATCAAGATAACCGGGACCATAGTCAGGAATATATTCATCTGTAAATGCGATGCGGCAGCGCAGTCCCAGCAAATCCATCAGCCTGACAACAATACGGCTGTCCAAATCAATCAGGCGCCCGGGACGCGATTCCAGAATAGGGAACAGATCATCCTGATAGTATTCGAAAAAAGCTGATGTACGGTAGGCAGAGACCATCGCCCTCTCATGCTGCTGAAGCCACGGCTTAGAGTAATCGACAACAGCACTGCCCGCATCCCGGCTTCCGGACGGGAGCGACACAGGGACCGTCAAAGAAAGAACACCGTCGCAGGCATAAATTCTGCAACGGTTTCTATAAGTCTGCTTTTGATACGAGTCGCAGGTCTCTATAAGGATGTCTCCGGTCATGGCCGCTGCCATAAAATACTCCACCGGAGGAAAATATGCGGCAGAAAGCACTGCACGCAGCGGACTGTTACTCATCCGCCGAAAGGTCAGAGAACTTGACGATGCCTCTCTTGGAAGCACGGATGAAGTTGAGGATATTGTCTCTTTCTATGCACGGGGGCACTTCTCTCTCGACCTCTATGCAGGCATCGCTGCGGTTGAGACCGCTGTTGTAAATAATACGGTAAATCTCCCGTATTCTGTCTATCTGCTCATTTGTGAAGCCGCGGCGGCGCAGGCCCACATTATTGAGTCCACAGAAAGACAGAGGACTGCGTCCGGCCAGCGCATAGGGAGGGACATCCTTGCCTATAAGCGAGCCGCCCTGGATCATCGAGTGCATTCCGATACGGGTGAACTGGTGAGCGAGGGAACCGCCGCCTATAATTGCCCAGTCATCTATATCTGTCTCGCCGGCCAGTCCCACATAGCTGGTCTGGATGACATGGTTGCCGATACGGCAGTCGTGCGCTACATGCGCATAAGACATAATCAGGCAATTGTCACCTATCTTGGTCAGGAGCTTGCCGCTGGCTGCGGTACCGCGGTTTACTGTCGCACACTCCCTGATAACGGTATTGTCACCTATCTCCACCCAAGTCACCTCGCCTGAATACTTCATATCCTGAGGAATCGCTCCGATTACGGCACCGGGAAATATCTTGCAGTTTTTACCTATTTTCACATAATCCAGAATCGTCACATGAGGACCGATTACACATCCTTCTCCTATCTCCACGTTTTCCGCTATATAGCTGAAAGGGCCTATCTCCACATTGGCGGCTATCCTGGCATTGGGGTTTACAGCTGAGAATTGCATTGCTTTATCAATTTAATTTATTATTTCTTCATCATTTCTCTCACAATCCGTGCCACGGCGGTATTGATTTTATGACCGGACCTGTCGGCAACTACCCTTCCACGGATACGGGCACCGATAAGCGAGAAATCTCCTATCAGGTCCAGGAGCTTGTGACGTCCGCACTCGTCGGGGAAGTGAAGCCTAACGTTGTCCAGATACCCTTCCGGAAGCACATCTACCCTTCCCACATTGAACAGGGCAGCCATTCTCTCAAGTGTCTCGTCCGAAACGGGACGCTCTACTATCACAATAGCATTCTCCAGATCCCCGCCCTTGATCAGATTGTTCTGAAAGAGAAACTCCAGTTCGTGAAAGAACACGAAAGTGCGGCATGGAGCCACCTCCACGGCGTAATCCACATTACTGTCATAATGAATATGCTGAACTCCAAGGACATGAGAGTCAAAGTCTATCGTCAGGTCCACCGAGAATTCATCTGCCGGGTATATGGCAATCTCAGAACCGGTGTTCTCATCCTTGAAGCGGACAGTCTCCTTTATATCATAACAGATACGGGGCGCATCCTGCTCCTGAAGGCCATCGGCACTGATGGCCTGGACATAAGGCAGGGCGCTGCCGTCAAGAATAGGAGCCTCCGGAGCATTGATTCTCACCAGAGCATTGTCAACGCCAAGGCCGGCAAGAGCGGACAGCAGATGCTCCACCGTCGAGATGCGGACTGAGCCTTTTTCCAACGTAGTTCCTCTTCTGGTGTCCGTAACATAATCAGCAAGCGCCTCTATCTCCGCATCAGGTCCAATGTCCTCACGCACAAAGCGGATCCCTGTTCCGACAGGAGCCGGCGCCACTGTCATTTTTACCTTAAGTCCTGAATGAAGACCCTTCCCTTCGAACGTATATTCTTTTTTTAGTGTTTTCTGATTGTCAGTCATAATTTCTTAATGTTGATACTTTACTGCTTCCTGCCGTTGCGTCGGAATACCGCATATGCCCTCATAAAATCCTTGTGGTCAAATGCCGGACTGCCCAGCAGGGTACGGCCCTCCTCCTTCACGTCCGACATGAGTCCAGCCTGAGCGCCTATCATGGTGCGGTCCGCGACATGGATATGCCCCGCGAAACCTACCTGGCCTCCGATCATGCACGAACGTCCTATCTTCGTCGAGCCGGCGATACCGGTCTGGGCTGCGATGACAGTATTTGAGCCGATGACAACATTGTGTGCCACCTGTATGAGATTGTCCAGCTTGACTCCTTTCTCAATGAGAGTAGTTCCCATCGTAGATCTGTCTATGACAGTATTGGCTCCGATCTCACAGTCATCCTCAATGGTGACGATGCCTGTCTGCGGTATTTTTTTATATGAGCCGTCCGCCGTAGGTGCGAAACCGAAACCGTCGGAGCCTATGACGGCATTGGCGTGGATTATGCAGTTGTTGCCTATCCTGCAGCCTTTGTAGATTCTTACTCCGGGATAGATTATGCAGTTCTCACCCACGGTCACTCCGTCTCCCAGATATACCTGAGGATATATCTGCGAACCCTTACCTATGACAGTTTTCCTGCCGACAAAGGCATGGTGACCTACATACACACCTTTACCCAGCCGCGCGCTCCACGCAACATGGGCAGAAAAGGCACGGCCCCGGCGCCGCTCCGACTTCATTGCATTGAGAAGATCCAGAAGAGACGCCACAGCCTCATACGCGTTGTCCACCTTAACCAAGGTCGCACTCACCGCCTCTTTAGGCTCAAACGACTTATTTATAAGGATGATACTTGCTTTGCAGGTATACAGATAATGTTCATACTTTGGATTGGCCAGAAAGCATAGCGTGCCGGGCTTGCCGGACTCTATACGCGCAACTGACGACGCCTTCGCCTCAGGGTCGCCGACTATCTCTCCACCGAGATGCTCTGCTATGACTTTTGCACTTATCTCCATGATTGGGGAAAAATTTAACTGCAAAGAAAACACTTTTTTTTGGAATTTATACACAAAACCCTTATTTTTGTGCGGATTTGGAAGAGGAAAGGGACGGCGAGTCCCTTTCGTTTTATCTGCAACTCACGTAAAAAACACATCCGCATGATAGAGAAAAGCACTATAGAACAGATTGCAGCACCGTACATGGAGGAGCACAGCCTCGTCCTTGTCAATGTAAAAGTCAACAAAGCCAACAACATCAAAGTGTATTTCCGGGCCTCCGGCCGTCCGGTGAGCATTGACGACTGCGTGGCGCTGAGCAGGTGGATTGAAGGGCATCTGGACAGGGACAAGGAGGATTTCTCCCTGATGGTCAGTTCTGCAGGCGATTCCAGTGAAAATACGGACGATGATGAAGAAAATGAACAATAATTAAAAATATAAATATAACAACCGACATGGAAGTAAACCTGATCAGTACGTTTGCCGAGTTCAAGGAACTGAAGAACATCGACAGACCTACCATGATGAGCGTGCTGGAAAGTATATTCCGCACCCAGCTGGAAAAGATGTACGGCACTGCCGACAATTTCGACATCATCATCAATATCGACAAAGGAGATTTGGAAATCTGGAGGAACCGGGAAGTAGTGGAGAAGGTAGAGGACCCCAACACCCAGATCTCCCTTGAGGACGTACACAAGATTGACCCTTCCTACGAGGTAGGTGAGGACTTTCCGGAGGAAGTAAAGCTCTCCGATTTCGGACGCAGGGGCATCCTCAATCTACGTCAGAATCTCCAGGGCCGCATTGCTGACATCGAGAAAGCAAACCTGTACAACAAGTACAAAGACCGTATCCATGAGATTCTCGTCGGCGAGGTCTATCAGGTATGGAAAAAGGAAGTTCTCGTGATGGATGAGGACGGCAACGAGCTGGTGCTCCCCAAATCTGAGCAGATTCCCTCGGACTATTTCAAGAAAGGCGAGACAGTTAAGGCTGTGATCGAGAATGTTGAGATGCGGAACAATTCCCCCGTAATCACTCTTTCACGCACTTCTCCGGCCTTCCTAGAAAGGCTCTTCGAACAAGAAGTGCCCGAGATATTCGACGGTCTGATCACCATTAAGAAAGTAGTCAGGATTCCCGGAGACAGAGCCAAGGTGGCAGTGGAGTCCTATGATGAGCGTATCGACCCCGTAGGAGCATGCGTAGGTGTCAAGGGATCACGCATCCACAGCATAGTCCGCGAACTCCGGAACGAGAACATCGATATCATCAACTGGACGTCCAACACCCAGCTGCTCATCCAGAGAGCCCTGAGCCCTGCAAAAATATCCTCCATGTCCATCGATGAGGAGACCAAGCACATACGTGTCAACCTCAGTCCCTCCGAGGTATCACTGGCCATCGGTAAGGGAGGCAGCAACATCAAGCTGGCCGGCCAGCTTGCCGGCTACGAAATAGATGTCTTCCGTGAGAACGAGGCCGGTGAGGACGAGGAGGACGTGATGCTCGACGAATTCAACGATGAGATTGAACAGTGGGTTATCGATGCACTCAAGGGCATCGGATGCGACACAGCCAAGAGCGTACTGGCCCTTCCGGTAGAAGAGATCTGCCACAGGGCTGACCTTGAGGAAGAGACCGTACAGGAAGTACAGAAGATACTCCGTGCGGAATTTGAATAATAGGATTAACGAGTTATTAACTAAACAGACAATATATGGCGGGACAAGAAAAAATCAGAATCAACAAAGTACTTAAAGAGTTCAACATTGGGTTAGGAACATTGGTGGAATTTCTCAGCAGAAAGGGCTTTGAGGTAGAATCCAACCCCGGAGCGCAAATCAGCGGAGAGGAATACGAGCTGGTGAAGAAAGAGTATGCCAAGGAACAGCTCATAAAAGAGGAATCCAAGAAAATAGCCATCAAAGTCAAAGAAATAACCAAGAAAGAAAGTTCCAGGCAGGAACCCGAGGAAGAGCAGTTCGGAAATGAGGTTTTCATCAAAACGACGACCATCGACCATCCCTCCGCACCTGAGCCCGCCATCGCAGAGAAAAAGGCCGAGAATCACCAGCAGGATGACAAACCTCAGGAAACAGCGACTCCCGGAACAGACAGCACTGTAGCCGGTCAGGAACCGGACCTCTCACCCGCCGTACCCGAAAAAACTGAGACTGTACGCGCTCATGAGGAAACCGCCGCACAGGAGCACCCGGAGGTCACTCCCAAGACAGAGGAGAACGTTAAGCAGGACCAGCAGGGAGGACTTA
>DWYD01000118.1 GCA_019118865.1 Candidatus Coprenecus merdipullorum | reverse complement strand
CCGATACGGACTGAGTCGCCGACTCCGTGGCAGCTGCGGCCGAAGACGGCATTGCCCTTGACAAAGAGCTGGTTGTCAGGCATCAGACCAGTGCAGATGTTGATGCAGTCGATACCGTCGATGAGCCTTTCAGTACCAGGAATGGGCTTGAAGTTCTCGCACTCGGCGATGATGGCTCCGGTAATGCCGGTATGGTCGGCGTTGGGCACAGCCTCCACCAGCACATGGGAGGTCAGAATAGGGATGCCGAGACGGCGCACCCTGTTGGCCTGCACGGGGAAGCCTCCCTCGCGGGGCATGCCCTCGATGATCATCCTGACGTTGGCCCCGGCCTGCATGGCCTGATAGGATGTCAGGTAGCCGATGTTGCCGGCTCCGACCGTAAGGATGTTCTTGCCCAAGAGCGTAAACTGGGTGTTCATCATCCTCTGGACCACGGCGGCGGTGTAGACTCCGGGCACATCGTCGTTCTTGAAGGCCGGCATGAAGGGCACGGCACCGGTGGCGATGACCAGCTCGTCGGTATCCACATAGAAGACCTTGTCGGTAGCGATATTCTTGACCGCCAGCCTTTTGCCCTCGAGGATATCCCAGACCACAGAGTCCAGCATGATACCTTCGTGAGAGTCCCCGGCCAGGGTCCTGGCTATATCGAATCCCCTCATCCCTCCGAACCGCTTCTCCTTCTCGAAGAAGAAGAACTGGTGGGTCTGCATCAGGAACTGACCGCCGATCTCGCTGTTGCTGTCGATTACCAGACAGTCCACGCCCTCTTTCAACAGTTCTTCGCGGACTGCCAGACCGGCAGGACCGGCACCGATAATAGCTACAGTTGTCTTGTAGACTTCCTTCTCCTCCTCCACCCCGTCTTTTTCTGTGACCAGAACGCCCTTAAAGCCGCTGTCGGCACTGAGCCTGGCGACCTCCCGGACTCCGTCCACCTTTGTAACGCAGATACGGCGGATCTTGCCGTCGACGAGCATCTCACAGGCACCGCACTTGCCGATACCGCACTCCATGGTTCTCTTGCGGTGCTCGAGACTGAGACTGTGTACAGGACAGCCGGCCTGATGCAGGGCGGCAGCGATGGTCTGCCCCCTCTGACCTAATATTGTTTTACCCTCAAATTTAAATGATACAAAATCTTCCGCAGGCACGGGAAGAATCGGGTGAGTAGTTATGCGATACATATTTAATGTAGGTTAGTGTTGTCGTCACAAATTTAATATTTTTTAAAATCAAATAAATTCTCACACGTTTTTTTTCATTCCATGCTTGCTGTTTTTTTCATCACTACTTTTGCCCTCGGATTTAACAATAAAAGAAATTGTATGAAACAGAGAATGTTGAAAGGACTCGTCATCCTGTTTGCAGGGGCAGCGGTGCTGTCAGCCTGCACAAAAGACGAGATGAAGGGAGATGCGTATATTTCTTTTACACTGTCTTCCGACTACAGTTACTATTCCATGAACAGGCTCACCGAGGACCTGAAATCCGCAGGAGACGACATCTTCCTCCCGGACACCAATGACTTCATCCTCACGGTAACAGGCCCTGACGGTGAACCTGTATACAAAGGTCCATACGGTGAAAGACCGGACCCCATGCAGGTTTCAGCAGGCACATATGACGTATCCCTGCACTCAATAGAGTTTGACGAGCCGGCCTATGCATCTCCGCAGTTCGGAGATTTCAGGACAGTGGTTCTCAACAACGGACAAACTCTGTCAGTAGCATTCGGATGCACCCAGCTCAACTGCGGCATGAGGCTGATATTCACAGACTCGTTCCGGGACCGCTTCTTCTCATCAGAAGTCTCAATACGGTCGGAAGACTACAGTCTGACTTATCCCTACACGGAATCCCGGATAGCATATTTCCTGCCCGGCATCCTCAGCGTGGTATGCACAGAGGACAGCAATGAGATTCCCATTCTGTCCCGTCGGCTCAACGCAGCTGACATATTGACCATCAAGCTGTCTGCCTCCGCAGAATCCGCAGACTCCTTCTCGATTGAGATCGATACGGCCAGGAACTGGCTCTACGAGGACTTCACCCTTGGAAGCGGCAATGACGGCTCTACAATGGAAAAAGCGCTCCAGGTTACAGACCTTCCTCTCAGCATCGGAGCCAAAGATGTATGGGTAGTAGGGTATATCGTCGGAGGTGATGTAACAACATCCAAAGTAAACTTCACTCCTCCTTTCGAAGAAATATCCAATCTGGCAGTATCTGACAATCCCGACGCTGCCTCAAGAGCAGAATGCGCCGCAGTTCAATTGTCTTCAGGAGAAATACGTGACGCCTTAAATCTCGTAAACAATCCTGACAATGTGGGAAGGAGGCTGTATATTAAAGGAGATATAGAAGAATATTACGGAAGCGCCGGTGTGAAAAACATCAAGGAATTCCAACTGGAATGATACGGTCACATAAAAAGGTCTATCTTTGCAAACCGTAAGAAAAATGTTTTTGAAATGAAAGATCAACTGCTGAATAAAATTAAGAACAGAGAGATTGTCGCAGGAGTTGTAGGATTGGGTTATGTCGGCCTCCCTTTGGCGGTAGAAATAGCCAGGGCAGGTTACCGGACCATAGGATTCGACCTGCTGGAAAACAAAGTAGGGAAAATAAACCGAGGTGAGAATTACATCTCCGATGTGGACTCCGCAATACTGAAGGAACTTACTGAGAATGGGACTCTTAGAGCCACTACGGACTTCAGCCGTATAGCTGAGGCTGACTTCATAGCCATCTGCGTACCCACTCCGCTCGACACACACCAGCAGCCGGATCTATCATACATCGAGAATTCTTCTGCACAGATAGCCGGATACCTCAGAAAGAATACGATGGTGGTGCTTGAATCCACGACATTTCCAGGCACCACCACCGATATCGTAAAACCTCTGCTGGAAAAAGGCTCGGGGCTTACATGCGGTAAGGATTTCTATCTGGCCTTCTCTCCTGAAAGGGTGGACCCCGGAAACGCATATTACAGGACAGGAAACACACCTAAAGTCGTAGGAGCACTGGGCAGTGATGCCGGTGAAGTCATCTGCACTATGTACGATACGTTCCTAAAAGGCGGGGTACACCCTGTATCGTCCCCAGAAATTGCCGAAATGGAGAAAATACTTGAGAATACCTATCGGAACATCAATATAGGTCTTATAAACGAGATGGCCATGCTGTGCGACCGTATGGGCATCAATATCTGGGAAGTTATAGATGCCGCCCGGACAAAGCCCTACGGATTCCAGGCATTCTATCCCGGTCCTGGACTTGGAGGGCATTGCATCCCTCTGGATCCGTACTATCTGAGCTGGAAAGTAAGAGAATACGCATTCCATACCTCAATGATAGAAACTTCCATGATGATCAATGACCGGATGCCCGAATACTGCGCGCAGAGAATCACAAATATCCTGAATGATTACTCAAAGTCTCTTAAAGGTTCCAAAATACTGGTTCTGGGGGTAGCGTACAAATCAGACATAGATGACTGCCGCGAGAGCCCGGCCATAAGAGTAATTAATGTTCTTGTAAAGAAAGGTGCTGAAGTCGTATTCTACGATCCCTACGTCACCGAATACAAAGACAAGAAAGACGGCTCGGTTCACAGAGGCGAGAAGTCACTCACAGAAGACCTGCTGCGCAGCATGGACATAACAGTCATCACCACAGCCCATAGCTGCATTGACTACAATTTTGTGCAGCAGAATTCTTCAGTAGTCTTTGACACAAGGAATGCGACGAAAGAGGTACGCGACAAATCCAACATCGTTCTGCTCTAAAAATTCACCGGGCCGCAATCCTTCAGATCGGACGCGGCCCGGCTACTTAACCTAAACTTAAACTATGAAAAACTTCGATTATTCTCCTACAATATTCGTGCCATAATCATATTTTTTGAAGTTTTGCGTACTTCAAAAGTAATGTTTTTTCACCGACTGCATCAAATTTCACCACAGCCTTGGCATCTCCGCCTGTTCCGGACACCGAAATCACCGTCCCGGCTCCGAAACGGACATGACAGATCCGGTCTCCGGCTGACACTGTCATGTCTCCGACT
>DWYD01000117.1 GCA_019118865.1 Candidatus Coprenecus merdipullorum | reverse complement strand
GAAGCGTACTGTGCGAGCAGATTGTACCATGCGACAACCTTCTTCATATGCGAAGGATAGAACCTGTCCTCGTCATAACCTGGCAGAGCCTTTGCGAAAAACTCCTTCAGGACTTTCGGATCGGACTTGGGATCAGGAGCCTTGTCCTCACCCAATATCTCTTTCATCTTGAGCAGTACATCCTTGAGCGGAGTTTCACCGTCTTCGGTATATATAGAAATATCGGAAAGCGACGACACCTTGGCCCGAGGCCCGAATACGGTACGGTGTCCTGTAAGGAATGACTCTGCAATCATGCCGTTACGAGCCTGGGAAATATAACGGAAAAGTCCCGGCTCACCGGTTATCGACAGTATCTGCTGCAAATTTGTCTTCATGTTGTTTACGAATTAAGGAATTTTAAAATTATCAAATGTTTATTAAATACTATTCATTTTATTGTATACCTCCCATACCTGGGGAAGCAGGGGATGACGGAAATCGGACACGATTATAAAATCCGAGAGTGTGGTACGGCGTCCGTCGTCCCATTGATTGGCCATCCTCTCCAGAACCTCCTCACGGCTCATGGAGGAACGGAGCATAACCCTTTCTACCCTGACATCCTGCGGACATACTACAGTGAGTACCCTGTCCGCCGTACCGGCCAGGAGCGGTTTCTCAAGATAGACCGCAGACTCCAGGATTACGAAACCGGGAACGGAGGAGTGACATTCCACGGCACGCATACGCTCCGTATTGTCCTTCCATTTCCGGAAATCATCGATTACCCTTGGAAAGACCTCCGCCTCCACATCCAAAAGCAACCTCCTGTCCGAGAAAATCCTTGAGGCCATATACCGCCTGTCCAAAACTCCGTCCTGCAACAGTTCATCTCCCAGAATGTCCTGCAGACGTGAGAGAAGCTCCGGGTCAGAGGCATACAGTCCCTTGGTGCGGGAGTCAGCATCATACACCGGCACCCCCATGGCCGCGAACATCTGCACTACAAAACTTTTGCCGCTGCCTATACCTCCAGTAACCGCAAGCGCACGCATCATGATTCCGGACCGTTCTCCAACAGTATGCAGTCCACGTATCTGGGAGAAATCTCCCAGGATATCACCCCGTCCGGACAAGCGGTAAGACGCGGGATGAGCTCAGAGTCTATAGTGTTGATGAAATCATCATAATCCACTGCCAGGACAAAATCATCCGGAGAATACTGCGTACTGCTGAATACTCTTCTGAAAGTCAGACGTACGGTAGAAGGCAACACGAAGAGTTCCTTTCCGTCCGGGACTCCTGTCGTTCTGACCGGAATATCAAGAGACTCCTCGATATACCGGACAACATTAAGCGAATAATAAATATTATCCTCAGAATATTGCACCCTCCGTATAGGAACAAGAGTACAGATGCCCTGGATAGGGCCATTCACTCCGGAAGCCGATATTGTCTCTGTCATCACTGAATCTACTGTCTCCAGCAGGCGCGCATCTCCATAAATATCCACACTGTCCGGTCTGAGTTCTATCTTTCCGAGCGGCATGTACTGACCGCTGAAAGCTATGGAAGCCTTGGGGGCTATCGGAACTCTCTTACTGGCTATCCTGGGAAATGAGAAATCAAGGGCATCGGAAACAATGAACTCAAGCTCTACATTGCCGCCAAGGGCATCTACTATATTGCTCTTGATGCTCTCGCAGCTGACTGAGAAAACATCTCCTTCCTTCTGGGCAAGAACGGAGACAGGAGCCGTAACACTGATAGTCTTGCGCCTTCCTATCCGCTGCCGGAGGATATAATATCCTTCCGAGCGGCCGCGGACGATAAGCACATCCTCCGAAACAGCGCTGCGGGAACGGCCTTCAAGCGAGGAATTGAGGACTACATTGTACTCGAAGAATACGGAATATTGGAGTGAAAGGCTGTGCAGGAGCCATATAACAAAAGCCAAAAGGAGGGAAAGCAGCAGCAGGAGCCACTCCTTTCCGTCCTTACGGTCTTTTTCACTGCCGGTGATTCCGCTTTCAGAGGCCATCAGTCCAGATTATCTATTCTGTACGTCAGTTATATCCTTTACCACTGAAGACTTGTCCACGCGTATTCTCACGTTTGCGTCAATCTCCACAATCAGGAAAGTGTCCTTTACCTCGGCCACCGTGCCGTAAATGCCGCCTACGGTAACTATCTTGTCTCCTCTCTTCAGGGACTCTCTCCATTTCACGACCTCTTTCTGCTTCTTCTGCTGAGGACGGATCATGAAGAAATACATCACCACGAAGATAAGAATCATCAGTATCAGGAAAGAGTACTGCTGAAAAAATGTAGGCTCACCCTGAGGCTGCGCCTGAGTCTGGAGAAGGAAGATTGTAATCAGATTCATTTTTCTTTTCTTTAATTATTTAGTGAACAAATATAGGAATTTTTTCTAATTATCGATGAGGCCTCTGCCCGTCTTGACCACCTCGCCCGTATCCACCATCTTGCGCAGAATCCTGTCAAGTAAACCGTTGACGAAGACCTTGCTGTTGCCGGTACTGTAGAATTTTGATATCTCAACATACTCGTTGATGGTCACTTTCAGAGGTATGTTGGGGAAACGCACTGCCTCGGCTATGCCCTGTACGATAAGTACCAGATCTGTTGTCACTACGCGGTCAGGATCCCAGTTGCTGGTATTGGACACCACTATGTCCATATACTTGCCGTACCCTCTGACCGCAGCTCTGAGCAGCTCCACGGCAAACTCACGGTCGTCATCCTTGAGGAAGACTCCGGGGACAGGCAGAGTACCGTGAGAGCGTAGATGCTCCAAATTACGCACTATTGCGGAGAGTACAAAGCCCAGGTCATCTGTCCAGAAGACGGACAGATCCTCGAGTGTCGAGGCCAGGTCCTCGTTGTCCTCAAAAAGTTCCAGATCCGAGAAAATATTGATGAACAGGCTGCAGTCCTCAGCCATTGAGGATGTTTCGGAAGCCATGTATTCCTTGAAATAGTCTCTGGCTGAAAGGGTCTGGAGTGTTTTACGGATGAACGGTGCCAGGTCATCGTTCCACATCAGGCCATGATCCTCGCAATACTTGACAAAACGGGGATCACCGGCCAGGTATGAGGACACCGCATTATGGGCAAACTTCCGGTTGGGATTGCGCTCCTCCGGAGTCGGATTGAACTTTTTAAGACCGGTCTCTATCCTGGTCTGGGCGGCATTCCGCAGAGCTACCGCGGCATTGAGCATGAAATAGTACAGATGGAGAGTCTTCTCACATGAATAGTTGAGTGTTTTCTCGGCTTCTATCAGAGAATCAGAGCCTGAGGCCACCACACTGTAAAGAACTTTGAAGACTTTTATCCTTATCAATCGACGGTTGAGCATACAATATTTTTAAAACATTTTGCAAATATA
>DWYD01000116.1 GCA_019118865.1 Candidatus Coprenecus merdipullorum | reverse complement strand
GATGTATCCGGTGTTGTCGGGGATGGCGTGGGTGATGTCCCCGTCGTTGAGGGTGGTCACGGCGATGATGGTGATGGAGCCTCCGGCGGGCAGCTGCACGGCCTTCTCGTATATCTTGGCCAGGTCCGAGTACAATGATCCGGGCATCGAGTCCTTCGACGGTATCTGGTCCATACGGTTGGATACAATCGAAAGGGCATCGGCATACAGGGTCATGTCGGTCAGCAGCACGAGGACCTTCTCATTCTTGTCCACGGCAAAATACTCTGCGGCCGTCAGGGCCATGTCCGGTATCAGCAGACGCTCCACGGGAGGCTGCTCAGTGGTGTTTACGAAGCTGATGATCTTGTTCAGGGCTCCGGCATTCTCGAACATGTTCTTGAAATACAGGTAGTCGTCATTCGAGAGTCCCATGCCGCCGAGGATAATCTTGTCCACATCGGCGCGGAGGGCCACCATGGCCATGACCTGGTTGTAGGGCTGGTCCGGGTCGGCGAAGAAAGGTATCTTCTGTCCCGATACAAGGGTATTGTTCAGGTCAATGCCGGCGATACCGGTGGGAATCAGCTGCGAGGGCTGCTTCCTCTTGTAGGGGTTGACCGACGGGCCTCCGATGTAGCGGCGCTCTCCCTCGACCTCCGGGCCTCCGTCGATGGGACGGCCGTAGGCATCGAAAAAGCGTCCTGCCAGCTCGTCGCTGACGTTGAGGGCGGGCGGCTCGCCGAAGAATGTCACCTCGGCATCGGTCGGGATGCCCTCGGTGCCCTCATAGACCTGGAGGGTGACCAGGTCGTCCTTGATCTTCACCACCTGGGCCAGACGCCCGGCCACTGTGGCCAGCTCGTCGTTGGAGACTCCCTGTGCCCTGAGCGACACGGTAGCTTTGGTGATGGCCTCGAGCTGAGTGTATATCCTTTGAAATGCTTTATTTGTCATGGCTGATGTATTTGTTGATCTGTTCGAGGTATCTGTTGAAATCATCGCTGCGGAACTCCGAGTAGTTCATCTGGCGGAAGAGGTTGATTACCTCCTTGTACCAGGTGGAGCATTCCTCGAAGGTCTCGAACTCATGCTCTGCATGGCATACGTCCAGGACCTTCTCCAGCATGAACTCCTGTCTCTCGAGGGGAGTGGAGGCGTCTATGCGGTCAAATGCATCCTGCTGCAGGATGATATAGTCGATCAGCTCGGACTTCCAGTAGCGCTCGTGGTAGCTGACGGGCACTCCGTCGTCACCGAGGATGTTGATCTGCTCGAAGGCTTCCTTTCCTCTGAGCACCAGGTTCTTGGCCTCGAGCACCATATCCACCCATCTGGGGGAGATCTTCTCCTTGAGGAAGGTGACGATCTCGGGATATTCGAGGTACTTGGAATATGAGTCTATGGGGTCTACGGCAGGGTAGCGCTTCTTGTCGGCGCGGTTCTGCGAAAGGGCGTAGAAACAGCGGGCTGCCTTCTTTGTGGACTCGGTCACGGGCTCCTTGAGGTTACCTCCGGCGGGGGATACGGTGCCGATGAAGGTTACGGAGCCGGTCTGTCCGTTGTTGAGCACTACTGCTCCGGCGCGGGCGTAGAAGTTGGATATGATGGACGAGAGGTCCACGGGGAAGGCATCGGCTCCGGGCAGCTCCTCCATCCTGTTGCTCATCTCCCTGAGGGCCTGTGCCCAGCGGGAGGTGGAGTCGGCCAGCAGGAGGACCTTGAGGCCCATGGCCCTGTAGTACTCGCAGATGGTCATGGCGGTGTAGACGGATGCCTCTCGGGCGGCTACGGGCATGTTGGAGGTGTTGCAGACGATGGTGGTCCTCTCCATCAGGGAGCGCCCGGTGCGCGGGTCCACCAGCTCGGGGAACTCGGTGAAGATCTCCACCACCTCGTTGGCCCTCTCTCCGCAGGCCGCCATCACTATCACGTCGGCCTCGCCCTGCTTTGCTATGGCGTGCTGGAGCACTGTCTTTCCGCATCCGAAAGGCCCGGGGATGAATCCGGTACCGCCCTCCGCGATGGGGTTGAAGGTGTCGATGCACCTTACTCCGGTCTCCATGATGCGCCAGGGGCGGGGTTTCTCCCTGTAGGCGGTGATGGCCACCTTGACCGGCCATTTCTGGATCATGGTTACGGGATGCTCGTCTCCGGCAGTGTCGGTCAGTACGGCGATGGTGTCGCTGGCCTTGTATGAGCCGGCAGGGACGATGGATTTTACTTTATAGGTGTCGTTGAATGAGAACGGCACCATAATCTTGTGGGGCAGCCAGCCTTCCTTGACCTCTCCCAGCCAGTCGGCGGCGCGGACCTCGTCTCCGGGTGCCGCCAGCGGGGTGAAGTCCCACTCGCGGTTCACGTCGATGGGGGCGGTGTACTCTCCGCGTTTGAGGAAGACTCCCTCCATGGTGGCGAGGTTGTTCTGCAGGCCGTCGAAGTTGCTCGACAGCAGGCCGGGACCGAGAGTAGCCTCAAGCATGTGTCCCTGGAACTCGGCCTTGTCCCCGCACCTTAGTCCGCGGGTGCTCTCGTAGACCTGCACCGAAGCCCTGCGTCCGGTCACCTTGATGACCTCGGCCATAAGCCTGGCATCGCCCAGCTGGATATAGCATATCTCGTTCTGGGAGACAGGTCCGTCGACTTCCACGGTCACCAGGTTGGAGATGATGCCCGTTACTTTACCTGTTGTGTGTCTGATAGGATCCATATATTTTGATATTTATTGTCTTAGTTGAAATCAATGCCTTTGAATGTGCCCCTGACCTCGTCCACGTAGCGGCGGAAGAGCTCCGCGCCTTTCTCCCGGTCGAGCGAGCTCCAGCGGCCCACAATCATCCCCTTGGCCAGGAAGCCCAGGATGACATCCATGTCGAAGTAGTGGAATGTGGTCATCTCCGTGATGCGGTCCCAGCGGTACCGGTCCAGCATGTGCTCTCTCTCGAAAAGATCCGGATGCTGGAATATCTGCAGCAGGGCAGGGTAGTCCTCCCCGGAGCTTTCGGTCTCTCCTACGGAGTATTTTTCAGGGTCAATGCCCTCCTTCCCGGCCAGATACCTGGTCTGCGAGTTGCGGATCCTGCGGTCCAGCTCGTACCAGGAGCGGATGAATGTGTTTTTCTGCCGGGCGGCGGCCCTGTAGAGATGCCTGCTCAGGTGCGAGGTGTCGGCTCCGAACTCGAGCCAGTCCACTGTGCGGCGGTCCTTTGCGCAGAGCTGCTCCTTTATGGAGTCTGCCAGCTCCCGGTAGGAGAACTGCCCTGAGGTGAAGTCAGGCAGCAGGTCGGGCAGGCCGGCTATGATATAATGGTAGTTGTTCATCTTCCACCGGTCTACGGGTTAGCCGAACAGGAGCTTGCGGGTGGCCGGACGGAGGTATTCGGTGAGAATGCTCTCGAAGTCTCCCTCTGCGAAGCTGATCATATAGCCTCCGTCGCGGGGGCCTATCCTGAAGCCTCCGGCTATCTGGCGGGAGAAGCTGACGCTTACTCCCTCTCCCATTACAGCTGCGGCTTTCTTCTCGAACCATGCTCCGAGTTCTTTCTGCAGTGAGGCGGGGAGCACGACGTCCAGTCCTGCGGGTGCGGGATCTACGGCGTTGAATGCCTTGGCTATGGTGATGAGAAGGGTCTTGATGAGCTCGGGATCCTCCAGGTTCTGCTTGACGCCGGCTGATACGGCCTTGGTGATGATGATGTTCTCAATCTGCTGGCGGATGGCGGAGATGGTCTGGGACGAGGCCATCCGGATATCGCCCTCCACCCGGGTGCGCAGCTCCTCTGCCTCCTTGCGGGCGGCTTCGAGTATTCTGTCGGCTTCCTTGCGGGCTTCTGAGATTATCTGTTCTGATTCTTTTGCTGCGGCGGCCTTGAGAGCCTCGGCCTCCTGTTTTCCTTTTGAAAGTCCCTCGTTGTAGAGCTTGTCGGTGAGTTCTTGCAGCTTGTTGTCCATATCGGGTGCTTTGTTTTAAAATTCTTTCAAAATTAGTAAATCTTTCGGATATTCTGTACAAAAAACAACACAAAAAAAGTGCCGCTTATCGGGCGGCACTTCAGTAAATCTGTTAAAATCCTGTCAGTCCTTCCTAACCGAGGAATCCGAGCAGGATACCTGCGGCGACGGCTGAACCGATCACACCGGCTACGTTCGGACCCATGGCGTGCATCAGCAGGTGGTTGGTCTTGTCGTACTGCAGACCTACCAGCTGGGACACACGGGCGGAGTCCGGTACTGCGGATACTCCGGCGTTTCCGATGAGAGGGTTGATTTTGTTGCCGGGCTTGAGGAAGAGGTTGAAGATCTTCACGAACATCACACCGCCGAAGGTAGCTACCATGAAGGAGAACGCTCCGAGGATGAAGATATAC
>DWYD01000115.1 GCA_019118865.1 Candidatus Coprenecus merdipullorum | reverse complement strand
CCAGGCAAGGAGGACATGGAGATCATCGTCAAGCAGGGACAGAACATCGACCGCTACACCCCTTCCGAGGACCAGTCCAAGTCCGGTCAGAGGGGCAAGCGCGTGGGCATAGCCTACGAGCTGGAGAACGGGGAGATTATCTACGTGCCGGAGTAGGGGCAGGAGGTCAGATCTTGATGGAGAGGCCTACGTTGAGCAGCCCGCGGTAGCCGAAGCCGAGCTCGGCGAAGCCTCCGACCATATCCCCGTAGCGGAACTTGACGGCGGTGATGTGGAACGAGAAATTCAGATGGTCGTTGGGCTCCAGCTCATCGCTGACGGCATTCCTTACCGATTCGTCCATATAGTTGACACCCAGATAGAGGGCACCGGAGCACTCCATGGGGCCCTGCTGCCAGTAGGTGAATGCCCCGGACAGGTGGCAGGAGTAGTTCATGACGACGGCCTTGCACATGAACTCCGGTTCTCCGGCGGGGCCGAACTCATCCACATCGGAGATGTACATATCGGCACTTCCGTAACCGTAGCCGAAATCCAGGCCTATGGACACTCTCGGATGGACGAAGAAGTTGTAGCCGATGGCCGCGATGCCGGAGAATTTGTGGTTGCGGGTCTCTCCGTTGGTCACCTCGTCGTGGAAATTGGGAGAGAGTATGGTGGTGAGTTCCATAAGGGAAGGTGTACCGTACTGGAGATATATCTCGCTGCGGGGGAAATAATCCACGTCCCTCACCATGTTTTTCTGGGCGAAGGCGGCGGATGATATCAGCAAAAGAGCTGCTGCGGCTGTGAGAATATGTTTCATAATCAGGGCTGTTTTTCGGTTTTACGTTTCTTGAGGTATATCGAGCCGAGGGACAGGGCTCCGCAAAGGAGCATCGTCAGGGCCTGGCTTTCATGGGAGATGGTAGCAAAAATCACGCCCGAGGTCTGGGGAATGGAGTAAATCGAGGCCATGGCCAGGGACAATATAAAATGGTATGCGCCTATTCCGCCCTGTACCGGCACTATCCAGCCGAGGCTGCCGACGACCATCAGGAAGAGGGCGTCCGCCCAGTTGAGGCCGGCGACCTGCGGTATGGCCAGGATGGTCGAGTAGCTCATGATCCAGTAGCAGAGCCACAGCAGGAGGGTGTATAGGAGGAATCTCCATTTGTTCTTCATCTTCAGTCCGGCAGCCAGTCCGTTGAGCAGCCCCTTGGCCAGTGAGAAAATCTTGGCGAAGAAGCGGTATCGGCTCAGTTTTCTGCGGTATACGAAGATCAGAATGCAGGCGGTGACGCACAGCGCGGCGGCAATTCCGATAATCCACAGCAGGTCGTAGGACATCGAGTCCACGGCGGGGCGCCATACTTCGTTCGAAACGAACTGCCCGAATGAACTTTCTCCCGCCATCAGAACTATGAAAAGTATAATCAGGTAGGAAACCATGTCCCAGCTTCTTTCGAGGACGACTGTGCCCAGAACCGACTCGAACGTGGCCTTGCCGGTAGCCGATATGATGCCGCAGCGGGCGAGTTCTCCGGCGCGGGGCAGTGCGAAATTTGTAAGATATGCGACGGTCACCCCGTCGTATGCCTCGCGGCGGGTGATGGAAGGGTTGAGGGGCAGCATTACCAGACGCCACCTCAGTCCCCTGATGACGAATGCCAGGATGCTGGCTGCCATCGAGACTGCTATCCAGCGGAAGTCGCAGCTTCGGACGCCTTCCATGAAATCCGCCCATTTTACTCCCCGGAACGCGAAATACAGCAGTGCGAAGGCCAGCAGCAGCATCAGAGACCACTGTATAACCTTCTTTATCTGCTTTCCTGCCGTCATTTACAGGACGAGTTTATTGGTGCGAGTGTCCGGAAAAACCACTTTGGGACGGAAGGTCCGGGCTTCTTCCGGAGTCACTATGGCATAGGACATGATGATGGCTATGTCTCCTGCGGCGAACAGGTGGGCTGCGGCGCCGTTGAGCTCGATGCTGCCGCTTCCCTCTGCGCCGGGGATGACGTAGGTCTCCACCCGGTTGCCGTTGGTGACATTGACCACGGATACTTTCTCGCCCTCGAAGAGACCGGCGGCCTCCATCAGGGAGCGGTCCACCGTTATGCTGCCGATGTAGTCGAGGTTGGCACGGGTTACGGTTACTCTGTGGATCTTGGATTTTATTACTTCGATGTACATTCTACTTGAGTGCTATGTTGTCTATCAGACGGACCTCTCCGGCGTAGACCGCGCAGGTCAGCCGCAGGTGCTCCGCCTCGTCCCAGCTGGAGACGGGGCGCAAATTTAGTGAATTTATGATTTCCACATACTCCGTCCTGAGCTGGGGCTCGGCGTCGATGAGTTCCGTGGTCTTCCTTACTGCCTCGGCCACCGGCATTTTACCCACCATGTTCGCGGTCTGCCGGATGCAGGCGTAGATGTGGGGGGCGGCGGCTCTCTGGGCCGGGGTCAGGAGCTTGTTGCGGGAGCTCAGGGCCAGTCCGTCCTCTGCCCTTGCGATGGGACAGCGGACTATCTCTATGGGGTAGTGGAGATTTTTGACGAAATACTCGATGATGGCCAGCTGCTGGAAGTCCTTCTCCCCGAAGTAGGCCCTGTCGGGACGGACGATGTCGAAGAGGCGTGTGACCACCTGGGCCATACCGTTGAAATGTCCGGGGCGCCTGGGCCCTTCCCCGTACTGGTCCAGACCTCCGAGGTCGAAGATTCTCTGATCGTAGTCCGTGCCGGCGGGATAGATGTCCTCTACCCGGGGGGCGAAGAGGACGGCCGCTCCGATGGCCTCGACGAATGCGCAGTCCTGGTCCAGGATGCGGGGGTAGGTCTCGAAGTCGGTCTTATTGTTGAACTGGGTCGGGTTTACGAAGTCGGATACCACTACGGCGTCACATTCGGCGACGGCCCTGCGGATGAGTGAGGCGTGGCCCTCGTGGAGGGCCCCCATTGTAGGTACAAATCCTACTGTTTTGTCTCCTAGAGACTTGCGGGCGGACTCGAAGTCCGCTAAGGTTTTAGCTACTTTCATTACTTGGTCAAATGTACTGAAATCGGGGGCAAACATACGTATTTTCAGTGACTTTATGTAATTTGAATGAAAAAAATTTGCCTTTTCAGATAATTCGTTATAATTTTGAACCTACGCACTGATTTTCCTTTAAAATTGATAGAGCAAATTATACTTTTTTATGAAATTACTATTACTTGGCGATGAAGCCATAGCACTGGCGGCGATACATTCGGGTATTTCCGGTGTCTACGCCTATCCCGGAACTCCCTCAACGGAGATTACCGAGTACATCCAGAACCGTCAGAAGGCCGATCCGGCCACTGACCGCATCTTCTGCAAGTGGTGCACCAACGAGAAGACCGCCATGGAAGCGGCCCTGGGTATGTCCTATATGGGCAAGCGGGCCCTGGTCTGCATGAAACACGTCGGCATGAATGTGGCTGCCGATGCTTTCGTTAACTCCGCCATGACCGGAGCCAACGGAGGCCTGGTGGTTGTAGCGGCTGATGACCCTTCGATGCACTCTTCCCAGAATGAGCAGGATTCCCGCTTTTACGGACGTTTCGCGATGATACCGTATTTCGAGCCTTCCTGCCAGCAGGAGGCCTACGATATGGTCCGCGATGCATTTGACTATTCCGAGAAAATGCGTATTCCCGTACTGATGCGCATCACTACCCGCATGGCCCATTCCAGGGCAGAGGTGTCCACCTGGACCCTGAAGGACGGCAGCGAGGACGTCCGTCCCCAGAACCGGATTCATTTTCCCGACAATCCCAAGCAGTGGATACTTCTTCCGGCCAATTCACGTGTGCGGAACGAGCAGCTGATTAAGGATAAGAAACAGTTTGGACTGGATTCTGCCGAGGATGCCCGCAACAGTTTTACCCCCGGAGAGGACAAAGGACTGGCCGTTGTGGCTTGTGGTATAGCCTACAACTATCTTCTGGAGAATTTCCCCAAAGGTGTGCCCTGCGGAGTACTCAAGCTCACACGCTATCCAATTCCCCGTAAACTGGTGAACGATATGGTGGCTTCCGGAGTACACCGTGTAATCGTGATGGAGGAGGGCCAGCCTTTCGTGGAGGACAAGATCCGCGGTATGATCGGTTCCGAGATACAGGTCGAGGGCCGTCTCACCGGTCTGCTGCCCCGTACCGGGGAACTCACACCCGACAGTGTCCGCGCAGCCCTGCATCTCAGTCCCCACAAGACTTTCCCTAAAGATGACATCGTGGTACCGCGTCCGCCTGCTCTCTGTCAGGGATGCGGTCACAGGGATATGTACGCCGCTCTCAATGAGGTGGCTGCTGAGTATGATAATTCCCGCGTGTTCAGCGATATAGGCTGCTATACCCTTGGAGCCCTGCCGCCGTTCAGGGCTATCCACACCTGCGTGGATATGGGTGCGTCCATCACTATGGCCAAAGGTGCCGCTGATGCCGGGCAGTTCCCTTCGTTTGCCGTCATCGGCGATTCAACATTCACTCATTCCGGTATCACCGGTCTGCTTGACTGTGTAAATTCCAATGCCAATGTGGTCGTAGTCATCTCCGACAACCTTACCACCGGCATGACAGGAGGTCAGGACTCGGCCGGTACCGGCAAGCTCGAGAGTATCTGCGCCGGAGTTGGAGTCGATCCGGCCCACATCCGCGTAGTGGTGCCTCTGGCCAAGAATATGGAGGAGATTAAGAATGTCATCCGCGAGGAGGTGGAATATAAAGGAGTGTCGGTGGTCATCCCCCGCCGCGAGTGCATCCAGACCTTCAAGCGTCACGCCAGGGAGAAAAAACAGCAGTAATGTCCAATCCGTAAAAACTTAGAATCCGATATGAAAAAAGACATAATATTAGCCGGTGTGGGAGGACAGGGAATCCTCTCCATCGCCACAGTCCTCGGAGAGGCCGCTCTCACCAACGGTCTTCACATCAAGCAGGCCGAGGTTCATGGAATGAGCCAGCGCGGAGGCGACGTACAGAGTAACCTGCGCATATCCTCCGAGCCCATCCACAGCGACCTGATTCCTTACGGCAAGGTGGACATCATCATGTCCCTCGAGCCTATGGAGGCCCTCCGTTACGTACAGGAGCTGTCCAAGGACGGATGGATCGTTACTTCGTCGGTGCCTTTCGTCAATATTCCGAACTATCCTGACAAAGAGGAGATATACGCGCATCTGCGGAAGCTGCCACATACGGTGATGCTGGATGTGGAGGCTCTCGCCAAGGAGGCCGGTGCTCCTGCCCAGGCCGCCAACATGGTGCTGCTCGGTGCCGCCATCCCCATGATGGACCTCAGCTATGAGGCCGTCCGCGACGCCGTGGCCAAGGTGTTCTCACGCAAGGGGCAGGATGTCGTCGACAAGAACATCGCCGCCCTTGAGGCAGGCTACCGTCACAGTTCGGACAGACAGTAGTGCAATTTTTAACATTATAATTTAAGATATTCAAGTAAAATGAAAAAATTTATTTTCCTGGCTTTTGCCGCAGTTACGGCTATGTTGATGGTGTCATCCTGCGAGAGCACCGAAATGACTACTCACTATATAAAGTTTGAGGAAGGCAACGCCAACTTTACGTCAAACCTGTATCTTCAGAGCAAGGTTATGAATCTCATTCAGTATAATGCAGACCACCTTGACAATTCGTTTTTCGGTACAGAGAAAGATGCTGTGAACTGGTTCAACGAAACGTTGGACTACCTTGCCTCAGATGGATTTGCATCCGCTGAGCCTGAAGTGCCTGTGCTGGAAAGCACGTCCGCGACATTCTGCCTCATATCCTACGGCTCAGAATCCAGCGTGGACGGTGTCAATTACGGCCATGAAGTGGCCCGCAGGACCATAGAGTTCAAGGAGCACTCGCTGTTGTAGCCTTCGGAGGCTCGAAAAAGCAGAAAGACCGGATTTGTTTCCGGTCTTTTTTTATTGGAACAGTCCGAAGAGCCTTGCGTCTATCTGGTCGCAGACCTGACTGAAGTCCTCCTTGCGGTCCTCGAACCGGCAGGTGTCCACGTCGACTATCAGCAGCTCGCCCTTGTATTCCGATATCCACTGCTCGTAGCGGTCGTTGAGGCCCTTGAGGTAGTCGATGCGGATG
>DWYD01000114.1 GCA_019118865.1 Candidatus Coprenecus merdipullorum | reverse complement strand
CTTTTCTCACATTCTCCCTACTCGACCATGCAGACGAAATCCGTTCCGCCGTGCTTGTCGTGCATGGGGAAAAGGCCTACTCGCTTCCGGCTTCCCGGGAAGCTTTCGGCAAATTGAAAGGAGACAACAAGGAACTGCTGATCATTCCCGGAGCGAGCCGTACCGACTTATACGACCGGACGGACATCATTCCATTCGACCGGATTGAAGCGTTTTTCAGAAAATACCTGAGATAAAAATCAGAGAACAATACATCTGAACAAACGGTGTTGCCCAAAAGTCTTAGGCTTTTCAGCAGCACCGTTTTTATTGCCATAAATGTTCATTTTGCCAGCATTTGCAGAATCTCATAGTTGTAATACATTATACATGCTCTCTGGTTTTTAATATTTTTCAAAAAAGATTTGGTTTATAATATAAATCAGTTTATCTTTGTCCAAAATCATAAAGAGGAGTCAGGCGCCCCTCTTCTTTTTGATGATTTCAGTTTATTTTATAAAGTATTTTATTATGAAAAGAACAATCACATCCTTACTCATCCTGATGACATCCGCAATCGTATTCACTTCCAAGGCACAGAGCAACACCCTGCCGGTATCAGTCCAGGACAGCATCCACAACGCCTTCACTACATGCATTGTCTCCGGTGATCCCGGCACCCTGACCAGTATCCGCTCCAGACTTCAGGACATCCACGCTGACAGACCTGACAACCTCATCCTCTACTGGACCGCCTACACCGACTACTGGCTCACAGTCCTGCACATGCAGACAGGCAACGACAGGGAGGCGGCAAAAGCCGTCTCCGACGGTATCAGCCTCCTTGAAGGCATACGCACCAAGACCTCCGATGACTACGCACTGCTCAGCCTCATGCAGGGAATGTCGATACAGTACCGGAGCATGAACGCCGCATCCATATCCACGGACATGATCAAAAACGCATCCCTTGCCCTCGGACTGGACCCCGACAACCTCAGGGCAAACTACGCCTGCGGCATCGCCGACTTCTTCACACCTGAAGAATACGGAGGAGGACAGGCCGCCGAGAAATACTTCCTGAAAGCCATCTCCCTCCCGGCACAGAAAGTTCCGAGCAAATACCATCCTTCGTGGGGCGGGCAGGAGGCCTACGAATACCTCGTGAGACTGTATCTGAAACAGGGCCGCACAGACATGGCCAGAAAATACTGCTCTGAAGGCCTCAAGGCATACCCCGCCAGCTTTATGCTCAATTCTTTAAGAGAACAGACCGGAAAATGAAGACCATGAAAACATCCGCCCTCATCATAGTATCGGCAGTGTTGTCCTGCGCCCCATATATATGCCCGGCGCAGGACACCCTCTCCGGCCGCGTCATAACCCCGAAAGGCGACCCGGTATTCGCAGCCACAGTAGTCCTTACCTCCGACAGCGGTATATGGACATCCTCGGACATGGACGGATATTTCACTTTGGCCGTACCGTCCGGACAAGACACCCTGCATTTTATCTGCATGGGCTACAAAGACCTGTACGTTCCGGTAGAAACAGCCATCTCCGGACACATCCGTGATTTCATCATGAAGGAGGACCTGATTACCCTGCAGGGAGTCACTGTCACTGCAAAGAATCCCATATCGGAACGCTCCGCCACAGCCATAATCAACACTATGGACATCTACATGAATCCGGTATCCCAGGCCGACCCGCTGAAAGCCATATCCCTGCTTCCTTCCCACACAGGTGTGGACGAGAGCGCCAACCCCTCATTCAGGGGCAGCCGGGCAGACAGGTCCATCGTCACCCTCAACGGGGTGCCCGTCTACAACCCCGTGCGTTCCAGCCAGCTCAACAACCAGGGCTTCTTCAGTATCTTCAACCCCGAGGTCATGGAAAACGAATACGTCCATCCGGGAAACCCGCCGCTCACCTACGGCAACACCAGCGCCGGCCTTGTGGAGATCGAAACCGCAGGCAGCATCGGACAGGACCAGCTGCAGATGTCCCTGAGCCTTGCCAGCGCAGGACTCTTCCTATCAAAGCGAATAAAGAACGGGCGAAGCTTCATCCAGGCATGGAGCAATTACCAGTTCTCGGACGCCTTCATCGGAATACAGCGCAAATACTATCCTGAGATACAGCATTTCTGGAACGCCGACGCCGGCATCAATTTCTACGGCAGGATAGGAAAGCACACGGAACTCAAATCCTACGCCTACTTCCTCAAGGAAGGCTACGACGGCCGGGACGGCAGCCTGAATTACTACGGCCCCGTAACCTACGGCAATACCAGAGCCCTCAGCGCCAACAGCCTCCGCCACATATCCGGCATCCATACAGTCTCCTTGAATTTCGGGGCGGACTGGAGCAATCCCGGCACCACTTTCGGAAACATCCTCTCAAAGGAGACCAAAACCCAGGCATTCGCCTCCCTTAACTACAAGCTGCTCCTCCACCCTGACCTCAACATTCAGACAGGAATATCGTTCGAACACCTCCGATACAGCCTCCGCGGCCGCTTCCCCGCATACTTCTACGCACTCTCCCCGGAAGCTCCGACCGCTCCTATAGATGCCGCATCGGCCTGCACCCTGCTCGAAGCCTACGCATACTCCAACTGGGACATCACCCAAAAACTGCTGCTCACAGCCGCAGTCCGCAGCAACATCCCCGTTTCCAACGGCCAGAAATGGTATCTCAGCGGCCAGCTATCACTCAAATACTCCTTCCGTCCCGACCACTATCTCAAACTCAGCGGCGGCAGATACAACAGCCACTCCATGCCCAACTACTATCTATGGACATTCAATCACCTGACCAGCAATCAGCTCTCACTCGATTACTCCCTCAGGGCCGGAAACACCGCTCTCGACGCCGCAGTATACATCAAAAACGAGGACGGCAGGACCGCAAAAGGAATGGAAATATTCGAGACAACGGACAGGGCAGACATCCTCGGCGCGGAAGCCGCATTCTCGCAGATATTCCTGAAAAATTTCAAATTCAGCATCTCCAACACATTCATCCGCCAGAGAGTAATGATCGACTCAGTATTCTACCGGGGACCGGAAAACCTCGCCTGGTTCATAAAATCATCAATAGAGTACAGCAACCCCGAACTCTTTACCATTGCCCTCTCCTACACCACACATCCCGGAACACTCTACAGCTCAGTCTCAGGCTCCGCATTCATCCATGAAACCGGCACATACATGCCGCTTTATTCAGACTGGTACGACACCGGATATCCGGCCTACCACCGCCTCGACCTTACATTGAACAAATACATCCCCCTCGGACGCTGCGCACTCACCCTCTACCTGTCAGTAAACAACCTGCTCGACACCAAAAATCCGGCAAAAATACTGTACAACACAGACTATACCTCCCGCTCATACCTGTACCTTCAACGCAGAAGCTTCTATTTCGGACTGGTATTCACATTAAAATCAAGCCACTCCTAAGATTCCCCAATATGCTTATCTATACAACCACACATACATTGCTTTGAACTGCACGGAACCGACATCCAACTGAAAATCAACGGCTCGCCTCAGACATCCTTATCCCAAGCGGTGTCAGCGAGCCGTCTTTCCTCCCGCTCCACTCCCTCACGCTCCGCCTTCAGCTCCGCTCCCGGTCGCTCCGAACTCAGAAAGCCGCCACCCTGACCATTTCCATACCAATAACAATCTCAGGCATAATGCCTGCTGTATTTGCGAATAACGACACAAGATAAGTATCTTTGCCACTGAAAAGGCAATATATGAACATATCGAACATAAGATTATTGAATCAGCAGTTAGTTAATCCGCAAATGTCAGACATTCACGAACTGGTCTCATGGATGGGGATGCTGCAGGCCCAGGAATACACAATGATGCGCTGGGCGGCAGGCATTCGTCTGAAACGGCCCTCCATGTCATCATTCCGTAAAGCCTATGATTCAGGGCAAGTTGTCAGGACGCATCTGTTCAGATGTACA
>DWYD01000113.1 GCA_019118865.1 Candidatus Coprenecus merdipullorum | reverse complement strand
GGGTGGATGTGGAGATTTTCCGAAGACCGAAGCGGATGGCCGGGAGCTTGAAGGCTCCGCTTTTCAAGAGAGCGGGGGAGGATTCCAGGAGGTAGCCGGCGATTTCCGAAGGGGCGGTCAGGTCTGCGGCGGCATCATTTTCCTCGCGGAGGGTAAAATGGAATTCGGCCGTATTGTCCCCGGAGGAGAGTTCTACGGCAGTAATGGAGATGTCGCAGGCCGGAACAGCATTGTCCCGGAGCATCAGAACCAGGACCTCCTTGCATTCATTGTCGCAGGAGAGGATATGGATTTCGGAGGCCTCCGGCAGTTCCGAGAGCAGGACGCGGATGTCGGCCATGGGGGAGGCCTTCAGCAGGATGCGGGGGGCGATGCGCAGCAGCTCGGGGCGGAGGGCGGTGATGTCCGGCTCGCAGTCCCTGAGGGAGTAGACCCTGCCGCCGTCCTTGCCCCTGCGGGCCGGGTCGAGGTAGATGAGGCTGTAGGAGTCCGAGGGGATGCCGCTGAGCATTTCAGGCGTGGTCTCCGCGTGGCGAACCGTGATATTGTTCCTGCGGAGAGCGGAAAAGTTGTGTCGGGCACAGGCGCAGAGTTCTTCCGAGTGTTCGAAATAGTCCACTGAGGTGGTCGTCTGGGAGATGCTCCAGGAGTCCACGCCGAGTCCTCCGGTGAGGTCTGCCACTCTGTCCCCGCTGCGGACGAAGCGCTGCTTGTAGAAGGCGGTGGCCTGCGAACTGCACTGCTCTAAGGAAAGGGACTGCGGGTAGAGCAGTCCCGGTTCGGCGTACCAAAGCGGCAGCTTGGTCCTGGCCTTCGCCCGTCCCTGGATGCATCTTACCGCCACCGTCATGTCGATGTCAGGCCATCGGTCCCGGTGCAGCATCAGCTCAGCCGGACTGTCTGCCTCATGGGCGAAGACAAACTCTTTTAGTTCCTGCTCTGTCATGCCGCAAAATTAAGCCGAAGAGGGGAATATTTTAAGGATTTGTCCGGAAAATTTCGTAAATTGCACCGATAAATCGAAAATTGAGCTATGAGGAAAATTATCTGTACGGCAGCTTTAGCTGCATTTCTGCTGTCCGGATGCGGAAGTGGCAGTATATCCGTGATAGAATTGTCTCCCGATGTACTGACCGAGGCTAAGGCAATATCTCCGGATAACGTTTACGATTTGCCTGAACTGTTTTTCGCAGGTTCCGCTCTCGTATATGGAGACCGGTATGCGGTGTGCGAGATGGTGACCCAGGAATTTGCAGCGGAGGTGTATGACCTGAAGGAAGGGAAGGTGGCCGGGAAGCTGCTGCATTACGGCAATGGTCCGCACGAAGTCTTGGTTCCGCTCTTCAATATCTTCGGAGATACGCTGCAGGTGGTGGATATACAGAAGAACAGGCTGTTCATGATTCCGTGCGCGGACCTTCCCGATGCCGGAATCGCCAGAGAGATAAAATACGATTTCATTACCTTGTCCCTGGTTTCGTGCGGGGACAGCCTGCTGGCCCTCAACCCGTTTTATTTCGAGAACGATGACTTGGACATACACAACGGCGAGCCGATGTTTTTTTACTCCGACGGCGGGAAGGCTCCGTACGACGCATCGAAGATCATGACGGCCGGAGTGGTGCAGGGGCAGGTGGCCGTGCATCCGGAGAGCGGAAGGGTGGTTTTTGCCAACAGTGTGGAATCTGAAATATTTATCCTGAATAAGGACCTTTCCGTGAACCGTAGGATTACCGGGCCGCGTCATGAAAGTACGGACTATGCTGTGGCGGAAGGTCAGCTGCTGTTTTCCGGAAATATAGCCAATACATATCTGTCAGCCTGCTCCGACCGGGAGTATGTCTATCTGATCTATGACGGCAGGTATTACGATCTGTATGATGATAATGTAGACGGGGCGAATACCGACCACGACCTGTATCTTTTACAGATGGACTGGGACGGACGTCTGAAAGGCAGTTATTCTCTGGAAGGGCTGCGCTACGTGGGAGTCAGACTGAGCTGCGGCTCGCAGCCGGGTACGGTGTATGTCTCGGCCCTTTCGCCAGACGAGGAAAATCTTCAGATATTTTACTATGATCTCAGAAAGTACAACTAATCTTTTAATGATATGAATTACAGAGAAGTCGCAATGCAGTGGACCGGCCCTGAGTACGATATGGAGACCAGGACCAAGGTCAACGCTCTCCTTAACGGAGACGAGAAAGAACTTGAGGATGCATTTTACCGTACGCTGGAGTTCGGTACCGGCGGACTCCGCGGTATCATGGGCGTGGGAACCAACCGTATGAACAAGTACACGGTGGGCATGGCCACCCAGGGATTCGCCAACTACATCCGCAAGGCTTACGAAGGCGAGGAGAATATCCGTGTGGCCGTATCCTTCGATTCCAGGAACAACAGCCGTGAGTTCGCCAAGATTACGGCCGAGGTCTTTGCCAACAACGGATTCGAGGTCTATCTCTTCGACAATATACGTCCTACTCCGGAGCTGAGTTTCGCCATCCGCCACTATCACTGCCACGCAGGCGTGATGGTCACCGCCTCGCACAATCCCAAGGAGTACAACGGCTACAAGGCCTACTGGCAGGACGGCGCCCAGCTGACTGCACCCCACGATACAGCTGTCATAGCGGAGGTCAACAAGATAGAGAATCCCTCCATGGTGAAGTTCGGCGAGGAGAATGCTGCTAGAATCAAGATGATGGGAGAGGAGACCGACAAGGTATATCTCGACTCTGTCCTCTCGCTGATGCTTTCGCCCGAGTCCATAGCTCGTCACAGGAACATTAAGTTCGTCTACACACCTCTGCACGGTACCGGAGTGCGTCTCGTACCGAGGGCTCTGGCTCAGATAGGCTTTACCGAGGTGTATCCCGTTGCTGAGCAGATGGTCAGTGACGGCAATTTCCCTACAGTCATATCTCCCAACCCCGAGGAGCCTTCTGCCCTGAAGATGGCTGTCGAGCTGGCAGAGGCCAAAGGGGCAGACATCGTGCTGGCTACCGACCCTGACGCTGACCGTGTGGGAGTGGCCGTACGCGACGACAAGGGACAGATGCTCCTGCTGACCGGCAACCAGACCGCCTCCCTGCTGACCTATTACATCCTGACCCGTTGGCACGAGCTCGGTAAACTCAATAAGGACACCTACTGCGTAAAGACCATCGTGACCACCGAGCTTCTGACAGCCATTGCAGACAAGTTCGGAGTCCAGATGTACGACGTGCTCACAGGCTTCAAGTACATCGCCCAGATAGTCCGCGAGAACGAGGGCCGCAGGACCTTCATCTGCGGAGGCGAGGAAAGCTACGGCTTCAACGTTGGAGAGTTCGTACGCGATAAGGATGCCGTCATCACCTGCTCCTTCGTAGCCGAGTGCGCTGCATGGGCCGCTGACCAGGGCCTGACTCTCTATGGCCTGCTGCAGAAGATATACGCTGAGTTCGGCACCTACCGCGAGAGGCTCGTTTCCCTGACCAAGAAGGGCATCGACGGCAACCAGCAGATAGCCGCCATGATGAAGAACTACCGCGAGAATCCTCCCGCTAAGCTGGGTGACTCACCAGTAGTGAAGGTAATTGACTACACCGAACCCGAGAAGACTGGTCTGCCCAAGTCCAACGTACTCAGGTTCTTCTCCGAGGACGGCTCGGTAGTGACAGTGCGCCCCTCGGGTACGGAGCCCAAGATCAAGTTCTATTTCGGTGCCAAGGGAGAGAAGGCTGCCGCGACGGTGGACTTACTTGTGAAGCAGTTTTCGGAGTAGTGCCGCGGCCGCGTTCCAGATGATGTAGAACGCGAAGACAGTGAATATGATACCCGTCCAGTGTATCTTCAGGATAAGGAGAATGACTGCGGCGGGTATTATTATGCACAGGAACGTAAAGCGCTGTGCATTGTCCTTCCACTTGAGGGACTTGAGCTTCATGGAGAACATCGGAAGCTCGCTCACCAGCAGGGCGCAGATAATAAGGGTCACTGCCGGGATTGCCCAGTTGTTGGCCAGGAAGGTGTTGGCGATGTGCTCATAATGACCGGCGAAGGCGGCCAGGGAGGCGGCGAAGAGGGCTGAGGCCGGTACGGGCAGGCCCAGGAAACTCTCGCTCTGACGGGTGTCCAGGTTGAACTTGGCGAGCCGCAGGGCGGAGAATGCCGCTATAAGCAGGGGAATATAGCAGACGTATGGATGAATACAGGATGTGAAGCCGGCCAGCCAGTTATATAAAATAAGAGAGGGAGCCAGCCCGAAGCTCACCGTATCAGCGAGCGAGTCCAGCTCCTTCCCTATATCGGAGTATGCATGAAACACTCTGGCGGCCAGGCCGTCCAGAAAATCAAATACCGCAGCCAGCACAATCATGCCCAGGGCCGCATCAAAATCATCGCGGAAGGCGAAAATTACAGCCACGCTGCCGGAGAGCAGGTTGAGGCAGGTGATGGTGTCAGGGAGGTATTTGGTGAGTTTCATATCATTACAGATTGTTACAGTCCCATTTTAGCTTTAATGTCGGAGGGTATTGCGTCCTTGTGCACCAGTATGCTGACGGTCTTTGCCCTGACATATTTCTCGGACATGTAGTGGTAGCCGTCGAACGGACCGCGCTCGCCCCAGGAGTTTTTGGTGATGTAGTACCTGGTGCCGGCGGGGTCGGTGGCGATTCCGGTGATGTGCTCCAGATGGTCGTCAGTGGTGGTGAAAGACTCGAATCCTGCCTGACGCATGGCCTGGTCCACGTATTCCACTTCCTCGATGATGGATCCGCTGGCGGCTATTGTCTGCATGTCAGTGCGGGGGTCGGCAGGCAGTACGGCTACTCCTGTAGGCATGAATACGTAGCCCTGCTCGCTCACGTCACCGTCCCAGCATACGGTATAACCGTTGTTCAGGGCGTTGTCGATGACTGCCATCATGTCGTCCAGAGGCAGGTTGTACAGGAGCTCGTGGTCCCAGTTGTCGGGAATCTCGAGAGGTACTTCCTGATAGAATGGATGGTGGGAGAATGAGGTGATCTCTACATAATCGTCAATGTCGATACCAAGCATGTCCCTGAAGGATATCGGAGTATACTCCTTGCCTTCATACTCGAAATTTTCAGGAATCTTTCCCATGTAGATGTCGAACAGGGCGTCCTGAAGTTCGAAGTACTCTGGAGAGCGCTGCCTGAGCTCTACCGAGGCTCCTGCGATGGCGGCTATGTATGTTCCCAGCTCCCTGTGGTCGGGCAGGGGAGAGTCATAGTTGATACCGAGGTAAGCCGACTGGGGCACGATGCCGTATTTGTCGATGACCTTGAGGGCCATGTGGGCGATACTTCCTTCACCGATATTGCCTTTGCCTCGGCGGAGGTAGTTGTCGTTCAGCCTCTCGTAGTAGTTGTAGCGTACGGTGAACATTTCTGAGAGATCGTACTCTCCCTTGCCCTCGCGCAGCAGCTCGGCCTCCAGGAATGAGGTGGTGGCGAAACACCAGCATGTGCCGCTGGCATTCTGGTTCTTAACGGATGTCACAGGAATTCTCACAACCTCCGTAAACTGATAGGGGTTGACCCATTCTGGCTCCTGCTGTTTTTTCCGGGTCCCGGCCTGCGACGGTATGACCGTCGCAAGCACAAGAGCTCCGGCTATGATAAGATTCAGTCTCATAACTGGATGTCAGATTCTGATTAGAAGTTCATTTTTGCCTTGATTTCCTCGGGAATGGCGTTCTTGTTGACCATGATGTCCATAGTCTTGTATCTTACGTAAGCCTCGGATACATACCAGATTCCATGGTACTTGCCTGCATCACCCCAGGAATTCTTGACCATGTAGTATTTCTTTCCGGTCTGGTCCTTGGCGATACCGAAGATCTGCATGCCGTGGTCATCGGTGGTCTGGTAGTTGTCATAGCCTTCCTGACGCATTTCCTGGGTGATCTCCAGCTCGGGGCAGGGAGCCTGGAATGCAATGGCGTAGGGGTTGCTTCTTTCAGCTCCGATCCAGCGGGCCTGGTCTGAGCCGACTTCCTTGATTTCGGCCTCGAGGGCTGCATAGTCGGGTACGATTCCGAGGCCGTCGCGGTTGAAGCCTGTCTCGCTGACGTCAGCTGCCCAAGCTACGGTATAGCCGTTCTCAATGGCGTTGTCGATGATGGCCACAAGGTCATCGATGGGCACGTTCATGGAGGACTCCCAGAGCCAGTTGTCGGGTACCTCGATGATCATCTTCTCATAGAAGGGCTTGTGTGTCCAGGATGTGAGGTCGATGTAGTCGTCCAGGTTGATGCCCAGGGACTCCATGTAGGTGTGGGGGTTGTACTCCTTGCCGTTTACTGTGAAAGTCTCGGGGCACTCGCCGAGGTAAGCGTCCAGAATGCCCTTGAATCCGTTTTTCCAAGCGGTGGAGAGGGTGCGGTTGGGATTGCTTACGATCACGTCGAGGTATGCCTTCAGCACGCCGTCAAGCTCACCGTGACGATGAGAGTCAGTACCGTAGTTGAGTCCTTCCATCTCCCACTCGGGTACGATGCCGTAGTTCTTGAGGCCATAGAGCACGTTGCCGAACGAGCTGCCCTGACCGAAGTTCAGGACGCCGTGGAGTCTTACGTACTTCTCGCCTTTCTCCTGATAGGAGTTGTGGACGATAAACATCTCGGAGAGATTCAGCGAGTCGGTGTAGCCGTTACGGAGTATCTCGGACTCGAAGAATGAAAGGGCCGAGAAGCACCAGCATGTACCGGAGCTGCTCTGGTTCTTGATGGAGGTGATGGGAACCTCGATAACGGTCTCGAACTGATATCCTTCAGGCTGAGCCGGCTCTTTCTTGTTCTTCTTCTGTGCTGAGAGAACGGGAGAAATCATGCAGCAGATGCATAAAGCTGTGATAATGTGTTTGATTGACATGGTATTAAAGATTAATTATTAGTTGAGTTTTATGGAATGTCGAGGTATTTGTGGGTCTGAAGGGATATCCTCCATTCGGGATGCTCCTTGACGTATTCTATTATAATAGGAGATGCGCTCTGCCGCCTTCCCCACTCGGGCTGCAGCAGCAGGACGCACTGCCTGCTGACTGACTTTCTGACGCTTCCGGCCCAGTCCAGATCCGTCCTGTCACCTGCCACAATCTTCAGTTCATGGGCCTTTTCCAGCACTTCCCTCAGGGGAGGACAGTGCCTCTTGGGAGACACGCATATCCAGTCAAAATCCCCGCTGAGCGGACTTGTCCCTGATGTCTCCAGGAAAATGTTGTATCCCCTTGCTCTCAATTCCGCGCATAGCGGTCCGAGCGGATGGAGGAGCGGTTCCCCTCCGGTGATGACTACGTTGATGGCGGGGGATGCCGCTATTTCATTGACAATGGAACTGATGCTCCGCAAGGGATGCCGCCCGGCGTCCCAGGTGGAGGGTGAGTCGCACCACGGGCAGCGGACATTGCACCCGCCGAGGCGGACGAACCACGCTGCCTTGCCGGTATTTGCCCCTTCTCCCTGAATGGAATAGAAGGATTCGACGACAGGCAGGGAAGTGCCGTCGGGGGGAGTGGAGAAGGTGTTGCTGACGCTGTTCATTGTCTTGCAGGCGGAATTTAACGGGAACAAATATAAGTAAATTCGGGGAAAAATATGTCACTCTGTCAGAAAAATTAGAACGGCAGAATTTTTGTGTAATCCCGTATTCAAAAGGAGAAAAGTTATGAATAATATGAATTACCCACAGAACAATAACAACAAGGAGTTCCTCGAGCGGTACGCGGTCAATCTGAACCAGCGGGCCCGCGAGGGGAAGCTCGATCCCGTCATCGGCAGGGACGAGGAGATCCGCAGGGTGCTCCAGATTCTGAGCCGTAGGACGAAGAACAACCCTATTCTGGTCGGAGAGCCCGGTGTCGGCAAGACAGCTATCTCGGAGGGCATAGCCGAGAGGATAGTCAGTCAGGACGTACCGGAAAACCTGAAGACCAAGGAAATCTATTCACTGGACATGGGTGCCCTCGTGGCCGGTGCAAAATATCAGGGCGAGTTTGAGGAGAGGCTGAAGGGAGTGGTCAATGCCGTGATTGAGAGTCAGGGTGAGATCATTCTGTTCATCGACGAGATTCACACTCTGGTCGGTGCCGGACGTTCGTCAGGCGCCATGGATGCGGCCAATATCCTGAAGCCGGCCCTTGCCCGTGGAGAACTCAGGGCCATCGGCTCCACCACCATCGAGGAGTACCGCAAGTACTTCGAGGAGGACAAGGCCCTGGAGCGGCGTTTCCAGATGGTCATGGTGGACGAGCCTACCCCGGCCGAGTCCATCTCAATACTAAGGGGACTGAAGGAGAAGTACGAGAATCACCACAAGGTGCATATCGACGATGACGCCATCATCGCCGCCGTGGAGCTCTCGCACAGGTACATCACCAACCGTTTCCTCCCGGACAAGGCCATCGACCTCATAGACGAGGCCGCATCGAAACTGCGTCTGGAGATGAACTCGGTGCCTGACCCCATCGACGAGCTGAACCGTAAGATACGGCAGCTGGAGATCGAGCGGGAGGCCATCAAGCGCGAGGGACATTCGCCCAAACTGGACGAGATACAGGCTTCCATCAAGGAGGCTAAGGAGCAGCTCGACGAGCTCAACCGTAAGTGGAAGGTGGAGAAGGACCTGCTGGCCCGTATCTCCCAGAAGCGTGCGGACATCGAGCAGTACAGATTCCAGGCCGACGAGGCGGAGCGCAGCGGGGATTACGGAAAGGTGGCCGAACTGCGTTACGGCAAGATAGCCTCGGCCCAGAAGGAGATAGACGAGCTGACGGCGCAGAAGGCCGCCAATCCGGACCCGCTGATCAATGAGTCGGTGGAGCCGGAGGATATCGCCGAGATAGTTTCAAAGTGGACGGGTATACCCGTGACCCGTATGCTTGAGAGCGAGAAGACCAAGCTGCTGCACATGGAGGACATGCTGCACAAGAGGGTAGTGGGTCAGGACGAGGCCGTGCGTGCCGTGGCCGACGCAGTGCGCAGAAGCCGTGCCGGACTGCAGAACGAGAAGAGGCCCATAGGCTCGTTCATGTTCCTCGGTACCACCGGTGTCGGTAAGACCGAGCTGGCCAAGGCTTTGGCCGAGGCCCTGTTCAATGACGAGAACATGATGACCCGTATCGATATGAGCGAGTATCAGGAGAGGCACAGCGTCTCCCGTCTGGTCGGTGCGCCCCCGGGATACGTCGGATACGACGAGGGCGGCCAGCTCACCGAGGCCGTGCGCCGCAAGCCCTACTCGGTCATCCTGCTGGACGAGATAGAGAAGGCCCATCCCGATGTGTTCAACATCCTGCTACAGGTGCTGGACGACGGCCGTCTGACCGACAACAAGGGGCGGACTGTGGACTTCAAGAATACCATCCTGATCATGACCTCCAATGTCGGAGCCGAGGTGATACAGGAGTACATGCAGCGCATCGAGCACATCGATGACAAGGCTTCCAGGTCTGATGTTCTGGAGGAGTGCCGCAGGGCCGTCATCGACATCCTCAAGAAGAGCATGCGTCCGGAGTTTATCAACCGTATCGACGAGATCATCATGTTCGAGCCTCTGACCCGCAAGGACATACTCGGCATCCTGAACCTCCAGTTGAGTGCCTTGAAGAAGAAGATGGAGGAACACGGCATCTCGATAGACTTCAGCCAGAAGTTCATCGACTACATGTCCGAGAAGGGCTACGACCCGGCCTACGGTGCCCGTCCCATCAAGCGTATCCTCCAGCGCGAGCTGGTCAACATGCTGGCCAAGGCCTTGATCGAAGGTTCGATATCGAAGGACCGACCTGTGCGGGTTGACGTTTCCGGGGACCGGATAATCATTACTTCTGAATAACAGCAGAGGCTGACTAAATCTCTTTTAGTCAGCCTCTTTTCTGATATTGCGTTGTCGGATTTTAGCGGACTTTAACGGCTGCTTCCATGCCGACCTTGATGGCCTGCTCGTTCATCGGGATGAGGTTGTGGTGACGGGGAGGGAGGGACTTTTTCAGTCCGGCTGTCACGTTCTCCATCTTGACGATGGGCTTAACCTTCAGGAAGGCTCCGAGGACGATCATGTTGTAGGCCTTGGCGTTGCCCATCTTGGCGGCCTCGTCGGCGGCGTCGATCTTGTAGATCTGGATGTCGGTACGGGTCGGATGGTGGGTGATGCCGTTGGGGTCATAGACGAGCAGTCCGCCGGGCTTGATGCGCGACTCGAACTTGTCGAGGGACTGCTGGTTGAGGATGATGGCGGTGTCGAACTTGCTCAGGATAGGAGAGCTGATCTTCTTGTCGCTGAGGATGACGCTCACGTTGCAGGTACCGCCTCGCATTTCAGGGCCGTAGGAGGGCATCCATGCCACTTCCTGATCCTGCATGATACCGGAGTAGGCCAGAATCTTGCCCATGGAGAGGACTCCCTGTCCTCCGAATCCTGCTATGATGGTTTCTTCTTTCATATTTCTGTCTAAATTTTGTAGTATTTTAAATTATGATCTCAGTATCTTGTGTACTGCTTTGTCTTTCGTTGATTTCCAAAATCTTGTGAAATGCAAGGAACGCGAAAGTCCGAGTACCGGAGTTTACTTCCGTAAATGAGGATACGAGGACTGAGCAGTGACGCGGCAGTTCGCAAGATTTTAAATCAACGGTCCTTCATGTCGCCGAGCGGATAGAACGGGAACATATTCTCCTCCATCCACTTGTTGGCCTGTACAGGAGGAACTTTCCAGCCTGAGTTACATGTGCTGACCACCTCTACGAAAGAAGTTCCCTTCTTCATCATGGAGTTCTCGAATGCCTTGCGGATGGCCTTTTTGGTCTTGCGCACTGCTGCGGGGTTCTGTACGGACTGACGGGTCACATAGCAGGTACCCTCGAGCTGGGCGATGAGCTCGGTAATCTTGAGAGGATAACCGTTGAGCTCGGCCTTACGTCCGTAAGGAGTGGTGGCTGTCACCTGTCCGAGGAGGGTGGTAGGAGCCATCTGGCCTCCGGTCATACCGTAGATAGCGTTGTTGATGAAGATGATGACGATGTTCTCACCGCGGTTGCAGGCGTGCATTACCTCGGCAGTACCGATGGATGCGAGGTCGCCGTCACCCTGGTATGTGAACACGTATTTGTCGGGCATCAGCCTCTTGGTGGCTGTGGCGAGGGCGGGAGCACGTCCGTGAGCTGCCTGCTGCCAGTCGATGTCCAGATAGTTGTATGCGAATACGGAGCATCCTACAGGGGAGATACCGATGGTCTTGTCCTGGATGCCCATCTCCTCGATGACCTCGGCGATAATCTTGTGGACTACACCATGGGAGCAGCCGGGGCAGTAATGGAGGATGTTGTCTTTGAGTATGGGGGTTTTCCCGTAAACCTTGTTCTCAGGTTTGATTATTTCGTTAATATCCATCATGATTGCCTTTTTTACATAGTTTTTTTGAAGACTTCCAGGATCTCCTCGGGGTCAGGAATCATACCGCCCTGACGGCCGTAGAAGTTGACGGGGATGCGTCCGTTGACGATCAGTCTGATGTCCTCCACCATCTGGCCTGCGTTGAGCTCGAGGGAGAGGATGTTCTTGAGCTGGGGTACTAAGGCGTCGATCTCCTTCTTGGGGAAAGGATAGAGGGTGATGGGACGCAGCAGTCCGAGCTTGATGCCTTCCTCGCGTGCAAGCTCGACTACCTTCTCGCCGATACGGGACATACAGCCGAATGCTACGATGAGGTACTCGGCGTCGTCGGTCATGTAAGTCGAGTAGCGGACCTCGTTGGCCTCGATCTCGGCGTACTTCTTCTGGAGCTTGATGTTGAAGTTCTCCTGTACCTGAGGGTCGAGGGCGAGGGATGTGATGGTGTTGCCGTGACGGCCCTTGTTGCCGATGGTGGCCCAGGAGTCGCACAGGGCGCGGATCTCCTCCTCGGTGCGGCGGGGCTTGGCGGGACGCAGCTCCACTTTCTCCATCATCTGTCCGATGACACCGTCGCCGAGAATCATGGCAGGATTGCGGTATTTGAATGCGAGCTCGAAGGCCTCGCCTACGAAGTCGTACATGTCCTGAGCCGATGCGGGGGCGAGTACGATGGGATGATAGTCACCGTGTCCGCCGCCCTTCACTGCCTGGAAGTAGTCTCCCTGGCTGGGCTGGATGGTGCCGAGTCCCGGACCGCCGCGCATTACATTCACTACCACGCAGGGCAGCTCGGCGCCGGCGATGTAGCTGAGTCCCTCGCACATGAGGCTGATGCCGGGGCTGGAAGAGGAGGTCATGACCTTCTTTCCGCAGCATGCACCGCCGTATACCATGTTGATGGATGATGTTTCACTCTCGGCCTGGAGCACTACCATGCCGGTGGTCTCCCAGGGCTGTACTTTCATCAGGGTTTCCATCACCTCGGACTGAGGGGTGATAGGGTATCCGAAGTATCCGTCGCAGCCGCAGTCGATGGCTCCGTATGCGATGGCTTCGTTACCTTTCATAAGAATCTTTTCTGCCATATTCTCAAAATTTAGATTTTAACACGATAAACAGTAATAACTGAATCAGGGCATACGGTCGCGCAGTTGGCGCAGCCGATGCATTTCTCGGGATTGACCAGAGAAAGGAAGTTGTAACCCTTGCCGTTGACCTC